>MHWW01000008.1:4342-12637 GCA_001824275.1 Candidatus Zambryskibacteria bacterium RIFOXYC1_FULL_39_10 | reverse complement strand
CCCTCCAGTGTTCGGAGGGGCACGAGCGTTCGGGAAAGCTCCGGGCGGGGTTCAGGTATATGAAAAGCCCCCGTCGCTTGCGCGCCGGGGGCTTGATTGTGGGCCTGAGGCCCAAAGTACTAGTTGACTGCGAGAGTCGGCGTCGTGAGCCTTTCGAGCTCCTCGTCCGGAATGCCGGCCAGCATGTCGAATTCTCCCGCGGCGGACATCATTGCCTGTGCAAACTGAGCATCAGCCGCAGGACCGAGAGTTTCCGGTTTTTCAGCCGGAACTTCGATTGTAGCCGTCTCAACCACTTGCTGGATTTTGTCAAGTTTGTGGTCGACCGCTGCTTCGTTTACCGAAGTCTCGGAAACAGGAGACACTGACTGAGGAGGGATTGGCGCCTTCATAGCTGCCACCTTCTGGACAAGCCAGTGGTCGCGAGGAACGAAACCGATCTGCTTCATGTAATTGACTGCCTGCTTGCAATCAATCAGAAGCTCCTTGGCTTCCTTGCCGACCACAGCACACGCGTCGAGCATGAACTCGAGGTGAAAAGGAGTGCTATCGTTGATCTCCCCCTCGGTTTTGAGAGCCTCAATCAGATTCCAGAGGCCGTCATCGGACAAGAGCAGGTCCTCAACCCCTTCTCTGGGACATTGAGCCAGAAATGCTTGACCCTTCTTGCCACTGAAGAAGAGGTTCTTCTTCATTTTGGCGACGAGAAGTTTCCAATCGGAAACCTCTTGGATCAGTTTTTTCTGGAGACAAACCCCGAGAAGCTCTCGAAGTTCCTTCCAATACTCACCTTTCCGCCCATCCGTCTTGAGAAGGTCCTGGAGTCTGCCCAATGGGGTGTGATTTTCGAGACCCACCTCCTTGGCCGCTCCATTGAGCTTGGCCGCAAAAACACTCGTGCCCGCCACTTTGGGTTGAACTTTCAGTGTCCGTGCTGGCGCGGTGGCCGGAACCGGCTTGGCCGGCGTGGACCGCACTGCCGTCGAGATGGGCGCCTTCTGAACCGCGACCACCTTTGTTGTGGTAGTCGCGACCGGCTCGGGCGCTGTTTGAATGACAGCAACTTTGGCGGTCTTGGCAACCTTGTTGCGCTTGGGGGCCGAAGCCCTCTTTGTGATTTCGATCCAGAAATTCGGATCGCCAACCATAACGGCCTTGGCGACTTCCGCTTTTTCTCCAATCGATGTCGCAGGACTGTCCCACACCGCAATCATTTTGCGGATTTTTTCGATTTTCTCCGCGACCAGCTTTTTAATACTCATGTGAATCTCCTTTAGATTCTTGTTTCAAAGTTCATATTTCAAAGTTCATAAATGCAGCGCTTTTACTTTCAAAAACACCGCAAATCACCTGTATATAGTATAGCAAATTATGTATAAAAAGTCAAGAGCCCACCTGCGCAACGCGCGAGTGGGCTCATTTGTGGCTCTGTTGAGCCTTTTTTCGTCCTTGACTAGGCAACCTTGCTCGCAAAGTACCTAGCCACCATCCTGGCAAAAGCTCTCTTCCCCGCTCGATCTCCTATATCGCGGGGCGTGATAACAAAGTGGTTCTCCGGCCTTCGCTTCCTAGTATGCTGACGAAAGTCGACAGGCTTAACCAGCAAGAAACCTTCTGCTTCTGAAGTCTGGTTGTTTCTCTTCCACTCCACCGAGCCATTCTTGTGGCGGAACAAATCGGACTGGAAATCAGCAATCTTGTATCGATCTCCACTGAAATCATCAATCCAAAAGTCCTTCAGAAGATTCAAACTTTTGGAATCAATGTTGTAAGCATCCACAGTTACTGGAAACTGATGAACAGAAGGAAGATAAAACACTCCATCGCTGAAGTGTCTTGCATCGGTGATACTATCAATCGCCGATACAAACACAAACCCGGTTGCATCAACTCCAAGTTTTTCCAACTCTTTCTTGATGAGCCAATATAGCGATTCCCCAACCTTAGTATTGGGGTAAATACAACTTGACTCACTGATCAAACGAGTTAGATCAACACTGAAATCCTTTCTTTTCCTTTTGAATTTCTTGACCAACCGATCGCCACTTGAGTGGCGATCGAAGATTTTATCTTCTAGATCATAGCCACTCTTGCAAATCATTGCGAACTCTCCTCTTTACAGAGTACCAAATGTGTTGTTTTAAGTCAAGCCCTTCTTTTTTCTCCCCTCTCCTGCCTCCAGGAGAGGGGCTGGGGTGAGGTTATTTATTTTTCCAATTATTTATAGTGACCAAAAGTGTAGAGCCAATGAAAATTGAAGAGTAAGTACCAATGAAAATACCGATGAGGAGAGCGAGTGTGAAATTTTTGATTGTCTCCGGGCCAAAAATATAAAGGACTAGAACTGCAAGCAGTACGGTAAGTGAAGTGTTGATAGAGCGCACAAATGTTTCGTTGATACTCTCACCCACTATAGTTTCAAAATCCCCGCCCGACTCGCCGTCATGGCGGGCGGGTTTTTTGCCACTACTTTCATATTTCTGAAGATTCTCGCGGACCCTATCGAACACCACGATTGTGTCGTGAACAGAAAAACCGAGAATCACCAAAAGTGCAGTAACAAATAAAGTGTCAACTTCAAATCCATAAAAATGCCCCAAGATTGCAAAGATGCCAGTTGGCACCAAGACATCGTGGAGCAGTGCGAGTATTGTGACGATTCCATAAACCCACGAAGATATTGGTCGCGAAACTTTCCTAAAAGCAAAAGCAATGAAGAGTACGATGGCAAGTAAAACTAAAAATATAGAGATTAATGATTTTTGTAGCGCTTCTTTACCCAAGACAGGTCCAATGGTACTAAATGTTTTTTCTGTCGGAGTATACTGCCCACCAAGTGAAAGACTGGCAACTATAGAATCTTTCTCAGTCTGTGATATCTCTTTTAGTCTAATTATATAACCTTCACCAGATGATCTGACTGATGCGTCTTTAAATTCCAAGTCTTTCAAAACCTGGCTTACCTCATCATTAGTTGGTTTATCGCCAGTGAAAGAGACATCAAGCAAACTGCCACCAGCAAAATCAATGCTAGGATTTAGACCCCAAAAAAATATTGAGAAGATAGAGGCCAATATTAAAATGGTTGAGAATGTGTAGAATATTTTTCTGTATTTAACTATTGTCATGATTTTATTCTTCTTTGCTTAGAGCAAATAATATAGTACGAGATGCAGTAATGGCGGAAAACATTGAGACCAATACACCGATCAAAAAGACTAGTGCAAATCCTTTAATGACCGGAGTAGAAGCGAAGTAATACAAAATAACGGCCGTAATAATACTAGACGAATTTGAATCGCGGATAGAACTCCAAGCTCGATGAAAACCTTCTTTAAGAGCATCATATCTATTTTTGCCTTTCTTCAATTCTTCTTTGGTTCTTTCAAAAATTAAAATATTGGCATCTACCGCCATGCCAATAGAAAGAATAAATCCAGCAATACCAGCCGCCGTCAAAGTAACTGGAATCAATTTAAACAAAACGAGGTTTATAATTGTGTAAATTGCCAAAGCGAGCACCGCCACAAAACCTTGAAATCTATACCAAATAATGAGAAACAGAGCTACCACCGCAAAAGCATACAATCCTGCTTTGACGCTATCATCAACTGCTTTGTCTCCCAAAGTCGCACCAATCGTCTCGGTGCTGATGAGTGAAATAGGCATAGGCAGTGCTCCGTAGTTTAAATCACGGACAACCTGCTTTGCCCCATCCGCCGTAAAGTCTCCGGTAATCACTGCTTCACCACCACTTATCTCTTCCCTAATGTAAGGAGCTTCAACTAGATTGCCATCGAGGAATATACCGAGCACGCTACCGACATTTTCTCTAGTGATTTTAGCAAAAAGTTGCGAACCTTCTTCGTTAAACTTTAAACCAATGATGGGTTTGCCGGCAAAGTTTTGGTCAAATTGAATACTGGCCTTTTGGAGCATTCTACCGGTGAGACCGGTTTCCAAAAACATTCCCTTAGAATCGGTTGCATCAATTGTCTCGTCACCTGCATTTATTTTTGCCTCACTTTCTTTTGACAAAAGTTTAAATTCCAAAATTGGAGTCTCGCCAATTCTTTTGATGGCTTCGTTTACATCAGTTACCCCCGGCAATTCAACTATAAGTCTTTGTTCAGTATTATCGCTTCCAAAAACTCCGCCCTGCTCAACTTGAATAATCGGTTCAGAAACTCCAAAAAGGTTTATGCGTCTTTCAATGGTATCACGTAGGGATTCCATCGCTGAAGAAATATCACCACTCTGGATTTGCGAAGTATCAGCTTTGTAAACTAAATGTGTGCCACCTGATAGATCGAGGCCTAATTTAAATTTGCGAGCAGAATCAGCCTTTTGTGTATTCCATACAAAAAAGCCAAGAACCACCGCTATTGCCACAATTATAATCGCCCAAAATCTGTATTTCGCCATATTGTTAGATATTACCTAATCTAAACGATTTCTGCAATCCTAACCTCTCCCATCCCACTTTTTTCTTTTACCCCTCCCTTAAAGTAAGGGAGGGGTTAGGGGTAGGTTAGTTCATTTATTTCTAACCCCCCAACCCCCTTACTTTAAGGGGGCTAACGACTTATCTATTACTCATCTGTTCAATTTTGTTTAATAATTTATCTAATACATTTTCTGTATTATTTAAAACATCATCATTCCAAAACCGTATTATTTCAATATCTAAATTTTCTAAAAATTTTTCTCTATCTTTGTCATAAATTTTATTTTCTTTTTCTTTGTGAACATTTCCATCGAGCTCAATGCCTAATCTTATTTTCGGGCAATAAAAATCAATTACATATGGTCCAACTCCATATTGTCTTAAGAATCTTAATCTTTTTATTTTGTTTTTTGAAATATAACCCCACAAAATTTTCTCGGCAGGAGTTTGATGATTCCTTAATTCTTTTCTTCTTTCTTTTAAAGATTTATTGTTGTAGAGAAATTTGGAGTCCATACGGATATTATAACCTCTCTTCCATTTTTTCTAACCTATCCCTACGCTTCCCTTACTTTAAGGGAAGGGTTCGCCAAATTCAAATTTAGTTGTAATTTTAGAAAGAGTTGCGCGGTTTCCCCCTTAAAGTAAGGGGGATTAAGGGGGTTAGAATATTGGTTTAATTATTAAAAAAGCAAAGTGCTGGAGTTTCCCCCAGACACTTTTGAGATGTGGTGTTAGATCAATATCCTATATTTTCCCGACGAGCCTGATCTTGAAGACGAGAATTGAGCTCAGCTCTTCTTTCTTCGCTTGGATTTTGAGTCTCAAGTTCATCAATCAATTGTTCTCTCTGAAATTGTTCTTCTCCCACTTCCCTCTCTCGATGAATCCGATAAATACCTCCGGATCCATATTCTTTTTTCATTTCTTTGGCAGATTTAGGCATAAACCCTCCAACAGTAATTATCAACATACAAACAATTTTGTCAAACTCAAAATTACCGCCAATCTCGAATAGCAGTCACCTCCCCCTTAAGGTAAGGGGGAGGCCGGGAGGAGGTTAGGGAAAGTTCGTGAGCAAATTACACCCCACTCCTCGAAAGCAGAGCTTTGATGGTTTTGAGAGCGATTTTGAGGTCAAGCATAAGTGAGCGATTTTTGATGTAATACAGGTCGTAAGAGAGTTTGCGACGAGTTTTTTCGCTGTCAGCATTTATTTTGGGCGGGTCAGAGTGGTAAAGCTGGGCCCAACCTGAAAGTCCAGGCTTGATAAGGTGGCGAATATTATAATACGAAATTTCATCTTCATAATGTTTAACCAGTGTTGGAATCTCTGGTCTTGGGCCAATCATAGACATATCACCCTTGAAAACACTCCAAAGTTGGGGCAACTCGTCTATTCTTAATTTGCGAAGCCATTTGCCTATTTTGGTAATTTTGGAATCAGAAAAAGTTCTAAATTTTTTAACTTTAATTATTTTATTATTTTTACCGATTCTTTCTTGTTCAAAAAATAAACTACCCCCATCATCAAACTTAATTAAAATGTAAACCAAAGGATAAAATATTAATGACACAACTCCAACGGTAAACGACATGAATATATCAGTTATTCTTTTTACCACATCATAGGTAATTCTTGATTCGGTAGAAATATTTTCCAAAAACCAATTGTAACGAACGAGCGAAAGCGGAATCCGATCAAAGAGGTCCTCATAAATCTTATACATATCAATAAACTTTACTCGGGAAAAAATAAGATTATAAAGGTGTGGCAAAATCGGCTCCACTTTTTCGCTCTTTAAGTCAATCGCGATTATCTGCACTTCTTCGGAGTATACTCGCGCCAAAATTTCGTTCTGGAAATCAACTCCAGCAATGCGATTGAGATCGACTGAAGAAATAAATTGGAGACCATATCGAGGATTGTTGTTGACCTCTTCTAAAAGTTCTTTCATCTCTTCCCCCGTACCAACAATTATGCCCTTTTGTTTTGAAAGTGGATGCAAGATCCTATCACCATATATTCTCCAAAGAAGAATAAGAGCAAAAGAAACTAAAAGATAAATAAAGAGGTTTGTTTTTGGAGTAATACCGAAATAACCAATAAAATAGAAAAACAACACTGCAATAAAGCTGTTTGCGATTTGGGCATTAAATACAGTAGAAGGCAGTCGGCTTTTTAAAATTAAAGTATGTTTTTCATAAAGGCCGGAAATGAAGAACACTAAAATCCAGACGCCTATAATTATTGTAAACGGCCAAAAGTGTAGCCCCCATAAATTGCTAGTTGGAATCTGCCAATATCGGAGGGCCAAGGCAATCCAGAGCGAAAGATACAAAAGTATCACATCACCTATAAATAGTACTGCGCTTTCCTTTTTGCTAGCTATAGTCATATTAAAACAATATCATACAACAGCTGGCAATTTTAATCAATTTATGCAAGAATCTAATATCTTATGGAAGAGAAGAAGAAAATATTATATGTCATCACTAAGGGCAATTTTGGAGGTGCGCAAAGATATGTTTATGACCTAGCCACTTCCCTACCCAAAGACAAATTTGAGGTATTAGTGGCTTGTGGCACAAAGGAAGGTTCAATATTGATGCAAAAACTTTTAGTAAAAGGTATAAAAACAATAGCTCTTGAAAATTCAGAAAGAGAAATAAACATAAAAAAAGATTTTAAAACTTTCAGAGAATTAATAAGAATAATAAAAGAAGAGAAACCCAATATCGTGCATCTTAATTCCTCTAAAATTGGTCTTTTAGGTTCTCTGACTATTCTGTATTTGAAAATCTTTCAATCTTTCAATCATTCAATTCTTAAATGCATTTTTACAAGTCATGGTTGGGCATTTAATGAACAAAATAGATCTGCCTTTTCCAAAATTATCTTTTATTTAGGCCATTATTTGACAGTTTTGATATGTGACAAAACTATCGCGGTCTCAGAAAAAACAAAAAGGGATATATCTTTTTTACCTTTTATAGAAAATAAAATAAGTGTCATCCACAACGGAATTAATGATTTTGACATAATGCCAATAGATGAAGCTCGTTTGATATTAGCTAGCAAAGAAAACGAAAAAATTATATTGTTTTCACTTTCTGAATTGCACAACAATAAAGGTATTGATATTGCTCTAAAGGCAATCTCGCTTCTACCAAAAGATGTGAGGGATAAAATAATTTATACTGTAGCTGGTGATGGTGAAGAAAGAGAAAATTTAGAAAAATTTATTTCAAATCTTGGCATAAGCGGAAGTATAAGATTTTTAGGATTTGTCCCAGATGCCAAAAAACTTCTCTTTGGCGCAGATATTTTCTTACTTCCTTCCAGAACTGAGAACCTGCCTTACGCAATCCTTGAAGCGGGTGCGGCCGAGTTACCGATTATCGCTACCAGCGTCGGTGGCATACCAGAGGTGATTCGTGATATGCAAAATGGTATTTTGATTCATCCGCGAAATCCCAAAGAAATTGCTGAAGCTATTTTGTATCTTCTAGATCATCCAGAAAAGCAAAAAGAGTTTGGTGACGAGGTAAAAAAGACCATCTCAAATTTTTTCAGTTTGGAAAAGATGCTAAAGGAAACTGAAAAAATTTATTTGACAAATTAGCTAACAGGAGTATAAATGAGTCCAGTTTAGTTCTTGGTCTACTGGATGCGAGTCCTTTTTGGACAGTCGCGTAGTGGATAAACAATCAACAATCTAACCTGGATGCGTGCCCAAAGGTGGACGCGTAGGAGTCGATTATGGAAAGCAAACAGAAGTTCGTCACCGACCTAACCGACAGGTCTAACGACATCATCATTCTTCAGCCAGCTGTAACTGCAGGCA
>MHWW01000008.1:535-4324 GCA_001824275.1 Candidatus Zambryskibacteria bacterium RIFOXYC1_FULL_39_10 | reverse complement strand
TCTCAAGAATTCTGCGTCGTAACTCTTCCCTACTCAATACGTACGATTGGGAGAGATGCGTGTGGGAAACCGTTAGTAGTATCGAGGAAGCCGAGCACTTCGTGCATACCGGAACTCTGAAAACACGCTCTGCAAGAATGGTTGGATCAAAGATAGAGGAGGAGTCTCTCGATTACTTGTACTGCGGTAATCTATTCGAGGCTTCCGTCGACCATAACGGATGTCTCGCATGGCACTGTGAGAACTGCAAGACGAAGATGCGTTTCTTTCATATCAAGAGAGACAGGGCTCCAAACATCCTCTTGCACCTGCTCCTGAAACAAATGATTCCAACTCTCCGGACATGTAATTACATCTGGACGGAGAAGACGGGGGTCATAAGCGTTTTGGATAATGCTCTCGCCTACAAGCCAGACTCTCAAGGTGACGCTCAACCTTCCTGGAAAGCAGGTTTGGGCTTCACTTTTATGCCAGGCATGCATACTCTGGAGAATTTGGGCGGATTCGACGAATGGTTGCGCTATCTAGTACAGATTAAGTTCGACCAACTGCAGGAGGTAGCAGAATCCCAACTGCCGCGTCTTATCGGGCCCAAGCACATGGGCGAACTCAACAGAGGCTTACGCTTCTGGAGAGAGTAGAATCCCTTAGTATTAGATTGAACAGGCCCCGCCAGAGCGCGGGGTCTTTTTTGTCTAAGTTTATGTGAATCTAATTATAATTTGTAATTTAGGAGTCACTAGACAACGCCTACAATCTCATTTTTGGCAGATTCTTTATTTGTTGCTCGAGCATAAGAATATTGGCCCATTAATATTCCAATACCCAAAAACTCGGCGAGCATATGAGAACCTCCGTAACTCATAAATGGCATAGTAATCCCCGTCACTGGCATAAGTCCAACATTCATACCAACATGAATGACGAAGTGGGTAAAAAACATTGCAAATAAACCCAAACCATAAAAAGTCTCGAAGTTTGTAGCTCCCCTTTTAGAGATATGGATAATCCTCCAAAACACAATACCGTATAAACCAAACATCAAAATTACTCCGACAAATCCCCATTCTTCACTAAAGGCAGCGAAAATAAAATCAGTTTCGTATTCTGGCAAAAATTTTAATTTTGACTGACTGCCGAGACCTACCCCTTTACCCCAAATCTCTCCCGAGCCAACAGCGATAGTTGATTGATAAGCGTTGTAGCCTGCTCCACGAATATCAGTCAATGGATTTATGAACGAAACAATTCTCTGTTTCTGGTAATCCTTAAAGACAAAAAACCAGAGCCCGCCAAAAGCCAGAATGCCGGTCAGAAATACTATCAAAAGATGTTTTTTTGATATACCCGAAAATAGCACCATCGCGAGCCAAATAAAAAATATTATGATGGCTGAACCAAAATCAGGTTGTAAGAAAACTAAAATAAAAATTACAAAAGTATAAAACCCAGAAGTTAAAATATGTCTGACATTGGCAATTTCGATATGTCTACGACTAAAGTATTTTGCCAAAAGCAGTATGAGCACCAGTTTGGCAAAATCTACCGGCTGAAAAGCAAAAGCCCCAAAATCAAACCAACTTTGAGCTCCTTTAAAAATTGAGCCCGCCACAAATAGAAAGAGTAAAATAATGCAAGAAGAAATATATAAAAATATAATTGAACCGCTCCGTCTCAAAAATCTCCAGTCTATCAAACTAGTGACAAAGAGCACTACTGCCGAAATACAAAACCAAATGATTTGTTTAGAAAACAGACCACTCTCCTCAGTAAAAGAATTCATAGTCAAAATACCCGCCGTCGATATGAAAAACAAAGCCCCAAAAAGAAGCCAATCAAAAGAATAGCTTAGCTTTTTAATAATGGCAGAAATCATATATTTCATTTATATCACATCGCCAAATATCTTGTAAGTAATCTCGATTCTAGCAGGAACCTCCTTACATATATCGACTGAAATATTTTTGTAGATTGTTTCAAGATTGATTGCAGTCGGAGCGAAAAAATAATTGTCAGACTCAGAAGCAATGTTTTTTAAAAATACTTCGTTTATTTTTTCTCCCAGACCAATAGTATAAATAATAATGCCATCACGTTTTATACTTACTGCCTCTTTTGAGGCCAATTCTTCGGCATATTTTATATCATCAGCCTCAGTTCGTCCCTGTGGATTTCTGGGATTATTTGCTACTCCATCAGTAAGCAAAACAATCACCTTTGACGAATCACTCTGAGCTCTTGCTGAGATTAATTCCTGCCATGCAAAATGTAGCGGCTCAAATACATTTGTATATTGAGTACTACTTGCTTCAATAGAAACTTCACTGATTATTTGCTTGGCCAAATCTTTATCCGAAGATAAAGTTAAATCAATTGGATCTTTAACATTTGAGGCGAAAGAAACAAAGCCGATTTTATCATTACCACTTAGTTGTAGAGCAAACGATTTGGCTGCCTCCTTTGCCCCAAAAAGAGGCTCTGGAGGGTTGGTGCCGAGTGAAGACATCGAACCCGATCGGTCAAGCAAAAGCATTACATCTGTTGGTTTTTCACAGGCTTTAGAGCCAAGTTCAAAGGTTTTGGGCCAGGTGAAAAATACATCGGCGCTTTTGTCTTTCTCAAGTTTTTCTATAAAAGTTCTAGAAGCGGCGATAACATTGTCTGCTCCATCAAAAATCGCGGCTACTAATTCAATATTTTTTATTTCTTCAATACTATTATTTTTTATATTTGCTTCAACTCTCGGCGCTGTCTCAAGTTTCAAAATAGAACTATGAGTAATTTTTATTTTTTCTCCTACTTCTTCATTTTTCTTCCAAACCACACCATTACCAATTTCAAAAACGGCTCTTCTAGGTCTCGCCCCGTTTTCAATCAAAATTGATCCTTCAAAAATACCAACTACTTTAGACTTTGGTAAAATAGTTGCTCCTTTTCTCTCCCCCAAAATACTGTTATTTTCATCATAAAATGTAAAAGTATATGGCACATAAACAGCGTCAGCGTTTGTGTTTTGGTTTTCAACATAGACTAAGGTGCTCCAAACTCCATCGCTAACTTCAAATAATCTCGGGTCCCATCTGACAATTGGCTTAATCGCTTCATTACTACAAATAAGGGAGCAAGAGCCACCGCAATCAATACCAGCCTCATCTCCATTTTTAAAGTTATCAAAACAAGTTGGTGTCCGGTACCAATATTTCCAAAATATAGCAAAAGAAATGCTCGATAGTATCAAAACTATCACCACCAAATAAATCATTTTTCTTCGAGATGCCCAAGGGCTCATTTCGTCCATAAATTAAGTATAAAGCAAAAAGGAGTAAGTATAAAGGTAGAATTATTTGCGATTAACATTAGCTGCACTAATTTTGAGAATCATTATAATTGTGATACTATCAAATTGGACCAATTCCAAAGGAGGAAAGCTATGAACGAGATCGGACCATTGGCAAACGAGATTACAAGAGAGTGCGAAAAAATCACAAGAATCTGCGCGAGTATTCGCAGAATCATCATAGTGATTTACGCGGAACTTGCCGTTTGTCTTGCTCTCTTGGTTTTCGGCCTCGGTGTGCAGGTCGGCAAGACCTTGGGCCATTAGAATCAGTCTGTTGCCATCATCCCACCGGGATGGTGGCAACATTTTTTAAATTAAAAATTAGGTCGCCTCAACAGAGCTTAACCCCGTACAAAAGAAAAATTGTTAATGAGATTTGTTTAGTACTATGTTCTGGCGGCTACCTACTTTCCCCCAAAGGAGTATCATCGGCACTATAGAGCTTAACT
>MHWW01000008.1:0-516 GCA_001824275.1 Candidatus Zambryskibacteria bacterium RIFOXYC1_FULL_39_10 | reverse complement strand
AGAGCTTAACTTCCGTGTTCGGAATGAGAACGGGTGTGACCTCTACGTTAAACCACCAAAACATAAAACTAAACAATTTTTCTTTATACGGGGCATGCTTCCGTGTTCGGAATGCTCCCGATTTGCTCAAGAACGAAGTGATTGATTTGCAAATCGCAGTCCGCCAAAGCGTAGCGTCGGCGGGAGAACGGGTGAGGTTGGGTTGGGACCCAACCGCAAGACTTGTGATAGTTTTTTGTAAGCAAAGCGAAACAAAAAACAGAACAAGTGTACAGCGCCTGTAAGGCGGGACCATCTGCGACAAATCACCAGAACTAAATTTTTAATAAACAGAAATAGAAACCATCATTAGATAGTCCCATAAGGCAGGATGAAAAAAGTTTAAAGTATGATTTATGAATTTCCTAATAGAATCGGAAAATTAGTACGCCTTGGCTTAATACATTACTGTACTTACACCTAGCGCCTATCAACGTGATCATCTCTCACGATCCTTAACGATTCCTAATCTTGGGG
>MHWW01000007.1 GCA_001824275.1 Candidatus Zambryskibacteria bacterium RIFOXYC1_FULL_39_10 | reverse complement strand
TTTTTGTCTTCATCCTATTTAGCGAGAAAATTCTTGAATGTTTCTGCGTCCGACTTGTCAGACCCAAAAATATTCAAAACTTTATCCCGCAATTACTTATAACGCTTTTAATATAGCATAAAATAAAACATTTTACTGACCTTGATTTTTGTGTTTAACATGATACAATCTTACACTGGGAGACAAGATTATGACTGCTAGTTTGTTTTTTATCAGTTTAGGATGGTGTGTATTCCTTGTTGGAATACTCTGTTTCACCATCTCCGCCACTTGCCTGCGAAAAATAAGCCTGCTCAGAAAAATGATTTCGTGTGTTTACACAGCATGTTTAATGCTGATAGGTATTGGCTTGATGGTGGGAGGGATAGCAATTCGATAAGTGAACAAAGCCGGCGGCACCATAGAGTGCCGCCGGCTAAAACTTTTTATAATAACCTCATCCTCTCCATTTTTCTAACCTTCCCCCAGCCCCTTCCTTACCTTAAGGAAGGGGTAACTGCTATTTATTATTCACATTAATTTTAGAGTTTATTGCGCGCTCTCCCCCTTAAGGTAAGGGGTGAGAATGCGGAGCATTTGCAAGACTTTTTGAGATATTTTTATATAATTAAAATATCCAAAAAGTATACAGTCCCTGTAAGGGATTAAGGGGGTTAGATAAGGAGGGTCGACACGAAGTGCGGGGAGGTTAGATAAGAAAAGAAATAGTATTACTTCCTCGCCTCAACAATAGAGAGGGCAACATTGGCAGGGACGATAGCGTAGTGATCAAATTCGATATTGGCATTACCACGACCCTCAGTCATTGAGCGAAGTGTAGTGACATAACCAAAAAGTTCTGAAAGAGGCACTTTGGCTTTAACTACTTTGAGTCCTGCCCTATCATCCATACCCTCAATAAGTCCGCGTTTTGAAGAAAGGTGACCAGTGATATCACCCATAAACTGCTCCGGCACTACCACTTCCAATTTCATAATCGGCTCAAGTATAACTGGTCGAGCCTTTTTAGCCGCTTCTTGGAAAGCTTGAGAGGCCGCAATCTTGTAAGCGATTTCAGATGAGTCCACATCGTGGTAAGAACCAAATGTAAGTTCACAAGATACATCTACCATTTTGTAGCCAGCCACGATGCCTCGCTCCATCGCCTCTTTAACACCCTTTTCAACGGCTGGAATAAATTCGGAAGGAATAACACCACCCTTGATAGAATCAATAAATTCAAAACCTTCTTCGCGGTGAATATTTTTCTGCTTTTTCTTATTTTCCACTTCTGGCTCCAATGGTTTGATATTGAGTTTGACGTGACCGTACTGACCTTTACCTCCAGTTTGTTTGATGTATTTAGTTTCTGCCTCTGCGGTACCAGTGATTGTCTCTTTATAAGCTACTTGTGGCGCACCAACATTGGCCTCCACATTAAATTCTCTTTTCATACGATCAACGATAATATCTAAGTGCAGTTCACCCATACCAGAAATAACTGTCTCCCCTGTTTCCGGATCTCCCTTGACTCTAAATGTTGGGTCTTCATCTGAAAGCCGGTGGAGCGCCATACCCATTCTCTCTTGGTCCGCTTTGGTTTTTGGTTCAATACGAAGTGAAATAACCGGCTCTGGGAAGATGATAGTCTCAAGAATTATAGGATTGTTTTCATCACAAAATGTATTTGAAGTTTTTGCATCTTTGAGACCTACCGCTGCCGCGATCTCCCCAGCAAAGACTTTTTTAACTTCCTCTCTTTTATCAGCTTGCAATCGCACAATTCTTCCCAATCTCTCTTTGTCGCCTGTCGAGGCATTATAAATATAAGAACCAGATTCTATAGTTCCAGAATAAACTCTAAAGAATGTTAGCTGGCCAACGAATGGGTCTGCTTGAAGTTTGAAAGCAAGCGCCGCAAAAGGCTCATCATCTTTAGGATGTCTTTCTACTTCTTCTCCAGTTCTTGGGTCAATACCTTTGATAGCTGGCATGTCGAGAGGTGATGGCAAATAGTCAACCACCGCGTTCAATACCAATTGCACTCCTTTGTTTTTCAAAGCTGAACCACAAAATACAGGGAAAACTTTGTTGGCGATCACTGCCTCACGCAAAATCTTTTTGAGTTCTGCTACCGGTATTTCTTCGCCTGCCAAGTATTTATTCATCATCTCGTCGTCGTTTTCTACAATCCTCTCCACGAGTTCGTGTCTGTATTTTATAGCATCCTCTTTCAAATTTTCCGGAATTTCCGTTTCAACTACATTGCCGCCAAGGTGACCTTCAAATTTGTAAGCCTTCATATCCAAAAGATCAACTTGTCCTTCGTGTTTATCTTCTTCGCCGATTGGAATCTGCATTCTGACAGCTTTTTTAGAAAGTCTAGCCAAAATTGATGCATATGATTTCTCAAAATTGGCACCAATTCGGTCAAGTTTGTTTATGAAGCAAAGTCTTGGCACTGCCGCCTCTTCAGCATAGCGCCAGTTGGTCTCTGACTGAGGCTCAACGCCCGCTACTCCGTCAAAGACGCAAACAGCGGCATCGAGGACTCGCATTGATCTTTTCACTTCTACGGTGAAGTCAATGTGCCCCGGAGTATCAATAATATTGAAACGATATTTATTATCTTTATTTTTTCTACCCTCCTCTCCCAAATATGTCGTTGCCCAAAAACAAGTGATGGCAGCAGCGGTAATGGTAATGCCTCTTTCTCTCTCCTGTTCCATCCAATCAGTAGTAGTCTCCCCTTCGTGTACTTCACCAATTTTATGTTGTGAGCCAGTGTAAAACAAAATACGCTCGGAAACAGTAGTTTTACCAGCATCGATGTGGGCTATGATTCCAAAATTTCTGACTCTTTCTAATGGGTAATCGCGATTCATATAATATATAAATTAACAAAAATAAAATTCCTAAACGGAACGCTTAAAATATACACCAAAGAAACAAAAAAAGCAAAATTGTGGCAGAGATACTACTATGTAATAATTATAGTACTTAGAATCTAATCAAAATATATGGGAATGGAGGGAACACCAAAAGAGCTAGAACACAAAGAAGAAGGTTTCAAAATCAAAGATTTTCCAATGCCGAAAAGACCCGAGGTAGAAAGCAAACATCCTCTCGAAGAAAATAAGTTTTGGAAAAACCAGCAGGAATGCCTGGCTTATTTGGATGAGTTAATGAAACAAGGCAGATTAGTCCAATGGCTTAGATCAGATATCGCCGACGGCCACACCGAGGATGAAATTGCCCAAAAAATAAATGACACTAAAAATTCTGGACAACTTGACCAAGAAGAGGTTGGTAAAATTTTTGAAATGCTAGGCATCAAACAAAAAACTCCTTAAGGAGTTTTTTGTTACCACGCGAAATGGGTGAAGGCTTTGTTAGATTAATTTATTTTGGATATTTTTAAACTCCATTACCTCAGAATTTCTGATTAAAATAGTTCGTCTGGTGGTATAAGATAGTCCCTTATTTGGATTTACTTCAAAACCTACATAGATACAATTAGTTCCCCTATTTTTTACTTCCTCGATTGCAGGCTGCAAATCCGAATCAGAACTACAAAGAATTATTTCTTTCACCCTTTTATCACAGGCCATACTAACCATATCTACTGCAATTTTCACATCAACACCCTTTTCCTTAAAAACTAAAACTTCTTTTCCTTTATGGTTTTCTATTTGCCCCCTAACACTACCTCTCAAGATAACTCCAAACCCTTGCTTCTCAAGATGAGTTTTTAATAAACGTTGTTCTTCAATTAGTTGTTTTGATTTTTCTATACTTTTTTTATGCTCTTTTATTTTTGCAAAGTAAAAAACTTTTTTATTTACATTTATGCCGCCCAAAATTTTATCAAACAAGCTCTTAAAATTATATTCGTGCCAGACAGGTTTTTCCTTCCCAAATTCTTTGAAAACATCTTTGATCTTCCCTTTTATATTTTCACCATCAATAAGTAAAATAGCATCCATAATTATGGCTTATAATATCACTAAATTTTACAACGGAAAACCCCAGCGGACCGTTAGGCTGGCTGGGGCGTGTATGTATTTACTATACTCTTTCATCGACGAAAGTCAAGTTAGTTGTGGATTGCTTTTTCAAAAGAGTTGGTTGAGTTTTTGGAAGGAAGAGAAATAGTCCCAACTAACAAAAAACTCCTTAAGGAGTTTTTTGTTACCAAGCGAAATGAGCGAAGGCTTTGTTGGATTCGGCCATTTTATGGACATTTTCGCGTTTCTTGATAGCTTCACCTTCGTTTTTTGAAGCGAGAATTATTTCTTCCGAAAGTTTTTCGGCCATTGGTTTGCCTTTTTTGGCCTTAGCGGCATCAATAATCCATTTCATTGAAAGATAGGCTCGTCTCTCAGGTCTGACTTCCCTTGGCACTTGATAGTTGGCACCACCGATTCTGCGAGATCGCACC
Organism: Candidatus Zambryskibacteria bacterium RIFOXYC1_FULL_39_10; assembly: GCA_001824275.1. Taxonomy (GTDB): domain Bacteria; phylum Patescibacteriota; class Minisyncoccia; order Phycocordibacterales; family WO2-35-19; genus WO2-35-19. The sequence continues at coordinate 11,261 of MHWW01000007.1, read as the reverse complement.
TCCATAGTTGGTCCGGCATTTTTTAGCGCTGTATCAAAAACTTCCATCGGATCTTCAACTTTAACTTTTTCTTTTATCAAATCAAAAGCGGTATACACTATTTTTCGAGCGGTATTTTTTTTGCCTTCTTGCATGACATAATTTATAAACTTCTCTACTTTTGGAGAATTAAAAATTACATCCGGCTTAGCTATATTTCTGTTTTTTACTTTTCCTCTCATATAGTATTTTATTTAGCTTTTTTCTCTTTCTTAACACCATAACTTGATCTTGAAGTCTTCCTGTTTGCCACACCTTGTGCGTCCAATCTACCACGCACGATAGTATAACGAACACCGATATCCTTCACTCTACCACCTCGTAGCATAACAACTGAGTGCTCTTGCAAATTGTGTCCCATTCCGGGGATATAAGCCGTCACTTCCATACCATTGGTCAAACGCACTCTGGCAATTTTCCGAATAGCTGAGTTTGGTTTTCTAGGAGTTTTGGTAGTCACTTTAGTACACACTCCTCTTTTAAATGGTGAAGCGTAATATACTGGTCGGTTTTTCAAAGTATTGAATCCACGTGCCAAAGCCACCGCCTTTGATTTGGAGCGGAGTATTTTTCTTTTTCTTTTTACTAACTGATTTATAGTAGACATTTGAAATTTAAAAACCGCCTAAGCGGACCTCTACTAATCTAATACAATTGGGTTTAAAAAGCAATACCTGTAATAAAAGAGAACAAAAAACTGACAACAGGGCTCATTACTTGCCAAAATAGAAAAATAAACACAAACACCAATATTAGCCCGTATCTCTCCAAACTCTGCATAAAACCTTGCCATTTATAGGGCAAAATTGCCGAAAGTATTTTGGAGCCATCAAGCGGAGGGATGGGAATGAGGTTAAATATGGCCAGCACAATATTTATCATCACCACAAAACTTAATAAACCAAAAAATGCCTGATTCATAAAGCCATATTGAGGAGCAAACCGCAGAAACATTCCAAATATAATTGCCAAAGAAATATTTGAAAGTGGCCCAGCAACTGCAACTAACGCTTCTCCCCATTTTTGATTTCTTAAATTATAAGGATTAAATGGTACCGGTTTGGCCCAGCCAATAATGAAGCCCCCGGCAAAATACCCAATGAGAGGCACCAAAACCGAGCCCACCGGGTCAAGATGAGAAAGCGGGTTAAGAGTCAATCGTCCCTCATACTTGGCAGTCGAATCCCCGAGAGCGAGTGCCGCATAACCGTGCGAGACTTCGTGTATCACGACCGACATTATAAGGATGATGATTATAAACAAAAATTCCATATATTTTTAAATTCTAAATCCGAAGCACCAAACCCGAAACAAATTCAAAAATTCAAATTCTAAAGTTTTAAACATTTGGATTTCGGATTTTGATATTGTTTAGAATTTCGGATTTAGGATTTCGAATTTGCCATCTGGCATCTGTTATGATAGCATACTAGCTACTATGGCTAAAGAATGTGCAATTACAAAAAAATCATCTCAGATGGGCGGGTCCTATTCAAACCGGACTCGTGCTACCCAATTCAATCCTTGTGCCACTACAAGGAAATTTGCCAATCTCCAAAAAAAGAAAATTTTTGTCCCCGAGCTTAACAAATCTTTCAATTTGACCCTCTCTGCTCGCGGTATCAAAACAATCCAAAAAAACGGCGCCTACGCCACTTTGAAAAAAGCGAAGATTATATAAACAAAAAGGAACTTGCGTTTTCCATGACGCAAACCCCTAAGCTTTACCCTTTGTTTTTTGTGACACGGGTTTTCGCTCACAACCTCGATGCGCTACTCCGAGGGCCCGCTATACTATCCCCGGGCATACTACGTCCTTTCTGGCGCTCAGTGCGCCTAGCGAATCAGATGCTGTTTTCCCTCACCATATTCTAGTGAGAGTGTCGGCCGGCGCCGTGGCGTCAGTCGCGACCGGAGATATTGGCAAGCAAGATATTCATGGGCTTCGGTGCCGGTGGCACCTGGCGATTCTTCTTCAACTTGATCTTCATCAGTTTCTCCTTGGGGCTCTTTGAACCCCATCTGATATAAGTATAGCATATCGCTATACACTTGTCAAGTATTATTGCATAATGTTGGCTTTGTGCCTAAATACCCTTACTTTTCAACATATTTTATACATTCTATTTAACTTCCAAATTTACCCCATCACTTTTGAAAACAACACGGCCAGAGAGGTCGGTGCGGAGAATTTTGGCACCAAAGTTAGTAAAAATATCTAAAACTTCTTGATTGGGGTGACCATAACGATTGTCTTTGCCCACCGACATCACCACATATTCGGGAGAAACAGCTGAAACAAAGGCCTGACTAGATGAGGTTTTAGAACCATGATGCCCTGCTTTTAAAACATCACTTTGCAAAGCCAAAGTCGGACTTTCGGTTCCAAAAGAGACTAAATAATTTTCAATAGCTTGGGGTGAGTCTCCAGTTAGAATAAACTCATTTTCGCCATAGATTAAACGAGCCACGATAGAAGAAGTATTTGTCTCCATTCCCGACGGGTCTCTATCAGGGAAAAGTATTTGCAAAATTGCCCCGTCCCCTAAATCTACTTCCATCCCCCTCCTGGCTTCTAATCTTTTAATTTTCAATTTTTCAATCTTTCCTTTTAATTCTGTATACGCCGACGACTCCCCCGGTACTCCCGTCTCCATAAAAATATTTACTTTGTATTTGTTTAAGACATCAGGCAGTCCCCCCACATGATCTTGATCGGCATGAGTGGCAATAACAACGTCAATACTTCGATCATAAAACGGCATTACTTTACTAAGCTCCCGCAGTACCGCTTTGCTTGGGCCACCATCGATTAGTAATTGATTGCCACTTGGGGCGGTTATAAATATAGCGTCGCCTTGACCAATATCTAAAAACGCAACAGTTAAAATACCCTTATTTTGTTCTTTAAAAGAAACATAAAGAGAGAAGATGGCTCCAAGCAAAAGAAAGCTCAAAATTATAATCCTTAATTTAAAATTTTTCATTACTTAAATGATATAATAAACGGGCAATATTATAAATTAACCGAAAAAAAGTCGTGCTCCAAAGGACGTATCGCACGACATGATTTCGCTAAATCACATGAAATTTGAAGAAAAAAAGTTCAACATAGGAAAACTAAAAGGTATTTCAGAAAAAAATATTGAAGAGCATTTGAAGCTTTATGCTGGATATGTTAAAAATTTAAATTTAATTTTGGAACAGGAAAATGCAAAATTAGGATTTGAATTTAATGGTGTGAGAAACCACGAATATTATTTTGCCTCACTAGAGAATGGTTCGACTCCGCTCACCACAAGCGGAGCGCTTGAAAAACAAATAGAAAAGGACTTTGGGTCATTTGAAAAATGGCTTGAAAAATTTAAAACTCTTGGGACCACTCGTGGAGTAGGATGGGCGATGCTTTATTATGACCAAGCAACCAAACAACTTCTTAACGCCTGGGTAGACGAACAACACTTGGGCCAACTAAATGGTTGCCAAACTATTTTGGCCCTTGATATGTGGGAACACGCCTTCGTCGCTGACTACCAACCTTCTGGCAAAAAACAATATATTGAAGACTTTTTTGAAAATTTAAATTGGGAAGTCATTGAACAAAATTTCAAAAACGCTCAGTAATTTTTATTTCTCCCCTCTCCTGCATCTAGGAGAGGGGCAGACCAAATTTATTTGGTCGGGGTGAGGTTTTTCAATTTCCAATACAAAACCCCATACCCCAAATACCAAGCAAAAATAAACCAAAGTGAAATGGAACCGGTTTGCAAAGTGGCGAGGGGTAGGCTGGCAGAAAACTCAGTGATCGAAATCATTATCTGTGAAATGAAATATGAAATAACTCCAAACGGCCAAGAAAGCATTTGAGAAAATATTCCGATAGCCCCAGTTAATGCGCCAAAGGCCATCGCCCAGGGCACAAGTGGCAAGACCAAAGGATTTACCAAAAATGAAATCAAAGAAACAAATCCTGACATTTTAATAAGTAGCGGCAAAACGAAAAATTGAACTGCCAAGGTTGATGCCACTATTTCTCTCATGCCAAATTTTTGTGGTATATATTTACCAATTTTATTTTTTGAAATGTAAGAAATAATAAATGGTGAAAATAAAATCAATCCGAGTGTCGCCATAAAAGAAAGCTGGAACGATGGGTCATAGAAAAGGAGGAGTGGATTCCAAAGAAGCATAAGTAGCCCAGCGATAAAAAGAAACCGCAATGCGTCGGCCGGTCGCCCCAAATAAACTGCCAGGATTGAAATGAGTGACATGATGCAAGCGCGAATGACTGTCGCCCCCAAACCCACCATAATGGCAAAAAGTAAAATTGAAACAGCACCAATTACAAAACCTAATTTTCTTCTGCCCAAAAATGAGGTCAGATAAAATATTCCGACCGCGATGATGGTGATATTGTATCCGGAAAGGACGACGATATGAATGAGTCCTACTTTCCTAAAATCATCGAGGAGCTCTGTGCCCAAAGATTGTTTGGCGCCAAAAATTAATCCACCCAAAAGTGAAGAGTTTGGTTCAGGTACAACATTGGATATTTTTTCTATAAAAATATTTTTTAAAGAATAGAGATTAGCGATTATTTTGTTTCCATTATTTCCTTCTAATTTTTCTATTTCTGGACGATAAATTAAAAAGTGAATTTGGTCTTTTGATAAATATGAAATGTAGTCAAATTCAGTACCGTTGTCTGAAGTGAAATTTTTGGGCAAATCTAATTTTCCAGAAACTTTTATTTTATCTCCATATTTATATTCAGGAAACCTATCAGTAATTAATAGGACTAAGCTTTTCGAGGAAAGGGTGGGCTTAACTGTATAACGAGCCGAAGTATCTCTTACATCAGGCTCATCAATTATTGTGGCTTCAAATGAAATCTTTTGACCAACCATTTTATAAAGATTTGAGTCAGGCAAGTTTTGAGCCAAACTCATTCTCAAGATTCCGAGTGAAAATGCTAGGCCAATTATTAAAATTTTTTTAGCAATATCTGTATCATCATTTTGAGAAAATAAAATTAAAAAAATACAAAATGAAACTAAAACAACAAGCAAAGAAAAAGCCAAACCAGCGCTAAAAATAAATTCAAAAATAATTCCTATTACAAATGAAACTAAAAATTGATATATCATACCTCACTCCTTACCCTCTCCCATTTTCTCCCTTCCCCTGCATCTAGGGGAAGGGCAATCCCGCTAAAGCGGGATGGGATGAGGTTTCTATGAAACTAAAAAATAACCTGTCTTTGAGCCATCATATAGATCCACATTTAATCCATCGGCAAAACTTGTCGCTATCTCATCACATCTGTCATTAAGCTCGTGCCCTGAATGGCCCAAAACTTTTTTCCATTCTATATTTTTATTTTCTGTCTCTATCAAAAGTTCTTCCCACAAATCACGATTCATCACTTCCCTTTTGTCTTTAGTACGCCAATTATTTTTTTGCCAATTTTTAATCCAAATCGTAATACCTTTTATTAAATACTCCGAGTCTGCATAGATTTCGATATCATTATTATCTGAAACATTTTTTAAAGCTTCAATCACCGCTTTCATTTCCATTCGATTATTTGTCGTCATCTCTTCCCTGCCCCCAATTTCTATTATTTCGGATTTCAGATTTCGGATTTCGGGTTTGCTATCATTTATAATGATAGCTCCATATCCTCCTGGTCCCGGATTGCCCCTTGATGAACCATCGGTATAAATTATTACCTTATCCATGATGAAACTATTTTATCACAAAAAGAAATCAACGATTCGGAGGCGGATTTCGCGGCGACCACCAAAGTCTGATTTTTCAATATTAGCAACCAAATTAGTTTTGATACCTTCTTTTAAACTATCTCCATATTGATCAGGTGAAGCAAAAAAAGAAATTGCTCTTATGGTATCTCCCCCATCGCGAAAATTTATTGATAGGTGTTCTTTGGCTTTACCAAACCGATTTATTTTTTCAGGGATAATATCTTTAAAAATAAAAATCGGTTTTTCATTACCCACTCCAAAAGGAGCTAGACTTAAGATTTCATTTACTGCTTTCTCTGTAATATCTTTTATGCTAAGTTCCGCATCAACTTCAATTTCTAAATCATTATTTACTGTATGAGTTGAAGCGTCAATCAGCGCCTCTTCTAAAGTATGAATTTTTTCAAACAAAACTGAAAACCCGCCCGACAATTTATGCCCACCAAATTCAATAAAAATATCTTTAGCAGTTTCCATTATTGCCACCAAATTAGTTGTGCCATCCGACCGGCAAGAACCTTTTAACACTCCCGATGCATCGTCCGAAGCCCTGCCCCACAAAAATACTGGCCGATTAAATTCTAGAGCGGTTGAATTGGCAACTAATCCTAAAAGCGAGGGTCGCCAATCTGGATTGCCCAAAACAATGACCGGCTTCTCGCCCTCATTTTCAAATTTTTCTTTTACTCTTTTTTTAACTTCTTTTACAATGCTTGCCACCACACCCTTTCTTTCATTATTTATACTATCCAAATGTTTAGCATAGCTTTCTGCTTCGGCTTCGTTTTCTGCTACCAAAAGTTTGAAAGCATCTCGTGGGTGCCCCATTCTTGAGGCGGCGTTTATACGCGGCGTGATCATAAAAGCGATGTCATCTTCGGTCAAAGTATTTTTATTTATCTTGAGCATTGAGAAAAGTTTCAAAAGCCCCGCTCGCCTACTTTTTCTTAAAACATTTAAACCATAGTATGCAAGCACTCTATTTTCTCCCACGAGTGGCACCATATCCGAAAGTGTCGCCATTCCCACCAAATCAAGTAGCCACTTCTCTTTACCCTGAGGTAATTCGAAGGGTTGGCCATCCTTTATAAATTCCCTTTTGGTTTTTAAAATTGCTTCTATAAGTTTCCAAATAACCCCCGCCCCACAAAGAATTTTCTCAGGATATTTTGATTTTTCTAATTTTGGATTAATGATAGCAAAGGCCTTCGGTAAACCATCAGCTTGTTCATGATGATCAGTGATTATTACATCTATTCCCAACTCGTTAGCTCTTTTAACCTCTTTTATATCGCGAATACCACAATCTATTGTTATTAATAATTCAATCCCTGCCTCACCGGCAGACAGGTTTCCATATTTCAATTCCTCAATACCTTCAATATTCATTCCATAACCTTCAATGTGTCTGTCGGGAATATAATTTATAAAATTATTAAAACCAATAAGCTTAAAAAAATCATGGAGGAGTGCGCCACCAGGGATGCCGTCAGCATCATAATCACTCCAAATGCCAATCCTTTCATCACTTTCGATTGCTTTCAAAATCCTTTTTACCGCTTTTTCCATATCCGGCAAGAGAAAGGGGTCGTGCAAATGTTTTACAAAATCAGGTTGCAAAAATACTTCTCTTTCCACCTCTGTTTTCACTCCCCTATTATGGAGTAGTTGCTCTACTAGATTTTCAGATATTTTGGATTTAACTGTGTATTTTTTCATAATAAACGACCTCATCCCCGGCCCTTCCCCTTGCGAAGGGGAAGGGAGAGGAAACAGGATTATGTATTCTCTCTTTTTCCCCTCTCCTTTGCAAGGAGAGGGGTTGGGGTGAGGTAGAAAATATGATAAAATTTCAACATGGAAAACTGTATATTTTGCAAAATAGTAAATGGTGAGGTGCCTTGTTATAAAGTTTATGAAGATGAAAATTTTTTGGCTTTTCTTGATATCAACCCGCAATCTCCCGGCCACTGCCAAATAATCCCTAAGCAACATTACCGTTGGGTTTGGGATGTAGAAAATATTGGAAAATATTTTGAAATTGTTAAAAAAATAGCCCTAGCTCAACAAAAAGCTTTTGATACAAATTGGATACTTTCAAAAATAGTTGGTGATGAAGTAGAACACGCCCACGTATGGGTATACCCTGCCAAAGCGGGAGTAGATTCTGAAAACCAAAGTAATTCTAAAGACTTCGAAACCAACGCAAAGAAGATAAAGAAAAATTTATAAAATAACAAAAAAGTGGGCCCCGATCTTTTGGATCAGGGCCCTGCGGGAGCGGGCTTATTCTTCGTTGTCGCTTGGGAGTGGCAATGGTAATTGACCATTAGACTCCTCATCAAACATTGGCAGTTGAATGCCAGACTCAGCCGATACAACTACTGGTTGATGACTGAGTTGGCGTCTCGCCTCCACTTCAGTCCGGAATGCGTCGGGCAAAGAACCCGTCAAACTCGTGTGCATACGGCCTCCTATTAATATACTACCTGCAAATATATTGTATTGCAAATCTAATTTTTCAGAGCCTCAATCCCTGGCAAGGTGCCATTGGCGAGAAAGTCGAGCATTGCCCCACCAGCGGTGGAAACAAATCCGTGAGAAGCGATTTTTTCTTTAATTTCAGGTTTTATTAAGCCCAGCGTATCTCCCCCCCCTATTATTACTTTTGCGTTTGATTCAGAAAGCATCCTCGCTAATGCTACCGTCCCAGCAACAAAACCTTTTTCATAGTCACCTAGTGGACCATTCCAGAGTATCATTTTTGCTTCTTTTATTTTAGCTGCCAACAGATCCAGCGTCTCTGTATTTGCATCAAGAGCGTTGATATCTCCGATAGTCAATAGTATTTTTGGATTATCGGCAAAAGCCATGCCGGAAGCGGGCAAATCATTCAAACCGCCGATAAAGATGTCATCGGCAATATTTAGAAACTTTTCCACTAAAGGTAGTTTAGTATCAAATTTAGCTCCGCCAAGAATAAAAAGGAAAGGGTGTGCAGGTTCAAAAGCTCTTGAAAGCTCTTTGTATTCATTTAAAAAATTAAAACCCGCGAAATGCGGCAAAAGCTCTGCCAATTTCACAACCGAAGTATGGTGTCGGTGAGAGACCGAAAAAGCTTCGTTTACATATATATCGGCAAATTCCGCAAGTTTATTAGCAAAACATTCATCATTTTCTTTTTCCATCCAAAATCTGACATTTTCAATGATAGCAATACTGCCATTACTTAAATATTCCAAAGCCATTTTTCCATCTGCTGATGATGCGTTCCAGGGATCTCTCACAAATTTCACTGAAACATCTGGGAAAAACTTTTCCGCTTCTCTAACCACAATTTCCAGTGAATCAGCTCCATCTCCCAAATGACTCAAGATTATAGCTTTGCCACCCTTGCCTAAAATATAATTTATAGTTTTAACACTGGCCTCAATCCGAGAATTGTCCAAAATCACCCCGTCTTTCACGGGCACGTTCCAATCCACCCTCACGAGCACCCTTGTCCCCCCCATTATCTCCGCCTCTTCTATTGATTTCATGTTCATAAACTTATATTACCAGATTCCTCCATTTTTGCCGACTCGGTTTTTGCTCCGATCCATGCCAATTCATAAATTTTTTTCATTGCATCGGCAATTTCGGCACTTTCAATAATAATCCCTAGTTTTTCTCGCCACGAAGCAATCATTACTTTATTGTCGTAAATATTTATTTCTGGTGAAAAATTATATTTTTCTACTGGCACCAGTGTGCTTTCCCTTTTTTCATCTGCATCTTTACTTGCCCTGTGTTTACCAATAGGAGAATCAGGAATAATAGCTTTTATAGAAATATTTTTACTAGCTCTTCTTTCATAATATTTTGGGAAATAGCCAATGAGAGCTTGATGCATTTCATTTACGTTTGCATAAGCTCGTATCTGCTCATGTGAAGTTAGAGTATCCTCGTAAACATCTTTCAACCCCTCCGTCCCCTCATAAAACCTCACTTTTGGTCTGCCAGCAACATTATGGATCGATTTTAAATTTGGGATTATTTTTTTGATGGCTGAAATTTTCTTTTGAGCTTCTTTGGCTTGTCTTTCAAGTATACCAATCAGGTGATCTGGCGATTCAGCCAAATATTCCTGCTTTGGCTCTTTACCCGAAACACTAACTAAACCTTTTGAAACCAAAGAATCCAAAATGTCATAGCCAGTCGTCCTGTTTAGTCCCGCTTTCCTTGTTATTTGGCTTACTGTTCCTCGTCCAAGCTGAAGTAAAGCCAAAAATACAGCCGATTCATTGTCTGAAAAGCCTGATTTTATAAGTATTTCTTTGATTTCTAATGTGTCTTTATTCATCCCCCCATTATACTCCTCTCATTTTTTGTGTCAAGTTTATTCCACAATTTCTAAACGAAATATATTTTTAGGCATTTTTTAGTAAAATATGCTTGACAATATATTTAGAGATGATATAATTATGATAGAAAAGGAGAAAAACGATGGTACCGAATATTCTATTTATTGCACCAGAATGCCCCAGAGGAGACTTGACTCTAGAACCTTGGCAAGTTTTTGTGGGAGCAGAAATCGGCGGATCAGAGATAGGAAACAGGGAAGTTCGTCTTGAAGAAAACTTTGGTGGGTGGCTTGCAAAAGTACGCACCATCAAAGACCTCCAAGAAAAACTTTCCGATCCGGCCGGTATTTGGGGAATATTTACATTCGGTTTTCTTCATGAGGGAGAGTTCAATGTTGATATTCTTCCTATGCTGGAAGATTTTCACCGCAGGTGCCCAAATATACCTATTGGTTGTTTTACTTCTGAAGACACCCCGAAAGGAATCTATAGGATTAATACTCCCGATGGGTATAGATTGTTCATTGGACACCTGTACTTTTAACTCAAACAAGTCACCTGGAAACAGGTGGCTTTCTTTTCATATACCTGAACCCCGCCCGGAGCTTTCCCGAACGCTCGTGCCCCTCCGAACACTGGAGGGCGGGGGTTAGAAGACACTCCTAAGCCTTGAGATGTGTTAAGCTAGTCCCATGAGGATTCGCCGCCTAAATCACTCTACATATCAACATCAATACCACATAGTTTGGGGCACAAAATACCGAAGGAAGTTCCTGAAGCCATATGTACTAACAGAACTCCGAAAGATACTCTATGCAACAGTTAAGAAATACCCGACACTCTGGATTGAAAAACTGAATGTGAACGAAGATCATGTACATTTGCAAATCGAAATCTCCCCGAACATCGCTATCTCAGATGCCGTCGGAAAATTAAAATCAACATCTAGCAGATTCCTACGCTCCAAATTCAAATTTATACGTGAAATATATCTCGAAAAAGACGGCATCTGGAGTGTCGGATATTTCTCCTCTACAATCGGATTAAACGAAGCTCAAGTCAAACGCTATATCGAATGGCAGGGCAAGACAGACTACTCACAGAACTCTAGATT
>MHWW01000006.1 GCA_001824275.1 Candidatus Zambryskibacteria bacterium RIFOXYC1_FULL_39_10 | reverse complement strand
GTTATTATTATGAGTTATCATCTGTCCTACTTGAGGGGTAGCGGGAGGACTCATTTCCGTATATAAGTATAGCAAATTTAGGGGTGTTTGTCAATAGCTGGAAAAATGTTTTAAAATAAGGACAAATAAAATTTTGAGAATTTGGAAAAATTTGCTATAAATAGAGAAAGGGCGGGAGCTCTTTTATTAATTATTAACATTAAGTCGCACTCCAATGGACGGTATTGTGCGACATGATTTCGCAAAATCAAATGAAAAAAAACAAAAAGTATGTGTATTCCTTTGAAGAAGGAAATAAAAGTATGAAAGAAATTTTGGGTGGTAAGGGTGCCAACTTGGCCGAGATGACAAATTTAAAAATAAAAGTGCCTCCTGGTTTTACAATCACGACAGAAGTTTGCGATTTATATTATAAAGAAAAAAGAGTTATAAATGCGGAAGCCAAAAAACAAATTGACAGTAAGCTCAAAGATTTGGAAAAAAAGATGGGCAAGACTTTGGGCGATGCAAATGACCCGCTCCTCGTTTCTGTCCGCTCCGGTGCCGCTTCTTCAATGCCAGGAATGATGGATACTATTTTAAACCTAGGACTAAATGATAAGTCAGTAGTCGGACTCGCCGAAAAAACCAACAATCCGCGTTTTGCGTGGGACTCATATCGTCGCTTGATTCAAATGTTTGGTTCGGTAGTGATGGAGATGGAGCATTCTGATTTTGAACACATTTTAGAAAAAGTAAAAGACACAAAGGGAGCAAAATATGATACTGATTTAACCGCAGAAGATTTGCAAGAAATTGTAAAAGAATATAAAGCTAAAATTAAAAAAGTGAAGGGGACTGATTTCCCTCAAGACCCTGTGAAGCAACTTTATGCTTCGGTCAACGCTGTTTTTAATTCTTGGAATAACTACCGCGCTATCAGATATCGTGAAATAAATAATATAAAAGGGCTCATCGGTACCGCAGTCAACATCCAAGCGATGGTTTATGGAAACCTAGGTGATACTTCAGGTACTGGAGTTTGCTTCACTCGCAACCCTTCAACAGGTGAAGCTAAGTTTTATGGCGAATACCTTATGAATGCTCAAGGTGAAGATGTGGTTGCTGGTATACGCACCCCACTACCTGTCGCAACGCTTCAAAAACAAAATCCAAAAATTTACAAAGAGTTGGTTGATACTTGCAATAAAGTTGAAAAACATTATCGCGATATGCAAGATATGGAATTTACTATTCAAGAAGGCAAGCTCTATATCCTACAAGCGAGAAATGGTAAAAGAACTTCACACGCCGCTGTCCGCATCGCAGTAGAGATGGTCGCCGAGAAAAGAATAAGTAAAGAGGAAGCGATTTTGCGAGTTGATCCAAACAGCTTGAATCAATTGCTACATAAACAGTTTGACCCAATCGCGATTAATAAAGCTGAAGCAGTCGCTCAAGGATTGCCAGCGTCACCTGGTGCGGCAGTTGGTGAAATAGTTTTCACCGCATCGGAGGCTTTTGAAAAAACTAAAAAGGGTTTGGATGTGATTTTAGTCCGTATTGAGACATCACCAGAAGACATTGATGGAATGCATTCGGCCAAAGGTATACTTACTGCTCGAGGCGGTATGACATCACATGCGGCGGTGGTCGCTAGAGGCATGGGCACATGTTGTGTTGCTGGATGCGCCGATTTAACAATTGACGAAAAAACCAAAACCTTAATCATTAAGGATAAGGGAATAAAATTGAGAGAAGGAGATTTCATTTCACTCGATGGAACTACTGGCAAGGTTTATGTGGGCAAAATCGGTACTCAAGATCCGGCGCTCTCCGGCAACTTCGGCAAACTTATGGCTTGGGCTGACGGTTTCAGAAAAATTGGAGTAAGAACAAATGCCGACACACCAGTTGACGCAGCAGTCGCTAGGAAATTTGGAGCAGAAGGAATCGGTCTCTGCCGAACTGAACATATGTTTTTTGAAGGCAATCGTATCAAGGCGGTGCGCGAAATGATTTTGGCTGACAATTTGGAAAGCCGAAAGAAGGCTTTGGCCAAACTTTTGCCATATCAGAGAGAGGATTTCGTAGAGCTCTTCAGAACTATGGATGGGTTCCCTGTGACTGTGCGTTTACTTGACCCACCACTTCACGAATTCCTTCCAAAAGAGAAGAAAGATATTGAGGATCTAGCAAAAGAGATGAGTGTGCCTGTCAAAAAACTTTTGGAAAAAATTAGCGACTTGCACGAATTTAATCCAATGCTTGGTCACCGAGGTTGTAGGCTCGCGATCACTTTCCCTGAAATTTATGATATGCAAACCACTGCTATCATCGAAGCGGCGATTGCTGTTTCTAAAGGTCCTAAAAAAGTTAAAAAGATTGAGCCGGAAATTATGATTCCGCTTGTTGCCACAACCAAAGAGTTTGAAATTTTGAAAAATAGAATTGTAAATATCGTAGAAACAAAACTGAAGGAGGCAAAAATGAAAATTCCTTACAAGATAGGTACCATGATTGAAGTGCCACGAGCCGCCTTGGTCGCTGACAAAATCGTGAGCGCCGGCGCTGAATTCTTCTCTTTTGGAACTAACGACCTTACTCAAATGGGTGCAGGACTCTCTCGTGACGACTCAGCTAAATTCCTCAAGGAATATGTAACTCAAAATATTTTTGAGTATGATCCGTTTGAAGTGCTTGACCAAGAGGGTGTCGGCGAGCTCATCCGCATCGCTATCAAAAAAGGTAGGGGAATTAAAAAAGATTTGAAAGTCGGCATCTGTGGTGAACACGGCGGTGAACCAAGAACAGTTGAATTCTGTCATCGAGAAGGATTCACCTATGTATCTTGTTCACCATTTCGCGTACCTATCGCTCGTCTCGCCGCCGCTCAGGCCGTAGTAAGAGGTAAGTAAATCTGCTATACTACCCCCATGTTAAAAGTTGTTAAATATGTTGCTATTGGTATAGCAGTTGTAGTTTTGGCGCTTGCTGTGCGGTTCCTTTGGGGCGGACCTGAAGATAATTGGATTTGTGTAAATGGGGTTTGGACCAAACACGGCAATCCACGAGTGCCAGCGCCAACAACCATTTGTGAAAAGACGGTTAAGCCTACAGCCACGACCACCAAAATCACCTACATTAACTCTTCGGCTGATCTGGTTGTGGTAGAGTTGCCTTTCCCCGACGCAGTGACAGGAAAGGAATTTAGTGCGATAGGGCAAGCGAGAGGATACTGGTTTTTCGAAGCTTCCTTCCCAATTGAAGTGATTAATAAAGATGGAAATATTTTGGCAACAGCGGTCGCGCAGGCACAGCCAGATCCCGTGACAAATGAAATAAATTGGATGACTGAAAACTTCGTACCATTTAAGGCAGACATCAAAATCCCTGAAACTTTCATTGGTCCGGCTACCATTATATTTAAGAAGGATAACCCATCAGGCCTACCCGAAAACGACGCCTCTATTTCATTTCCTATCAATATTGAGTACTAAATTTGTTATCTAGGAGAAAATAATGTATAATGGGACAAATTCCCTAGGGGGTTTTTATTTGTTGAATTTTTAAAAGGTTAAAAGGATGGAAACAAGAAATATTGCAATCATAGCTCACGTGGACCACGGCAAAACGGCGTTAACAGACGCTATTTTGAGGCAGACCGGATTTGAGGAGGAGGGAGTATCAATGGATTCAAATGCTTTAGAAAAGGAGCGCGGAATCACTATTTATTCCAAAAACGCTTCAGTCATATACAAGGACACCAAAATAAACATTGTCGACACGCCAGGGCACGCCGATTTCGGTTCAGAGGTTGAGCGCATTTTGCGTTCTATTGATTCGGTGCTTTTGGTAGTAGATGCTCAAGAGGGGCCAATGCCCCAGACTCGTTTTGTTTTAAAAAAGTCGCTTGAAATCGGACACAAACCAATCGTAGTTTTAAATAAAATAGATAAGCCAGCTGCAAATCCCAAAAAAGCTCATGATGAAGTTTTTGAATTATTTTTTGATTTGGGAGCGACAGAAGAGCAGCTAGATTTCACGACCATTTATGCCGTAGCTAAAAATGGTGTAGCAATGAGAAATGTAGACGATAAAAGTGAAGATTTGAAACCATTACTTGATGTTATTTTAGAAAAAGTCTCACCAGCCAAAAATAATAATGAAGCGCCACTTAAGGCTCAGCCTTTCAATTTGGCTTATGACAACTTTTTGGGACGCATGGCGATTGCCAGAATTTATGAAGGCACACTCAAGGACGGCCAAAAGGTTTTTGTCAAAAAAACCTCAGGTGAAATAGAAACAGGGAAAATAACAAAGATATTTAGTTTCGAAGGTATTGGCAGGAAAGATACTCCCGAAGCCGGAGCTGGAGATATCGTCATGATCGCGGGACTACCAAATATTTATATAGGCGACACCATCACTGATAATCCTGAAACCTTGAGTTTGCCCGCAATCAGCGTAGATGAGCCAACCATTGCTTTAAATTTTTTGGTTAATAATTCACCTTTTGGCGGTAAGGAGGGAAAGTTTGTGACTGGAAGACAGATACGAGAAAGATTGGAAAAAGAATTGGAGATTAATGTCGGACTAAAAGTAGAATTTGAAAATGATGAAATGAAAGTTTACGGACGAGGCGAACTTCATATCGCCATCTTACTTGAAAACATGCGCCGAGAAGGATTTGAACTTCAGGTTTCTCAACCTCATGTCATTATCAAAGAAATTGACGGAGTAAAATGTGAGCCATTTGAAGAAATCACTATCGATATACCGGAAGAGATGCAGGGGGTGGTGATAGAGAAGCTTGGCAAACGCGGTGCCATCATGGTCAATACCAAGCACCACAATAATCATGTGCGTCTCATTTTTGAAGGACCAACTCGAGGGCTTTTGGGTTATAGAAATCAGTTCGTCGTTGATACCAAAGGTGAAGGAATCTTCGCTAGCCGAGTAATCGGCTTCAAACCTTACGCGGGGGAAATACAGAGGAAGCCAACCGGCTCAATGGTTTCAATGACTAGCGGCAAGGCTTTGGCTTTTGCACTGGACAACCTACAAACTCGAGGCACACTTTATATTGGACCAACTACTGAAGTATATGAAGGAATGGTTATAGGCAACACATCAAAAGGTGACGAGCTTTCGGTCAATCCAACCAAAGGCAAGCAACTTACCAACATGCGCGCATCAGGTTCGGACGACAAAATTTATTTGGCACCTCCAACTCCCATCTCTATTGAAAGCGGTCTTGAAATTATGGCCGAAGACGAATATTTGGAAATTACACCAAAATCCGCTCGCATTCGTAAGAAATATTTGACCGAACTAGAACGCGTCAAAGCAGGGAAGAAATAAGGACTTCCTCATCACTTTTTTATTTCCTTCCTCACCCCTTTGCCCCTCTCCCTACAAGAGAGAGGGGAATCATATGCCATTTTGCGAGCATTTGACAAAAATGGTATTTCGAGTGTATAATATAGACAGAGGATAAAATGAGAAGCTCTATATTGATGACCATTTCTGGCATCATGGGATTTAGCTTCTTCCTGATTGCGAATTTCACAAATTTTTTCACTGGCTCGGACGTGCTAGCAGGCTGTCTGCAGCTTGCAGTGAATGTATTTGTGTTTGTGACTTGGAGTAAAGGGTTCCGCCTAAGTTCCGGGTTTAAAAAGTTTTTCGCATTCTGGGGAGTAGTAACACCTGTGATAATGGGAAGTGTCACTCTGTTTAGAGTTCTCCTTCCCGCGATATTCAACTAACCGCTCAGGGAGTCGTTCACTCTTCGGGCGGCTTTCATTTTTCAAAATTCAAATAACTTTTTATTTTTTCCAAAACTTTTAAAATATCATTTTTCACTTCTTCATTCCAAAATCTTAAGGTAGTGAAGCCCAACTCCTTAAAATATTCATCTCTTACTTCATCGTTTTCTGTTGTCTTTTAAATTTTACTTTCAATCCACTGTTTCTCAAATAAGACCAAGGTTTTTCTTCGGCAGGAGTTTGATTTTTCCTTAGTTCTATCCTTCTATTTTTTAGAATTTTATTATCATGAACTATCGACATAATTACCATATTTTATCACATGTGGCAGATGGCCCCCCTCTCCCTTGTAGGGAGAGGGGTGGGGGTGAGGAAGAAATAAAATTACTGCATCAAAGCCTCAATGCCGTCCCAGAGACCATCACCGTCGGTGTCGCGGAGTTTGGGATCAGTTGGGACACAAGTATCTTTGATTTCAGTGGGAATACATTCTTCAATATAGTCTTCCAAACCATCTTCATCTTTATCTTCAGTATAAAGAATAATTCGAGCATTTAATTCTTCTTCTGATGCAGTGCCTTTCGAGGTGAAAGCTCCTTTTCTCGGGCTGAAACTTAGCAATTTTAAATTGCCCGCTTCATCTTTAATGAAATAAATGATGGCGCGGTTGCGCCCAATTGCAGTTTCGTCTTGCTGAATTTTATAATCGGTCGCTAAAATAATTTGCTTTCCATCCTCCCAGACATTTACAAAATCTTCTTTGATTAACGCACTACCATATGAATAGGCCGAACCCATCCGGGCTTCACAATCAATCAAAGTTTTTGGGTCATCACAAACTGGAGCCACTTTATAAACTACACTTTTAACTCCTTCGAGATTGTGGTTTTTGTTATACGCCAAATATTTTTGGAAAAAGTCCCATGCCAAATCTTTGGGAGCATTGGAAAGTGGTAATGTCTGACCAGGGAACTCTGGCTTCACTTGATTTATATCTGGTTTAGTAGGACTTTCAGCTATTGGAGTTGAGCTCGCGATTGGTGAGGAATCATATTTGAAAGCACCAGAGAGCAAGACAAATGCTATCACTACAAGGAGCCCCACGGTAGCCAAATAAATATTTTTATTATTTTTATTTTCCATTTTGTTTTATCAAATGATTAGCATAATAACTTGAGAGTAATTTGACTAAGCTAGGTCCATTATAAATCATACCCGTTATGAGCGCCACCAAGTCAGAGCCTGCGGCAAATTTTTGAGCCATGTCAAGGGGAGAGAGCACTCCGCCACAACCAATTATTGTAAATCTCTTGCCGTAAGCACTCCTGGTTTTTCTTATTAAGTCGTTTGAGAGTTCAAAGCAGGGTTTGCCACTTAAGCCACCCCTATACTCATCTGGCGCTTCATTTCTATAATCTAGAGAATTATACTCCTTATTTAAATTACCTATAATCACGCCTTTTATAATTTCAAATTTATTGAGAACTTTAAGGAGGTTATCAAACTCGGACCATTCTAAATTGATGGGCATTTTTACATAAACTGGCTTTTCACAACGAATAGCAGAAAGCCTGGAAACCAAAAGGTCTAACAATGCGGGTTTGGCAAAAGCCTCACCACCAAATGCATTGGGGCAAGAGATGTTTACAGTATAATAGTCGCCCACATTTTCTTCATTTAATCTTTTGAAACTATATAAATAATCTTCAAGGCCCGTTTCAGCGGAACAATTTTTTTCATCATTTGTTTGGGCGATCGAAACACCAACCACAAAATCTTTTTTGATACAATACTTTTTTAGTCTATGAATAACAGCATCAACACCTTCATTTCTTAAACCCTTGCGGACTAAAATACTCTTTGATTTTGGTAATCTAATCAGGCGCGGTTTGTCATTACCCAAGCAAGGTCTCGCAGTGACTGAGCCGACCTCGACACTACCAAATGAAATTTCTGGCAAAATATTAATGAGCCGAGCATTGTAATCAAAGCCCGCAGAGAGAATAAATGGGGTCTTAAATGATATGCCATCAACTATTATAGAAATATCTGGGCCTTTATACCTGTAAAATAGGGCAACCAATTTTCTAGATAGCCCAAATTTCCCCAAAACTTCACCTGCCCAGACGAAAAAATCATGGACATTTTCGGGATCAAACTTGAAAAGTATAGGTTTTAGGAGTTTTTGGTAGAACATAAGGTATAATATAACAGAAAACTACCTCATCCCCAACCCTTCCCCTTGCAAAGGGGAAGGGAGAAGGAACGAAAACAATGTCAAAAATTCATAACAATAGAATATTAAAAGAAAGAAGAATGGAATTAAGAAGAAAAGAAACTCCTTCAGAAGAAAAACTTTGGTTTTATTTAAGAGACAATAAATTAGGAGTAAAATTTAAAAGACAGCATAGTATAGGAGGATATATTTTAGATTTTTATTGCGCTGAGAAAAAATTGATTGTTGAACTCGATGGAGAAATACATAACACAAAAGAAGCTCGCGAAGATGACGAAGTCAGAGATAAATTTTTTAAAGGACTTGGATATAAAACTGTAAGGTTTTTAAATAGGGAAGTTGAGAATAATATTGAGAATATTTTGATTAAAATTAAGCAAAATATTTTATTATTTGACGCATTGCATAATTTATGCTATTTTGCGTATAGAGGTGAAATTGTTATGGAATCTAACATTTTAGTTGCTCCAAAGGGCAAGTTTCGTGTAGTTGAAATCAACGAAGGAGAACCGAGAGAACGGCGCTCCCCGACAATCATCAGGGACTGCAATTCAAGGGAAGAAGCCGTCGATATTATGAAGAGATCTCGGGGACTTAACTTCGAACGATCCATCTACGATGAAAATGGACAACGTGTCAGAAATTTTCGTGAATCAAAAGCCGAAAACTATCGCAGATACCTCAATGAAGGTTTTGGGGTATACCCATGGGGTGAAGCACGAGAAAACGACTAAACCAACCCACCACAACAACGGGAAACCCGGTAGTTGTTTGGTGGGTTTCTCTGTTTTTGCCCTCCCCTTTGCAAGGGGAGGGGCAGTTTGCCAAAGGCAAACGGGGTGAGGTAGAGAAAAGTGGGTGAGGTAGTTTTTTGGTATAATAAGAAAATGAAAAATAACAAAATTAAGACAATAATCAAAAAACTCAATACCCCGCAAAAAGTGCAAGATTTCCTAGACAAAATACCTTTTAACTTTGAGAAAAGAGGGGATACATATATGGCGCCAATTAAAATGCTTCGCGAGAATAAGGCGCATTGTTTTGAAGGCGCAGTTTTTGCTTGCTTTTGTCTGAAGCAACTTGGTATACCAAATTTTCTTTTGGATTTTAAAGTTAAAAAAAGTGCCCAAGATGATAGCGACCACACCATTTGTCTTTTCAAAATGAAAGGATTTTGGGGTGCGATTTCAAAAACTAATCATTCAGTCCTCCGGTATCGCGACCCAATATATAAAACACCACGCGAATTGGCGATGAGTTATTACCATGAATATTTTTTAGATGATGGCGAAAAAACTTTGAAATCATTTTCCAAACCATTTGATATTTGGCAGAAATTTAAAACTGATTGGGTATATAGGGAAGACAATCTTGATGATATTGCACTCTCACTCGACAAATCACCTCACTTTGATTTTGTACCAAAAAACAATTTGAAATTTATAAGAAAAGTCGGCAAGACTGAAATAAAGGGAGCGTTGGTCACTGAATGGTAGGGCCGTGCTCACCATAAATGAAAAAACTTATCCCCAACTGTTGACTTGTTGACTTTTAATGTTTTAGGTTTATAATTTCATTTCAGACGGCAATCCATGTTAGGAGTAATGCGTGACCCATTTCTCAACTTCGACAACAAGATCGAATAGGGACTGTCCGAGACTCGGCCACAGGACTCCAAAACCTCGTAAAGCGAGGAAGAAAGTCCAAGAAGCGCCAAGCATTGGCGCTCGTATTAAAAAAGCACTATTCGGCCCTGCACACGGCAAGCGAGGGGAGGTGTTAGCTTAACCACACCTTCCCGACAATAATTCCTGGGCCGCCGGAGCATACCGGCGGCCCTTTCTCTTGCATTTTTTTGCTATAAAATGTTACACTAAAATTAGTAGTACACCTCCCCCGAGGTATTTGAAACTAGGAGTATTTCGTGGCAACACAGACAATTCAGAACCCCTGGTGGCTTCCATTCAGGAGGCCGATTGACCCATTTGGGGCCAAAGCTCGAGAGGAGTCGCCAACTCCACCTCTCAAGAAGAAACAGGAGAGAGGGTTAGAAAAGCGCGGACACGGCCACGATGGTCGTAATTTGTGTGTAAACACATTCCGCCACGATGAACCAGGAACAGCGGCATTTGCTGCTCTGTTCGCAAAATAAACATCATTCGGGGAATTGCTATTATAAAATGAAGGAATCATCACTTCATATCTCCATAATGGAGAGGCATCCTGCATAAGTCGCAACCACGACAGAGCGGGGTGTTTTTGTTATAATATTGTTATGGAAAAGTATCAAAATTCTAAATATGTTTTCGTAGTAGGTATAGGTGGTTCTGATTTGGCGTCAAAAGCGGTGTGGAATGCTATGACTTTGCACAAAACGGATTTAGAAAAAAAATTATTTTTCCTTGAATCACCCGATGCTCGCGAATACGAAGAAATCGCAAATATTGTAAATAATGAAATTTTAAATTTGGATGAAATTGTTTTCATTACGATAAGTAAGTCCGGCGGAACTGTTGAAACCCTAGAGACATTCCATAAGACCTTTGATATTTTATCCGAAAAATTTGGTCAGCCTATAAATGAGCGTTCAATTGTTATTTCGACAAAAAATAGTCCACTCTGGAAATTGGCTGAAGAAAAAAATATTGAAAAAATCGCTTGGGATGGTGAGGTAGGTGGCCGTTTTAGTGCCTTCACCACTCCGCACCTTACTGTGCTTTCAATTGCTGGGCTTCACGACGAAACATTTATTGAAGGTGGTAAAGAAATGGCAAAAGAATCTGAATTGGATGATAGTAAATCAAAAAAACTAGCTCAAAGTATTTTTGAAAATTATAAAAGGGAAGTAAATATATTAGATTTTTTCATTTTTAATTCTGAACTTGAAGATTTGGGCAAATGGGCCCGCCAGCTCATTGCTGAGAGTTTGGCTATTTTTACTCCAACAGTGTCTATCGGTCCAACTGATTTGCATTCAATGCTTGAGCTTTATTTGAGTGGGCCAAAAAATAGATTTACTATATTTATAAAATCACAAGAAGAAATTGAAAGTAGTGTAAACGAATCAGCTTATGAAAATGTGACAAGAGCTTACGAACAAGCAGATTTACCTTTTGAAAAATACGAAATGTCAGAAATCAGTGAGAGGGAAATTGGTAGATTTATGGCCTTCATGATGGAGACTACCATCGAACTAGCAAAATTACTTGAAGTAGACCCGTATGATCAACCAGCAGTAGAAAAATACAAAGAAGAAATAACTCACCCCTAACCCCTCTCTTATAGTCAAGAGAGGGGAATCTGAAACCCCCTCTTGTTGTAAGAGGGGGCAGGGGGCGTTATAATGAATACATGAATTCAATTATTTTTGATATAGGGGCGACGAAAACCAGAGTAGCTTATTCGGTAGATGGTGAAATATTTGAGGAGCCACTCGTTTTTGAAACTCCAAAAGACTACGAGCATGGTTTAAAATTTTTTATTGAAAAAGCGAAAGCGGTAGTGAAGGGGAGAGAAATAAAAAAAATTGTTGGTGGTATAAGCAGAAGTATTTGGCCGGACAACGATTTCAAAACTGATTTAGGAAAGGTATTTCAAGCTCAAATTTATATTGAAAATGATGCCGCAATGGTGGGCCTCGGCGAGGCAAATTGGGGAGCAGGTAAAGGTTTTGACATAGTGTCGTATATTACAGTTTCAACCGGAGTTGGTGGCGCCAGAATTGTAGATGGGAAAATTGATGAACGAGCGATTGGTTTTGAACCGGGTAATTTGGTGATGGATATTAACACTGGGAAAACTTTGGAAAATATGATTTCCGGCAAAGCACTGGAGGAAGAAACAGGCAAGCATCCTAGAGAAATTACTGACCAAAAAGTTTGGGATGAATTTGCCAGAATATTGGCCTATGGTTTAAACAATATCATCGTTGAGTGGTCGCCAAATGTGGTGGTCTTAGGTGGTTCTATGATTACTGGCGAACCAGCGATTCCAATTTATAAAGTAGAAGAACACCTGAAGGAGATTTTGAAAATATATCCAGAACTGCCAGTTATTAAAATGGGTGAGTTAGGCGACTTCGGCGGGCTTTACGGCGCTTTGGCATATCTAAAAAATTAGAATTGGTTATCAAATAATTATTTGACAAAGTTTAATATAAAATATATTCTTGTTGAAGACTAATAGAAAGGAGAAGCAATGGAAGAACCAATCATCGTCATCATGCCGCCGTCAAGAATGTTTGACTGGCTTCTCGGCCTGTTCGACTAGCCGGACGCGTCCTCATATCAGTGTAGGGAGTTCCTCTCAATGGGGAGATAATAAACTACACAAACAAACATGGAACCCTAAAAGGTACCATAAAGGCAACAGGGCATCCTCTCCACGCGGGTGCCCTTTCTTATTGCATATTTTTAATGTATAATTTGGTCTCATGAAATTTAAGCTTAAAAAAGATTTTGAGCCAGCCGGGGACCAACCACAAGCAATTGAAAAGCTGGTAGATGGAATAAAAAATGGTCTGAAACATCAGACCCTTTTAGGCGTGACCGGCTCGGGCAAGACTTTCACTGTAGCCAATGTGATAGAAAAAATCGGTAAGCCAACACTAGTCATTGCTCACAACAAAACCCTCGCCGCCCAACTCGCTCAAGAGTATCGTGAATTTTTCCCCGAGAATGCGGTGCATTATTTCGTTTCTTACTATGATTACTACCAGCCAGAGGCCTACATGCCGGTTTCAGATACTTATATTGAAAAGGAGGCGATGATAAATGAAGAGATAGAGAGACTTCGCCACGCTTCTACTCAGGCACTCCTCACTCGCAAGGATGTGATTATTGTCGCCTCGGTTTCTTGTATTTATGGTTTGGGCTCTCCAGTAGAATATGAAAAAGTAAATTTAAAAGTGGAGATTGGTGGCAAAATTTCACGAGCGGATTTCATAAGGAAACTAATAGATATTCATTTTGAGAGGACAACTGCAGATTTGTCACCAGGACAATTCAGAGCAGTTGGCAATACTGTGGAAATAATGCCTGTTTCTGAAAAATTTATTTACCGTTTGGAAATTGCTGATGGAAAAATTGAAAATATACTTAAGATTGACGCTATCACTCGTTCAATAATTGAAGAGGTGGAAGTATTTTTCCTTTTCCCAGCAAAACATTTCATATCAAACAAAGAACAGAGTGCCCGAGCTTTCAAAACCATCAAAGCCGAGCTTGCGGTGCAGTTAAAAAAATTTGAAAAGGAGGGCAAACTTTTGGAAGCGGAAAGACTCAAAAGGCGGACTAGTTACGATTTGGCTTTGATTCGTGAGATGGGTTATTGCAATGGCATAGAAAATTATTCCAGACACTTTTCTGGTAAAGAGGCGGGCGAGGCACCGGATACTTTGCTTTCATACTTTACCCGCCGAGGAGGAGGGTTTGGAGATGACTTTTTGACTATTATAGACGAGTCGCATGTGACAGTGCCACAAATCGGTGCGATGTATGCGGGGGACGCTTCGCGCAAGCAGTCGCTCGTTGATTATGGTTTTAGACTGCCAAGTGCCAAAGATAATAGGCCTCTAAAATTTGATGAATTTGAAGAGCGAGTGGGACAAGTTATTTATACTAGTGCGACCCCTAGTCATTATGAAGCCGAGCATAGCGAACAAATTGTGGAACAAGTAATTCGCCCAACCGGACTAATTGATCCAGTGATTGAAGTCAGACCGATAACAGGAACGACCTCATCCCCAGCCCTTCCCCTTGCGAAGGGGAAGGGAGAAAAATATGAAATCTCTAATTTAGATAAACTCGAAGTAGCTGTCCCCCCTCACCTTCGCAAGGTGAGGGGGTTAGGGGGTGGGGTCGGATATCCCGGCCAAATCGCTGACTTTATTGCAGAAGCTGAGAAAAATATAAAAACTGGTGGGAGGGTGATTGCTACAACTCTTACAAAAAAGATGGCAGAGGATTTGTCAGAATATTTGAAAGAAAAAGGTATAAAGGCCGAATATTTACATAGTGACATCAAAACAATTGAGAGAATTGAAATTCTGACCAATCTGAGAAAAGGGGACTTTGATGTGCTTGTTGGGGTGAACTTGCTTCGAGAAGGTTTGGATTTACCAGAGGTGACTCTAATTGGTATTTTGGACGCTGACAAGGAAGGGTTTTTGCGCTCCGACACCTCACTCATTCAAATCATCGGTCGCGCTGCGAGAAATGTTTTGGGTAAAGTTATTTTGTATGCTGACAATATGACTGGCTCAATGGAGCGGGCGATAAGCGAAACCAGTCGCCGTCGTGATATTCAAATTGCTTACAACAAAAAACACAATATTACTCCAAAAACTATTATCAAAAAAATTCAAGACATCACTGATCAATTGCGTTCAGATCATGATAAAGCAGTGGGGGAATTGGTGAGGATTGATAAGGCAGTCTTGCAAAAAGATCCGAAACGTCTGGCTAAACTTATCCGTTCCAAAGAAATACAAATGAATGCCGCTGTCAAAATCCTCGACTTCGAAACCGCCGCTCTTCTTCGTGATGAGATTGTTGAGCTTACAAAACTAACTATTATTCCCAAAGTTGCAAAACATAAAAATCCCAAAAGCCCCTGGGAACTCCTTGCTTAATTAATAAAATGAGCGCATAATTAAAAAAGAGGACAAACATGCCCAATAAGAGTAATTTTGTCATTGTTCCCTTGCTGACTACCGACGATCTCGTCCATGAATCAATGGGGGATAAACCAGGAGAAGTCTACTCACGAGAATGCTCGGAGTCTGGCACCGTACCAACTTCAAGCCTATCTCCTGATCAAGTGGCCCTTGTTCGTCAGGGCAAAGCCAGGATGACTCGCAAGAAGCCGGATCTTGATTTTATGGACAAAAAACATCTTTGGTAAGAAGTTGATGAGCGCGGTGATCTTCGGATCCCGCGCTTTTCATATACCTGAACCCCGCCCGGAGCTTTCCCGAACGCTCGTGCCCCTCCGAACACTGGAGGGCGGGGGTTAGAAGACACTCCTAAG
>MHWW01000005.1:69309-94226 GCA_001824275.1 Candidatus Zambryskibacteria bacterium RIFOXYC1_FULL_39_10 | reverse complement strand
CGCATATGTTTGTGCAGAGGTTTTAAATTTGACAAGTGATGATAATACTCAAACTGAGCCTGAGTCAACAGCAGTGCTCGATACAGACGACTTAACTAGTGGGGAGCTTGATGACCAAATGCTTTGGACTATTTGGAAAGATACAAATAATGACGGTGTCCAAGACAGTGGAGAAACAGTATTAGCTTCTGGTAATCCGGTGAATGGTACATTGGCAGTTTATGATTCAAGCACAGTAGGTGGTCCTCTAACTGGTGCCACAACAGCTTATCTTGGTGTTAAATGGGAACTTCCATCAACATCAGGCAACGAAACACAAACAGATAGTTTGACTGGGGATATTAGTTTTACTGTCGTTCAATCAAGAAATAATGAGAACTTTGTTTGTGGACAATCTCAAGAAGAAGAACCAGTTGTGCCAGTTATCGATGGAGTAATTTCAGCCGGCGAATATGACAACGCTCTATCAATGGAAATTACAAATGCTGGGGGGGGGTACAGTCAAAGCTAAAACTCAAGACGGATATTTGTATTTGGCTGCTGATATCATTACTGACACAACAGACAACAGAACTTTTACAGGATTTAATGATGAATTTGGTGTAAATTTGGGAGAATCACCAACGACCGATACAGCTTTTCTTGGTCTAGGTTCAACTAATGCTAATGGAAGAACAGTCGGAACTATTGATGGTTACTATACCAACTTTCCTACTGCTGGACATTCTCTCGTAGCTTCATTTGTTACTGGTCATAGGGTGATTGAATGGAAAATGCCTTTAAGTGTCCTCCCTTCTATAGTAAACGGTGACACATTATCAGTTGGGGGTGCGACCGAATCAACCGATGGCAACTCTGCGGTATATCCTATTGGTTTGCTTTGGGGAAACAATTCAACCTATGGTCAACTCTTAGTGCAGTAATAAATCTAATAGATTAGATAAATAAAAAATTATGAAAAAAATATTATTAAGTCTTGGGACACTTGTTGTAGTTGGGGCAGTAGTGTGGGGAGCCACAGCCGCTTTCTACAATGACACTGAAACATCAAGCGGCAACATCTTCGTTGCTGGTTCAATTGATCTAAAAGTGGATCACTTGGCACAAACATATAATGGAGATGATTGCGAAACATGCTCTCTCACTCTTTATAGTGGTGACGGAGGTGCACAAGTTGTAGGTGGCACCAATACAGTACTTACAACATTTCCTTTTCCGGCAGTTTTAGTAACTCCCACTTCTATCACTACACAATACTGGACAACCCATGGAACAGCAGACTGGATTTGGGCTTCTCCAGCTACTTTAGTTGGTGATG
Organism: Candidatus Zambryskibacteria bacterium RIFOXYC1_FULL_39_10; assembly: GCA_001824275.1. Lineage (GTDB taxonomy): Bacteria > Patescibacteriota > Minisyncoccia > Phycocordibacterales > WO2-35-19 > WO2-35-19. The sequence continues at coordinate 92,908 of MHWW01000005.1, read as the reverse complement.
ATGGTACACTTGGCGATGTCACATACACTTTTGAACATGAGTTCACATGGTGGGGAGCTGCCGTTGATGTTAATCTGTTGATGGATGTTGCTGGTGACAATCAATATCAAGTACTTCTTAACGGAACCCCTATTGCGACTGGAGTGGGAGGTGCTCAATACACAACACTTGATCCTGTATCAGAAGCATTATTCTTGGCGCAGGTTCAGCCAGGCCCAAACACTCTTACATTTGTTGTGACTAACCTAGTAAACACTCCAGCACAAAATAATACTCCTCTCAATAACCCAGGTGGTTTGCTTTACTACCTCACTGTTACTCGTGACCCAGAAGACTGTGATGCGAATTCAGAATTTCAACTTGCATGCCAACTTTGGACGGAAACTGATCTTGACGGATCACAAACATTCTTCAACTTTGGAGACATCAAACCTTCTGACTGGGGTACAAACTTGATTTCCCTCCATGTATCATCAAACGATGCTTATGCGTGTCTTTTCCCAAACAATATCGTTGATGCAGAGAATGTGCGCATAGAACCAGAGGCTACTGCAGGTGATCCGACAGACGGAACAGTTGCAGACGGTGAACTTTCACAATTTGTTAAAGTATTTGCTTGGGCTGACGATGGAGATGGTGTATACGAAGGAGAGCAAGTTCTTGTCACAGAAAACACACCGTTCAATCTAGTGCCTTCTGTTATTGCAGCCATGGATCTTTCGGCAAATGATACTGACTACATTGGTCTTTCATGGTGCGTTGGTACACAAACATTAGTTGGTGATGTTATTGGCTGTTCTGGTAGTGCTGTTGGTATTGACCAAGCACAAACCGACAGTGTTTCTGCGGCCTTAACTGCATATGCAGTTCAACAACGAAACAATGATAATTTCACTTGTGCTCAAGCGTATGATGAGTTGTTTCCATCTGAACCACTATAAGACTAATCTCCAACTAGTTCTTTAATTGAGTTTCGGTTAACCCCCACACTTAAATTATAAGTGTGGGGGCGAAACCGGGATTCAATAAGCTAAAAAAATAAAATTATGAAAAAAATATTATTAAGCCTTGGAACAGTCGTGGTGGTCGGCGCTCTGGTCCTGGGTGCTACTGGCGCATTTTTCTCTGATAATGAGACTAGCGTCGGGAATACATTTACTACCGGCGCGATTGATTTGAAGGTAGATAGTGATTGCTCATACAATGGCGAAACACAATCAGGTCAATGCGGGAATTGGACTCTAAAAGATTTGGAACCTACTTCTGATAAATTTTTTAATTTCAATGACATAAAGCCAGGAGATGAAGGTGAAAATACGATCAGTCTTCATGTTTTCAATAACGATGCATGGCTTTGTGCTGAAGTTTCTAATTTGACTGATTATGAAAATAGCCAAACAGAGCCTGAAGCTTCAGTTGATTTTACGGTTGGCTCAAATCAAGGTGAGCTCTCACAAACTATGGAATGGATTGTATGGCGTGATGATGGTGCAGGAGGTGGAGTTGTTGGTGACAATGTTCAAAATGGAACCGAGCAAACACTTGCGTCTGGAAATCCTACAAATGGCGTATTGCCATTATATGATTCAACGACAGCAACGGGACCATTGTTAGCTGGTACTACTGGCTACCTTGGTGTAGCTTGGAGTCTTCCTTCAGCATCAGGAAATGAAACACAAACAGATAGCATGATTGGTAATATTTCTTTCCATGTTGAACAGGCAAGGAATAATACTAATTTCACTTGCGCAAGCGTAGCACCTTCAGAGGACGGAGAAGGGAGTGAAGATAATGGTTCAGCTCTCGGTCCAGCCCTCGGTCCAATGTCCGTCAATCTTTTGTCGGCAGATAATTTTGTGCTTTTGTCACAAACAGGAATTACAGACGCTAATCCGTCTGTCATCACTGGAAATGTTGGGTCTTACCCAATCAGTGGGACGGCTACTCTTGTAACTTGTTCAGAAGTGACAGGAATAATATACTCAACTGATGCCGCTGGCCCTCTTCCATGTAGAGTGACAAATGGGCCATTATTAAACACGGCTGTAAATGATGTGACAACAGCCTATGGTGACGCTGCTGGGCGAACACTGCCAACTGCAACTGAATTAGGTGCTGGAGATATTGGTGGAATGACACTTGCCCCAGGACTTTATAAATGGAGCACTGGTGTGACTATACCAACTGATGTCATTCTCTCGGGTGACGCCAATGATGTTTGGATATTCCAAATATCGGGAGATTTGAGCATTGCTTCTGCTAAGGAAGTAAAGCTTATTGGCGGAGCTTTGGCTAAGAATGTCTTTTGGCAAGTTGGTGGCCCTACTGGTGCCACTCTTGGAACTTATTCTACTTTCAGAGGAACTATCTTAAGTTCCAAACAAGTTATCTTGCAAAGTGGTGCAGTGCTTTATGGTAGAGCTATGGCTCAAACACAAGTGACGCTTGATGCTAATACCGTCACTCTTCCTTAGTTAATTTCCTCCCCAACACTTCTTACCTAACCTCCCTAACCCTCCTTACTTTAAGGAGGGAACCGCGCAACAAGCTCTGTACTAATCCGAATAATAAATGTGAGTTACCCCTTCCTTAAGGTAAGGAAGGGGAAAGGGGAAGGTTAGAAATAGTAATATAATGTCAAAACTTTACAAAATCGGATACTTTATATTTTGGGCAATAGTTGTATGTGTTGTCGTTGTTGTGCTCGCTAGTATTTTACCTATCCCAGGCAAACTTGAAATAAAAATTGTTCAATCTGGTTCAATGGAACCAACTATAAAAGTTGGAGCTCTTGCTATAATTAGGCCGGAAAGTTTGTATAAAGTTGGAGATATCATTACCTTTGGCAAAGATACCAAAACTGATGTGCCGACTACGCACCGGATTGTGGCGGACAGAGTGGAAAATGGCGTCTTGCTTTATACAACCAAAGGAGATGCCAACGAAGACAATGACACAAAAGAAATAAAAAAGGATGAGATAATAGGCAAGACTCTTTTCTCAGTTCCTTATGTGGGTTACATCATAGATTTTGCCAAACAGCCTCTCGGTTTTGCTATTTTTATTGGTTTGCCGGCGTTGTATATTGTATATGATGAAGTGGCAAAAATAGTGAGGGAAGTGAAGAAGATAAGATATAAAAAAGAAAATGTATAAAACAGCATTAGCAAGACAAAAAAGAAATAAAAAAATTTACAAAAAATTTGTAATGAGTTTTAGTAAATTTGCGCGTCAAACAAAAAAAATTGAAAAAGTATCAATTAAGTTTGCAACTATTATGCTTTTGCTGACAATGAATGTGGTCATGTTTAATATTCCTATTACCAACGCTTTTTATAATGATACTGAAAGTGCCACAGGCAACACTTTCCAAGCAGCCATGCTTGATTTTAGATTAACAAAAAGTTCGTTTTCCGGATTTGTTGGCAAGGAATATAAAGGAGAAAAAGATGTAGCTACTATCGCAGTGCCCATAACTGGCAGTTTGGGAATGCAATACAATGTTTTTGCTTCTTCCACTTCTCCGATATGCGATCAATTTACATTAAACGCAGAACGAAATGAGGTTTTGGTATATTCCGGACCGATTTCAGGTTTCAATCTTTCTACCTCCACAGAATTCGGCACTTTTGATCTTGAATTTGATTTGCCTGTTGATGCGCCGGTTACTCAAGAAGACTTGTGCCAAGCTGATTTAATATTTCAGGCCTGGCGAGAAAATATAGATACTCCTGAGCAAAGTGGATATTTTGATATTGAAATCCTTTCTCTTAATTTGAAAGCAAAAACAATTGTTTTAAATGAAATACTTGCTAATCCAAATCCTACCTATCCATATCCAGCAAACAGAGAATTTATTGAACTTAAAAATAACGGCAATTTACCGGTAGATGTAGCGGGCTGGAAAGTTTCCGAGATGACAGCAGGAGGAGTTGAAAATAAATACACAATTACAACAGCAACCACTGGTTCATACAGAGCAATTCCATATGGAGGCTCCACCATAATTCCGGCTGGTGGGTGGTTAGTTTTGCTTTTGAGTGGCACTACAGCTCTCAATAATGATGGTGATACAGTTAGATTATATAATGGCGATGATAATAAGCTGGACGAGTATTCCTATCTGACCACTAAATATGGCTTTACCGATGCGAGATATCTAGATGGAGTTGGTGATTGGGTGGACCCATATCCTACGCCAAATATGACTAATATTCTTGAGGCTGATTCAGCTCTGATATCAATTTTGAATAGTATTTTGGAAAGTGACGCATTCAGTATTTCTCCAGATATCGCCACTACCACTCCTGAAATTATTGAAACTTCAACCAGCACGACAGAGATAGTGGCACTTCCTCCATTTAAAGAAGAGGAAATAGTGGCGACTACTACCTCTGAAGTCGTGCTAGATGTGATTGTGGAGGAGCCGGCTGTAGTGATACCACCTGATCTAGAAATAACGCCCCCTGATCCTCTCTTACAATCTGACTCTGCTCCAGCTACGCCGGACAAGCAAGAGGGGGAATCCGAAATTCCCTCCCCTGATCAAGGGGAGGGTCAGGGTGGGGTTTTGGAACCAATAATAGAATCAGTACCTGTAATAGAAACTCCTGCTCCAGTTGAACCACCATCAACAGAATAAATATATGAAAAACAAAATTACTAAAATATTAATATCCGCCACTACCGCAATAATAGCATTGGGTGGTTTTGCCAGTGTTGCTTTCGCCCAACCAGTTTCACCCCTGTCTGCCACCTTTAGCTCGAGCCCTCTTTTCAATGTCTCCAATTTTATGCCGGGCGACAGTAGAGATGCAGATATTACCGTTGGCAATAATGACACAGTTCTACATAGTGCTTATATAGAAGCGGTTAATGTTTTAAATGACGATAATTTAGCAAGCCAGATGAAATTGGAAATGTTTGATGGTCCGATTTCAATTTACGATAATAATTTTGAGACTTTCCTAAACGCTGGACCGGTGCCACTTTCCCAAATTGGAGCAAATGGTGGTTCCAAAACATTTAATCTAAAAATTACTTTCCTTGAAGGCGCTAACAATAACTATCAAGGCAAATCGTTGGGTTTTGATATTTGTGTCGGATTTTCTGGTGGTAATTTTTATTGCACTAATGAGGTAGCAACAAGCTCGGAAGAAGGAATAATCAGTGATGATGGAACTAGTGGAGGAGGTGGAGGTTCATCTGGGGGTGGTTCGCGACACCTGATTATTTTCAATGAACAAGCTTCAAATATTTTAGCCAGTGGTGTTATCCTCGGTTCTGGTCATGCTACTATCACTTGGGACACTAACATTCCAGCTACCAGTCAAGTGGTCTATGGGCCAATTTCTGGCGCGCCATATCCTTTTGATATAAATAATCCACCATACTTCGGATATCCATCGGGCACCAACGAAGATTTAACCAAGGTTATAAATCATTCAATGTTTTTAACCGGTCTTAATCCTGGAGGGGTTTATAAATATCGGGTAGTTTCCCGCGCCTCACCGGCAACTATAAGTTATGAACACGAGTTTACTGTGCCTATTCCATCCGGAGTCGGAAATACTATAGCTTCAGGTTTTGGTATCTCCGGAGGAGAAGGGGAAATACTGGGAGCTCTTACTGAAAATAATGGGACTTCAACCGATGGGGAAACAGTTGGAATATTAAATAAAGAAAATTTAGCAGCTGCTATAACATCTGGCTGGAGTAATTTGATTTCTTTATGTTCTCTTATAGCCCTGCTCATACTTTTGGTGGGGTATTTGATTTGGAGATTAATATTAAGACCAAGATATGAAAGGAGGGGTTTACCCCGAGAAGTAGTTAAACGAAAGTCTTATGCTTTCTTTGGATTATTTTCTGCTCTGGCTATCGTTGTCGCCTTTATTTTAAGTCAATATTGTCCCATACCAATATTTATCATTATTCTGCTCCTTTCTCTTGGTTTATACATCTACAATATTCTAAAATAAAAATGTGTTATACTGTCCAAAATGAGAAGAGATTATAAAGAAATTATGAGACTAAAAATATTGATAGCGGTTTTGTTGGTTTTGATGATTTTCGTAGGTACGGTGCCATCTTTTAGAGCGCCTGTCATGGACTCACTTTCGGCTATTTATGCCTCTGTGCTCGTAAATTTGACCAACAAGGATAGGGTAGCGGCTAATGTGGCAGAACTTATAATTAACCCAGTTTTGGAAAAGGCGGCTCAAATGAAGGCAGATGATATGGCTGCAAAGAGTTATTTTGCTCACAATACACCTGAAGGAAACACGCCTTGGTATTGGTTTGAACAAGCTGGTTATAAATATAAATACGCTGGTGAAAACTTGGCCGTCAACTTTGAAAATAGTGCCGATGTAGAAACTGCGTGGATGAATTCGCGCGGTCATTTTTTAAATATTGTAAATCCAAAATATACTGAGATAGGCATTGCCACCTCTACGGGTGTCTACAAAGGCCGCACTGCCACTTTCGTCGTCCAACTATTCGGCACTCCGAGATAACTAACTCATTCGGTGGAGTTCCAAATAGATATCTTCTAAAGCCTTGACGGCATCTCCGGCGGCGATGTTGTTTTGATGATAGAGACCGTCGGTGCAGTCACCGGCGGCCCAAATACCTGGCATACTGGTCCTTTGAGTGGTAGGGTCAGTTTTTATGTGTTTAAATTCATCAAGTTCCACCAAACCATCGACGAAATAGGTGGCAGGGGAATGACCGATTTCAACAAAAATGGCGTCAGTCTTAATCTCAAGATTGTCTTCGGCAAAAGGCGCCACTCTCTTATAAATTAATGATTTTACAAAAGTGTCGCCGAGAACTTTAACGGGAATAGCGTTGCTGAGTGATTTCATTTTAGGATTTGCCAAAACCTTTTCAACTGTCACTGGGTCAGCCCTAAATTCACCCCGACTTATCAAAGTGACACTTTTGCAATACGCAAGAAGCTGGGCAGCGGTTTCGAAACCGGCATTTCCGCCACCAATCACCACTACGTCCTTATCAGTAAAAAATGGCCCATCACAAGAAGCGCAATAGGTGATGCCTTTACCCTCAAATTCTTTCGCCCCCTCAATATCCAATTTTTTGCGGGAACTACCGGTAGTGACTAAAACAGTTTTAGTTTTATAAATATCTTTATTGGTAGTAACCAAAAAACCATCATTTTCTATATGCTCAACTTTGCTTACAACTTCTCCCTCTTTAATTTCTACAAAATCACCTGCATAAAATTTGACATGTTCTTTTAGGCTTTTGGCTAATTTCATACCTGAAATAGCTGGAGTGCCTATCCAGTTTTGAATCTCATCTGATTCCATGCTTTGGCCACCAAATGTTTGCGCGATAATCGCGGTTTTTATTTGTTTTCTGGCGGCATAAACTCCAGCCGCGGCTCCCGCTGGTCCACCGCCAATAATAATTAAATCGTACATAATTTTATTGTATCATATAGATATTTCATTCCAAAATTACTACCTCACCCCACCCAGCTTAGCTGGGTTGCCCCTCCCCTTGCAAAGGGGAGGGGAGAAATGAGAAAATTTATAATAATGTCAAGAATCCACAACAATAGAATATTAAAAGATAGGAGAATAGAATTACGAAGAAAAGAAACTCCTACAGAAAAAATTCTTTGGTTTTATTTAAGAAGTGATAAGCTTGGAGTGAAATTCAAAAGACAGCATAGCGTTGGTGGTTATATTCTTGATTTTTATTGCGCTAAAAAGAAATTAATTATTGAACTTGATGGAGAAATTCATAATACTAAAGATGCAAAAGAATATGACGAGGTAAGAGATAAATTTTTTAAAGAACTCGGTTACAAAACCTTAAGATTTTTGAATAGGGAAGTTGAAAATAATATTAATAAAGTTTTGGAAAAAATAAGGAGTTTTTTGATTAAAATTTAAACAAAAAGAGCCGTACCTTGCGGTCGTGCTCTGTGAAGACAAAGTTGCCTTCGGTTTACAGGTGAATGAACGTGTCGATTCTTGCCAATTCACTCTGCAAGTCCTGCAGGATTTTTTCTTCGTCTAGGGTCAGCTCCTGATTCGTTTGAATCGCTTTGCCCCGTTCGGGATGAATCCAGATCACACCGCTTTCGTAGCAGAGCGAAACGAGTTTCTCTGTTAGCGTTTTGGCGGCAAGCATTCGCTGCTGGATAACTTCGCCCGCCAATTGCTTGACCAGTACATCTGGTTCAGCCGTATTTACGATGTGTGGGCTGTGATCCAAGTCCAGATGGGCCGTGAACCCAGTTCCTGTGGTCATTTTGGCGTATTCAATTAACACCTCTGCCACTTGCATTCCTGTTGCCATTGAATTTTTCCTTCCTCGTGTATTTAAGTATATATTAATAAAAATTGCAAGTTTTTTGGCGTTCGAATTTTTCCCCTCCACTTTGCAAGGGGAGGGGCGGTTCCGCTTTAGCGGAACGGGGTGAGGTAGTTTATTTCAACTTTGAACGGCGGAGAAATGCTGGGACAGCGCCCCATTCGTCTTCATCATCAATTATATTTTGTTTCTTTTCTTCTGGTTCTTCTTCTCTCTTATTTTCTTTCTTATCATCTTTATTAAATACAGAGTTAAATATTTTACCCTTACCTTCGCCGTCATCACTCATAGCCTTATCTCCAAACAGGTTTTTCTTCATATAAGATTCTGGGAAACCGGAAGCGATAACAGTAATTTTGATTTCACCCTTCTTAAGTTTTTCATCACGGACGGTTCCAAAAATAATTTTGGCATTTGGATCAACAGATTCAGTAATAAATTTAGCAGCATCATGAATTTCAAACATTGTGAGGTCATCACCACCAGCAATTGAAAATAGTACTCCTTTGGCACCGTTGATGCTTACTTCAAGAAGGGGAGAATTGATGGCCAATTTGGCGGCTTCTTCAGCTCTCTTTTCACCACTAGCTCTACCGATACCCATAAGTGCACCTCCAGCACCCTCCATAATCGCTCTGACATCTGCGAAGTCAATATTTATAATGCCGGGCATAGTGATAAGGTCTGAAATACCTTCAACTGCTTGTTTCAAAATATCATCACACATTGCGAAAGCGTTTTTGGCGGAAGTGTCTTTGTCTATCGTTGCCAGGAGTCTATCGTTGGGAATAACTATCAAGGCGTCGACTGATTGACGAAGCTCTTCCAAACCCCCTTCAGCTAATCGCATTTTTTGCTGACCTTCAAATGAAAATGGTTTGGTGACCACGCCGACAGTGAGAGCCCCAAGTTCCTTTGATGTGCGAGCGATAACCGGCGCCGCACCAGTACCAGTACCACCACCGAGTCCGCAGGCAATGAATGTCATATCAGCTCCTTTGATGGCTTCTTGAATTTCTTCTTTGGTTTCCTCAACCGCTCTTTTGCCAAGCTCAGGGTTCATCCCAGTGCCTAAACCTCGAGTAAGGTTTTTACCAATATGAATTTTTTTCTTTGCTTCGGAGTGATGTAAGTCTTGGGCATCAGTATTGACGGCAATAAATTCCACTCCTTTGACTTTGGAATTAATCATATGGTTTACCGCATTTTTACCGGAACCACCGACTCCAATGACCTTGATTCGAGCAAATACTTCTACTTCTGGTTTTATTTGTGGCATATTTTTAGTTAAATTTGAATACTATTACGAAACACAATACTATCAAAATTTCCTTCAAAATACAAAGGTTGTATATCAAATAAAATGTGTTATAAAAACTAAGGCAGAAACTGTTTTAAAGCCTTGAATATACTGTTAAATATGTTTTTGCTACTTTTCCTTAGGCCTAATCTTTCCTTCTCGTCTGACAGGTTGCTGATGATGCAAAGACCGTATGCTACTGACCAAGAAGAGTCTTTGATCTGGAATTTACCATTGCCAATATTTAACGAGGCGATCCGAGATGGTAGGCGGAGGTAACTTCGAGCCAAATCTTCAATCTGGCCAATGGACGATGTGCCACCGGTTATGATAATGCCGGCGGGCAAAACTCCGGACTTACCAATTTTTTTAAGATGAACTTCAATCAACTCAAAAATATCTCCAAGACGAGCTGAAATTATTTCTTCAAGTTTCTTTCGTGAGTAACTTGTAGCAGTCACACCACCGAGCTTGATTGCCTCAGCTTCCTCCAATGAAATTTTTAATCCCAAAGCTATATCGTTGGTAATATCAGAACCACCAAGAGGAAATATTTCTAACGAAATCGGTATATTATTTTCAAACACAACTATCGAAACTGTCTCGGCGCCAATGTTAGCAAGGACGCAGCCAGCAATCTTTTGACTTTTTGAAAGAGTGACGAAACTAGCGGCAATGGGGGAGGCTACAACATCAATCACTTCAATATCAGCCTCCTCAACCGCTTCGATTAAGTCATCAAGGTGCGACTCAATACAACTTATAAATAAAGTTTTGGTCTCAAGCTTTACTCCTTTCATTCCCATTACTCTACCCAAAACCCCTTTGCCATCTACTTTCCAGGAAGTTGGGATTGAGTAAATAATTTTTCGATTTTGAATGAGAGCGGCAGGAATTGATTCTTCGGCAGCCAAAATAGCGAGCTCGGTATCGGCTTCAGTGACCTCTTGATCGGCACGACTTACAATAGTTGAACCCTGAGAAGTGATGCCGGACAAGCCGACTCCGCCAATAGAAATAAAGGCTTTTTTGATTTTTATGCCTGAGGATTTTTGGGCTTGAGCAATAGCGAGACTTACACTTTTGGTGATATCAGCAGTGTTGATAATATAACCATGACGCAAGCCTTTTGATTCGGCTCTGCCGGTTCCTAAAATTGTAGGTAATGAATTTTCATCATTTTGTTCGGCGACAACAACTCGGACTTCATATGTCCCTATGTCTATACCGGCTGTAATGTGTGAACTCATATCTTTCCATTTTAACACCATGTTCCATGCCTTTCAAATGAAAACAACCGTGGATAACTAAAAATAAAATATAATCGGGATATTGGTCAGCAAAATCTTTTGCTTTTTTATTTGCGACACTCTTACAAATAAAAATCTCACCCATCTTATCTGAAATTTCAAAAGAGAGTATATCAGTTGGTTTATTTATTTTGCGATACTTTTTATTTAATTCTTTTATTTTATTTTCACTTACAAAACGAACAGAAAGGTCGTAATCCTTTCCTAAAATATCGTTTTTAATTTCCTTTATTTCTAGATCTTTTAATACTTCAATCATTCAATCTTTTAATTTTCCAAAGTACCGGGCATTTTACCCATTTTGATAAGCTCTCTTATGTTAGCCTTTTTTTCAATTCTCTTTAAAGTTTTTTTCTTTTTAACATATTCAGAGAGCTTGCGACTACTGTATCTTCGGCCTCGTAGGCGTGACAAAATACCAGAGCCTTGAACCCTTTTGGTAAATTTCCTGATTATTCCTAAATTGTTATCATTGCCACTTTTGGTGACTTCTACATTTACTGCCATGGTGAGTATCCTAACATACCTTCCTTTTTTGTGCAAAAGAAGCTTTAAATCTCAAACCTAACCTCCTCGCACTTCGTGTCGACCCTCCTTACCTTAAGGAGGGAATAAGGCAACCAGCTCTAGAATCAAAAGAGAATAATAAATAATAGTCACCCCTCCCTTAGGGTAAGGGGGGGGAAGGGGGAAGGTTAGAAAAATGATGATATGAATTGAATATTCCAACTATCCCCTAGTTGACCGATAGGCCAATTAGGGGATGGTCTGAGTATTGAGAAATTTTAAAAAAACAAAGCCCCGTCTCAGACAGAAGCACGGGGCCTTGTCTGGACGGGGCTGTGAAGCCGAAACAACGAAATCACACCTGAATGAATTCTCCGTTTGGGCCCCACACCATTATCATCGCCATGAACCTTGAACCCGATTGCATCGATGTCGTGGCCACTGTTCCTTTGAACCCAGCTTCAGCGACACGATTTCGTATTTCCTTCTCCGATCTGGCGCCTTGTTTGCAACTCCTCAGAAGAAGAGTCGCTTCTTCTTTTGTCAGCTTTTCAAATTTTTTTGGTGCTTTTGGCATGATTAACTCCACCTTAAGTATAGCATAGTCGGGATATTCTGTCAAGGGTTAAATTAGCTCCTTGATTTTGGAGGCGAGGTTTGAGATTAGGACGATTTCTTGGGCGCGGTTGGAGGCGTTCCTTATAACTACCGAATTATCCAACGCCTCTTTTTGACCTATCAAAATAATATATTGGACTCCAGAGGTTTCGGCTACGCCTATCTGACTTCCTAGTTTGTCTTTGGCAATTGAGTGCGTTACTCCGGCTCCGGCTTTGTGAAGTTCTTCAAGAACCAAAAAACTTTTAAGTTTGGCTTCTGGACCAAATTGAATCAGATAAAATTGAGGTTTGATATTTTTCGCTTTGACTTTGGGCAAACTTTTTTTGAGTTTGGCGCTAATGTTTAAAATACTGCAAGGCAAATCTTTTTTGAAACCAATTTTTTTGGCCAAACGATTAAATCGGAAACCGTACGCAAGCTCGGCTTTGGGACTTTGGTCATCGGAAATGGTGGTATCAACCAATGAAAATATTGTTTCTGATTCAATGTCAGGTCCATTAAAAAGGAAATGGTCTATCTGGTATGGGATTTCAAGAATTTCTAGAAACTCCAGTATTTCTTTGAAATGAGCCCTACTTGCTTCAGAGAGAAATTCAATTGATTTGGGGCACTCAGATTGGAATTCTGCCCAAGCTTCATTTTTCCTTCTCAAAATCGCCAGAGGGTCCTTTTTTAGAAGTTGCCTCAAATCCGCGGGGAAGGAATTAAAATTTTTCCTAATGAAAACCATTAATTTTTTTTGAAATTCGTTGGCTGAATCTTTGTCGCCAATTGAATTTAGACGCACATCAATATTTTTAAATCCAAGTTTGTTTAATATTGTAATACCGGTTTGGATAGAAAGGCATTCGCAAATACTTTTGGATGAACCCATTGAAATAAGTGAAGCCTCCAAATAATGAGGTTTCTTCTTTTCTTTTATTCCCGAAAAAGGTCGTTCACAAAAAAGCATAACTGGTTGAGGTTGAGACATCATTCGGTCTTCAAGATACATACGCAAGAGCGCCGCCTTTTCGGCTGGATGTGATATAGGATCAAAATCTTTAACTACATCAAAATCATGCTTTGTGATGGCTGGCGGAACAATAGGCTTAAAACCATAAAATCTAGCAATTTTGCCGGCTTCATTTATTTCCTTCACATCTCTATTCGGGATAGCTTTTTGTTCTGTCATTTTGATTTATAAAATTATAATTTAATTTAGTACTGTCCTGGCCAAATATCTATTTTATCTATCGGCAACAATCTCAAAACTGGTTTTCCAATAATATATTTTTTTGGCAGTGTGCCCCATATGCGTGAGTCTGAACTGCCGGCCCGATTGTCTCCCATCACAAAATATTCGTCATCACCAAGCTCGGCAGAAAAATCTTCAATCTTTTCATAAACCACATAAGAATTGTTTATTTTGATGCCAAGAGGATTTGAATCATTAAAAACCGTCACCTCGCCGTCCCTTATTACCACCTTTTCATGAGGGAAACCGATGAGTCTTTTTATAAAATATTTTGAAGGATCTTTGGGATATTTTATAATTACTACTGACTCGCGTGCCGGTTCTTCAAAGCGTTTGCTTAGCTGATCCACAATCAAATAATCAGCGTCTTTAAATGTCGGGTCCATAGAAGAACCACTCACTATATAAGGTTGTGCCACGAAGACTCTAAATGGTACTACGATTAGAATAGCGATTACGGCGTATCTGACAAATTCCCAAAATGAGGATTTACTCTGCTGGTTGTTGTTTTCTTCCATAATTTCAGTCATTATATTACATATAGCAATTAATTCAAAATTTATGTTTTATATCGTAGGTCTGGGAAATCCCGGCAGTGAATATGAAAACACTCGCCACAACACGGGCCGGATGGCGGTAAATAAGTTATTAAAAGATTTAAAGATTGAAGATTTAAAGATTAATAAAAAAGCGAACGCTTTGGTTGCAGATGGAAAAATTGGCAAAGAAAAAATGACAATGATTTTGCCAGAAACATTTATGAACAATTCTGGTAAAGCTATTTCATTTTTCGTAAAGCCAAAATTAAAAACTTCAAAGAAAGGCATTGAAAATTTAGTAGTAGTACATGACGACATTGATTTGCCAATTGGCACAATGAAAGTCTCTTATAATAAAGGGACGGGTGGTCACCGCGGATTGGATTCAATTGTGAGGGCAGTTAAGACGAAAGAGTTTGTTAGAGTAAGGATTGGTGTTTCGCCGGCGACAGCAAAAGGCAAGGCCAAAAAGCCAGAAGGCGAGAAGGCGATTCTAGATTTGATATTGGGCAAATTTAAACCATCTGAAGCTGATATAATGAAGAAAATGTTTAAGAAGGCGAGTGAGGCCATTCAAACTTTAATTATAGAAGGTCGTGAAAGGGCAATGAATATTTACAATTCATAAAATGAGAAAAATTTTTATAACACTATTTATATTAGCTGGTGCGCTCTCCATTTATATGGGTCTAAATGTTGATTTGAAGTGCGCCGAGGCGACAGTGAGAGACAATTTATTAGCAGGTCTACCATTATTAACATTCGGATTATATTGTCTCATCACTTCAATATTTCTGTGGTTCAAACCCCAAATTGGTAATATTTTGGCAGTTATTAGCGTAACCGCCGCCGCTATTATGATATTAGCAAGCATTTTTGACCTATCATTCCCCATCATCAAAACCTCCTGTATTTGAGATTTTATTTATTTTCTACAAAACTCAAAGCCATTTTTTGTTCCTTAGGATCAAAAATATTTATTTTGAAATTGTAGGTTTTGCCGAGTTCAATTTTTTCACGCAATTTATCTTCAGTACCAAATTCAGAGACATGCACTAACCCAGCCACCCCTTCTTCAATAGAGGCCAAGGCGCCGTGTTTGTTGAATTTGATGACCACACCAGTCACTATATCGTCCTTCTTATATTTCTTAGAAGCCTCAGTCCAAGGGTTATCTTTCATAGCCTTGATAGAGAGGGAAATCTTGCCATCTTTTATTTCAATGACTTTCACTTTTATTTTGTCTCCCACTTTTGCAAACTTGTGCGGGTCATCCACCAAACCCCAATCAATTTCAGAAATATGGACCAATCCTTCAAGACCTTCATCAATCTTTACGAATATTCCAAAATCAACTATGCCAGTGACTTCTCCGTCCAATTCGTCGCCAAGAGTATATTTATCAATTATTTTTTCCTTCTCATTTCCTTCAGGATCTTTTTCAGAGAAGATTAATTTACCTTCTTTGGCATTTACACCAATTATGGCTACTGCCAATTTCTGACCAACCAATTTTCTTAATTCTTCAAGAATTCTATCTTTGTCTCCGTCTGAAATTCTTGGATAATGTTCGGTCTTAAGTTGAGATGCTGGCAAAAATCCAGTGATACCTTGCCATACGAGCATAAGACCACCTTTGTTGGCCTCCTTGACTGGGAGTTCAAATATCTTTTTGTCTCTGATAGCTTCTTCGGCTTCGCTCCAGGTGAGCGCTTGTTTTGCTTCTTTGAGAGAAATTTCTATATAACCTTCTTTGTTGTCAGTACCGAGTACTTTGCCAGTAATCTTGTCGCCAATATTGATTTTTTTTATCAAATCGCGGGCGTTGATATATTCTCTTCCAAAAATAATACCTGTACCCCATGGTGCCAAATCTACAAAAATAGAATTTTTGGCAATGGCGATGACAGTACCTTCAACAATAGATTCTTTTGTTGGTGGTAATGTGGAATTCTCCAAAAATTTGGACATTCTGCTTTCCTTTATTTCTTCCTTACTAATTATTTGCTTTATCATACAATGAAAAAACCGTAAGCTTTTTCGTATCTCTTGCCGTTTACAGGATTACGAAAGGTTATGCTCCGGAACTTCTTTTAATAATAACTAACCTACACACGATAACATTTACCCAGAAAAATACAAGCACCTTTACCCCGACATTCAATTTGAGTGTGGGGGTTGACTTTTAATGCGCAAGGTGTATACTTAATGGGTAAGCGAGTTTCTCTTAGTTTGTTTTGCGGCTTTATAGACGCGAACAATCAGGCGGAGCGCTTGGTCGTTTAATCGCAATAATATAAAAAGCACGCAATGAAAAAGCTTTTCGTAGGCAATTTGCCTTACAAAACAGCCGATGCTGATTTGAGAGACATGTTTTCTCAAAACGGTGAGGTCACCGAAGCTGTCGTTATTATGGACAGAGAAAGAGGTGTATCAAAAGGTTTTGGTTTTGTAACCATGACAAATGACGCCGAAGCAGATGCCGCCATAGAAATGTGGAATGGCAAAGACATTGAAGGCAGAGCTCTCACAGTAAATGAGGCTCGTCCTCAAGAGGCTCGTCCTCGTAGAGACAACTTTAGACGATAATTTCGTTTTGAGTTAATCACAAAAAACCACTCAATTGAGTGGTTTTTTGTTTACCCCTAGGAGCTTCAGCGAAGGGGGGTTATAATAAACAAATGAAAAAAGAAATTTTAATAATTTTGACGATTTTTTTGGTTATTTTTGTAGTTTTTTGGAATAAAACATCCCAAAATCCTGAAAATATTAAAAAAATATTGAAAATAAACGATGTTTTGGTCAATATTGATGTCGTAAGTACTGATTCAGAAAGGGAAAAAGGATTATCTGGAAGGTTAAGTTTGGCAGAAAATGAAGGTATGCTCTTTGTTTTTGAGGAGGAGGGATATTATGGTATCTGGATGAAGGACATGAATTTCCCTATTGATATTGCTTGGTTAAACCAAGACAAAAAAATAATTTATATTGAATCAAATGTGGGCCCCGAAACATTTCCGAAAGGATTTTATGCTGAGAGAGATGGTCTATCACTCCTCAGTCTCTATGTACTTGAAACAAAAGCCGGTTTTTTTGAAAATGCAAAAATCAAAATTGGTGACTCGGCAGAATTTTAATTTCAAATCCTCTAAGCTCTTAAAATAAAAGGACATTAGGGGACTCTGGTTTACATAAATAAATTTGTATTATATCGTGCTCGTTTTAATTCTTATCCACAGTTTTTTTGGCATAAAAAATTGTAGAATGTAGGGACAAAGTTTTTAAATTTTATCAAAATTTTGTAAAAAATTATCAGTTTTTAATGTTTTTATAAAAAATATGCCTCAAAAAATCAAAAAAGTGACAAAAAAAGACGCAATGGAGGATTTTGTTAAGAAAGTCCAAAAAAGAGATGGTTCAATAGTCGCTTTTGATTTTGAAAGGATTGTGACCGCTATAAATAAGGCTATGAAGGCCTCACAAGAAGGCTCCGAAGCAGAGGCTAGAATGGTGGGGCACAAGGTCCTGGCTGATTTGGTCAGGATTAGCAAAAAATACAAAAATTTCTTGCCAACAGTTGAGGGTATCCAAGACAGTGTTGAAAAGGAGCTGATGCTTTCTGAATATATAAATACTGCTAGAAATTATATTCTTTATCGACAAGAGCGTACAAAGGTCCGAGAGCAAAATGCTATGGTACCGGCAGAAGTTAAGGCCAAAATTGCCGAGAGTAGCAAATATTTTAAAACTCCATATCAGGAATTTATATTCTATCAATTTTATGCAAGGTGGCGTGAAGAATTTGGACGCAGAGAGACTTGGGTAGAAGCCATTGATCGCTTCATGGATTTTATGAAAGAGAATATGGGTTCAAAATTGACTGGACCAGAATATGAAGAAATAAGAGAAGCGATTTTAAATCAAGAAATTTGTCCATCAATGCGATTGCTTTGGTCAGCTGGCAAGGCTTGCCGAAGGACCAATGTCTGTTCATACAACTGCGCTTATATAGCGCCGGTATCATGGCAAGACTTGTCAGAAATAATGTATGTATCAATGTGTGGCGCTGGTTGTGGTTATTCGGTTGAGCCAGAAAACGTTGGCAAGTTTCCCCAAATTCAAAAGCAGACAGGCAAAATGGCACCAAAAATTGTTGTCCAAGATGACAAAGTTGGCTGGTGCAAAGCTTTCGTTGATGCCTGTAATGTATGGGAAAAAGGCCTTGATGTAGAAATTGATTATTCCCTGATTCGACCAGCCGGAGCAAAACTTCAGACTATGGGAGGGAGGGCAAGTGGCCCGGCACCACTTCAGGAGGTAATGCAATTTACTCGTCGCAAAATATTGGCTCGTCAAGGACGCAGACTTACTACTTTGGATTTACACGATATTATTTGCCAGATAGGTTTGGTGGTAGTGGCAGGCGGAGTTCGCCGTTCAGCGCTTATTTCACTATCTGCTCCAGATGATTATGAAATGCGAGATGCTAAGAAAGGCGCTTTTTGGCAGACTGAAGGTCAACGCTCAATGGCAAACAACTCAGCTGTGTATGAAGTTAAGCCATCAGCTGAAGAATTTCTAGAAGAATGGACTGCGCTTGTGACATCACATTCAGGAGAGCGCGGTATTTTCAATCGTGGAGGTTTGGAAGCACAGTTGCCAAAGCGTCGTTGGGAGTCTATCAAAGATGTTAAACAGATGGGCATGAACCCATGCGGAGAAATTTATCTACAATCAAAACAATTCTGTAATCTGACTTCTATTGTGGTGCGACCAAAAGACACGATGGAAAGTTTAAAAAGGAAGATGCATTTGGCAACTATTGTTGGTACTTACCAAGCTACACTCACCAAATTTGAATATCTTTCAAAAGAATGGAAGGAAAATTGTGATAAGGAGCAACTTTTGGGAGTATCAATTACCGGATATTATGACAACAAAATTGTCAGAGACGACAAAAATTTACAAATTCTTCGTGAAGAGGGAATCAAGGCAAACAAAAAATACGCTAAACGATTTGGTGTAAATGAATCAACCGCTATCACCTGTGTCAAACCTCACGGCAATTCTGGCCAGCTTTTGGGTGTCGGCTCTGGTATGCATACCTGGTATTCCCACTACTATATTCGTCGAGTGAGGATTTCGGCCAATGACCCACTCCTCAAACTCGCTCAGGATCAGGGAGTGACTGCTTTGCCTGAAGTCGGGTACTCAACTTCAAATGCTTCTACTATGGTCCTAGAGTTTCCATGCAAAGCACCCGAAGGTGCGGTAGTAAATAAAGATGTGACCGCTTTGGAAATGCTTGAAGAATGGAGGAGACTCAAGGTCAATTTCACCGAACACAATCCATCAGTCACTATCTATGTAGGCGATGAAGAATGGATCGCAGTAGCAAACTTCGTCTATAAAAATTGGGACATTGTGGGCGGTCTTTCATTCTTACCTCGCGACAATCATGTCTACCAGCTTGCTCCGTATGAAGAAATCACAAAAGATGAATACGAACGGCGCATGAAGCTTTTGAAACATATTGATTTTTCTAAACTCGTTCTATATGAGAAAGAAGATCAGACTGTCGGTGCCAAAGAGCTCGCTTGTGTTGGTGGAGTTTGTGAAGCTGACGCTCTCACAATGACACCCGTACCCAAAACCGCTTAAAATTTTTTTGGTACCCAGTAGTAGATTTTGGCATTGTGTTTTGCACACAAAGTGCTATGCCAAAATTCACTACTGGGTGGTATAATTTGGATATGCAAGATAAAAAAATTAGAGTGGCGATAAATGGTGCGGGGAGAATAGGCAGAGCTTTTTTGAGGCTCTCTCAAAATGTGCCCGAAATAGAACTTGTCGCAATAAATGATTTGGGTGATATTGAAAATATTGCCTACCTTTTGAAGTATGATACTGTTTATGGGTCAGCCCAATTTTCGATTTCAGTTTCAGAAGACAAAACTAATCTACTCATAAACAATAAAGAAGTAAAGTATCTAAGTATAAAGGAACCAAAGGAATTACCATGGAAGGACATGAACGTGGATGTGGTGATTGAAGCTACTGGGGCCTTTAATTCATTTCAAAAATCTAATGCTCATATTGAAGCTGGGGCTAAAAGAGTAATTATTACTGCACCAGTAAAAAATGATGAAAGTGATTTGAGTAATGTACAAGGAGAAACAATTTTGATGGGCATAAGCGATGAAAAACTTTCAGCATGCCAGATAAGTTCAAACGCTTCATGTACTACCAATGCCGCGGCACCCTTGATTCAAATATTGAATGAAAAAATTGGAGTAGAAAAAGCGATTCTCAATACTATTCACGGTTATACTGCCAGCCAGTCTATAGTTGATGGTCCAAATAAAAAAGATTGGAAAGAGGGCAGAGCTGGTGCTCAAAATATAATACCCACATCAACTGGTGCGGCTATTGCGGTTGCAAAGGCTGTGCCGGAACTTGAAGGCAAGTTTGATGGTTTATCAATGCGAGTGCCAATCATTTCTGGCTCAATCGCTGATGTGACATTTATTGCCAAAAGAGAGACAAGTGTAGAGGAGATAAATAAAATTCTCAAAGAGGCGGCAGCTCTCGAAAGATGGCAAGGCATTTTTACAGTGGTTGGGGATCCTATCGTTTCTTCTGATATTATCGGCTCACTTTTTGGTTCAATTGCTGATTTAGGTTTGACTCGGGTAGTTGATAAAAATTTGGTCAAAGTTTGTGCTTGGTATGACAACGAGATGGGCTACACCGCTACCTTAATTAAACATGTTTTGAAAATAGGGAAATATCTCTAAAAATGGTATAATATTGATATGCAAAATATTGATGAAATCAGCAAAGAAAGAGCCATAAAACTTTTTGACAGTCAAGAAATTAAAGGTTTTGAAATTGGCACAACCAAAGGTTTGCAACAAATTCATGAATACTTGTTTGGAGGGTTTTACGATTTCGCTGGTCAAATTCGCACCAAAGATATAAGTAAAGGCGGTTTCCGGTTCGCTTCTTGTTTATATCTTGAAGAAAGTTTAGCCAAGATTGGAGAAATGCCGGAGAGCACTTTTGAAGAAATTGTAACCAAATATGTGGAAATGAATATCGCTCACCCATTTATGGAAGGCAATGGTCGGAGTATGAGACTATGGCTCGATTTGATTTTGAAAAAAAACATAAAACAATGCATTGATTGGTCAAAAATTGATAAAGCAAGCTAT
Source organism: Candidatus Zambryskibacteria bacterium RIFOXYC1_FULL_39_10 (assembly GCA_001824275.1). GTDB lineage: Bacteria > Patescibacteriota > Minisyncoccia > Phycocordibacterales > WO2-35-19 > WO2-35-19. The sequence continues at coordinate 71,831 of MHWW01000005.1, read as the reverse complement.
CTAAATGCGATGCAACGCAGTCCAGTAAATGATCTTGAAATTCGTGAACTTTTGCGTACCGCTTTGACTGATAAAATTAATGATCGCGAGGTTTTTATGAAAGGCGTCGAACAGTCGTATTATTATGAAGAAGATGATTTTTATAAATAATGAAAATATATTTTGCTAGCGATCACGCGGGCTTTAAGATGAAGAGTGAACTGCTCGGCTTTGTACACGATTTGGGTTATGAAGTAGAAGATTGTGGCGCCTATGAATTGGATTTGGATGATGATTATCCAGAATATGTAAAAAAAGCGGCACAAATGGTCTCAGATAATCCAGAAAATAATAGGGCAATAATTTTGGGTGCGACTGGTCAAGGCGAAGACATGGTGGCTGATAAGTTCCCAAATGTTCGTTCGGCAGAATATTATGGTGGCAATCTAGAAATAATAAGACTTTCTCGCGAGCACAATGATGCCAATGTGCTTTCCCTGGGAGCGAGATTTTTAAAAAATGAAGAAGCATTTGAAGCGGTGAAGCTTTGGCTAGAGACTGAATTTTCAAAAGAAGAAAGACACATTCGTAGGATTGAAGAAATTAATTAGTAAGTTTTCGTTATTATTTCGTAGCTTTCGCATAATTTTTGTATCATTATGATAGAAATAATTCCTTCAACTATTCCTCAGAATCTCAACATAGTCAGAGAAAGATTTGGCAAAATTTTGGGCATGGCAAAAAAGGTTCAAATTGATATTGTCGATGGTAATTATGCTCCCAGCAAAACCTGGCCATTTAACGGCAATCAATTTGAAGAGATGATGAAGATTGTTAGAGAGGAAGAAAAGTTTCCATATATTGATGAATTCGTTTTGGAAATTGATATGTTAGTGCTCCACCCCATTGAATACATTTCTGATTTTATATCACTTGGTGCTAAAAGTTTTGTCATTCATATCGACTCTACTGATCATGTTGAGGAATGTATAGAAACAATCAAAAGTGCCAACTGTGAAATCGGTTTAGGTGTCAAACCCTCGGGAGATATTTCGGTAATTGAATCATTTTTACCCGAGTTAGATTTTGTGCAGTTTATGGGTAATGATCGGGTGGGTTATAATGGGGTTGATATAGATGAAAATGTTGTTGAAATGATAAAAAATTTTCATCACAGTCATTCGTCGGTGCCAATCCAAATTGATATTGGGGTAAATCAAAAAACAATTCCAACACTTAAAGATGCCGGAGTTTTTAGTTTCGTCTCCAGCTCATCAATATTTAACGCTCCTGATGTTAAGGAAGCTCTAACTAATCTTCAATCACTTTAAATTTAATGCTTCAACTTACAGATGAAAAAATAAAATGGATGGAGGGCAAGGCGGGTGAAATACGCCAGTCTATTATCCAAATGTTGGTAGAGGCAGGCTCTGGACATTCGGCTGGGCCTCTTGGGATGGCCGATATTTTCACCGCTCTTTATTTTTTTATATTAAAACACGACCCGACTAATCCAACTTGGGGCGATCGTGATAGATTAGTGCTATCAAATGGGCATATTTGTCCAGTTTATTATGCTACTCTCGCTCATGCCGGTTATTTCAAACTAGAAGAATTAATGACTCTCAGAAAATTTGGTACAAGACTTCAGGGTCACCCACATAGAGAATATTTAGAATTTTTGGAGACGAGTTCAGGCCCTCTCGGTTCGGGACTTTCCCAAGCGATTGGGATGTGCCTCGCTGACAAAATGGACAATGGTAAATATTCTCCTAAACAATTTTATTGTCTACTAAGTGATGGAGAACTCGATGAGGGAAATACTTGGGAGGCGGTGATGCTCGGAGCAAAAGAACAATTGCAAAATCTAACAGTTATAATTGATAGAAATAACATTCAGATTGAGGGCAATACCGAAGACATAATGCCTCTAGAGCCCCTTAAGCAAAAGTGGGAAGCATTTAACTGGCACACTCAAGTGATTGATGGACATGATTTCAAACAAATAGTGGATGCGGTTTTGCATGCCCAAGCTGTGTCAGGTATGCCCTCAGTCATTATCGCCAACACTGTTTCTGGTAAGGGAGTTTCGTTTATGGAAGGGGATTATAGGTGGCATGGTAAACCGCCAAGCAAAGAGGAAGGAGAAAAGGCATTGGAAGAGATACGAAATAAGAAATAAGATTCAGAAAATGTTAAATCAAAGTTTAAAACTTAATACAAAACTTTTTGACGCGGATGTGGAGCGCGTCTCTATCCGTAAAGGTTTTGGTGAGGGGTTAGTTTTGGCGGCTGACAATGATAAAAATGTTGTTGGTCTTTGTGCTGATTTAAATGAATCATCTCAAATGCATTTGTTTGCTAAAAAGTATCCATTACGATTTGTGCAGGTAGGAGTAGCCGAACAAAATTTGGTAACAGTCGCAAGTGGTATGGCGGCGATGGGTAAAATTCCTTTCACATCATCATATGCCATGTTTAGTCCAGGCCGTAATTGGGAACAAATACGAACCACCATAGCCTACAACGACAGACCGGTAAAA
>MHWW01000005.1:31173-69247 GCA_001824275.1 Candidatus Zambryskibacteria bacterium RIFOXYC1_FULL_39_10 | reverse complement strand
AGCAAAAAAGGCCACGGTGGAGGCGGCCAAAATTAACAAACCTGTATATATAAGATTGGCTCGAGAGAAGACTCCAATCATCACAACCGAGGATACTCCGTTTGAAATAGGCAAAGCCCAAGTATTTTTTAATCCTCCAATGACTGCTCAAGTCGGTATTGTAGCTACCGGTGCATTGCTCCACAATGCAATTTTGGCAGCTCAAAATTTTTCACAAAGAGGAATTGCGGTTAAAGTTTTAAATATCTCAAGTGTTAGATCTCTCGATTTTGAAGCTGTAATAAATTTAGCCAAAGAAACTGGGGCGATAGTTAGTGTCGAAGAACATCAGGTTGTTGGGGGCTTAGGTTCAGCGGTATCTGAAGTCCTAGTACAAAATCACCCAGTGCCGATGGAGTTCATAGGAATTCACGATAAATTTGGTCAGTCGGGTACTCCAGCAGAACTTATTGAGCATTATGGTATGGGAGTTTCTAGTATTGAAAAGGCAGTGGAGAGAGTAATGGGGAGAAAAAACTAATCCACAGCTTGGGTTTGCATTAGTTCAGAGGTTTGCTAATTTAAGAATAGACAAAAGGGGGGGAGGAGAAAGGAGGTGATCCGGCGATCTCGCACTTGCTAGTTTAGCTTATTTTTTCTCCCCCCACGAGTCCTTTTATTCGACTTCTTCACTCCACATTTTGGCCACCCTCGGGTGGCCGTTTTTTTACATAATTTTTTCAGGACGATAGTTTGCGGGCGCATTGGAAATAAATTTGAGCATTTCATCCTGAGTGAGTAATCCCTTTTGAGCGCCAACCTGACCAACTACCGACATAGAGTTTACTGGGGCCCACATAAATGCATCAAAGAGAGATTTGCCTAATGCTATAGCAGATGTAAAGGTTGAAGCAAAAGCGTCACCAGCGCCAGTGCGATCATAGGGAGGTTTGACATCAGGATATGGTGGCATAAAGAACCCTTCATAACCATCAAAAGCATAAGCACCTCTTGGTCCATCGGTAATAACTACCACATTTGGACCGATACTATGCATCTCTTTTAATATATTTTTTATATCCTGCTCGTCAGGCTTATTTAAAATATTTTTGGCCTCTTCAACATTGCAAAAAAATATATCACATCGGCTGTAAAGATCTTTTAGTATTTCTGTCCCCATTTTCATTTGAAAGGTGCCTGGTTGGAAAGCAAATTTAACTTCGGGATTTTTCCTTAAATAATCAGCAATTTGAGTATGATATTGTGCTGAACTCTCTCCTATTGATGATAAATAAACCCACTTTGGGCTACCAATGTCTGGCAATTTATAGTCGTACTCCTGATGCTTGACTAGGATAGTGCGATCATCTTCAAACCACAAAACATAATGATAATTGGTCTCTTTGTCCTTTTCTATCGTAACAAAATTAGTTGCAACTTTATTTTTTTGTAAAGTCGCAATACACTCGTGGCCATTATGATCATCACCAACGTTGGTAACTAGGGCTGAGTTTAGTCCTAATTTTGCTGCGCAAACTGCAGCATTTGCACTATTGCCCACAGCTCTCACTTCTTCCATAAATTCATAAGGAACCTTGTCGCCAAATCTCAAAATTAAATCTGATTTTTTGCCTGACTCGTCACGGCTAATTTTGGCATCTTTAATACGAATAAAGGCATCGGTAGTAATATCGCCGATTGCCACAAAATCAAAATCCTTAGACAAATTAAAGAGTTGCATATTGCAATTAATTATACACTATAAAAATTTTTAAAAAATAAAAATATGATAATATGTGGATATGAATATGAAATCGTTGCGAGAATATATAAAAGAAGCGGAAGAGAAAAAGATTGCAATTGGGCATTTTAATATTTCTAATTCCGAGGGTTTTTGGGCGGTGGTAAATGCATCTAAAAAATTAAACCTACCTGTCATTATTGGTGTATCTGAAGGTGAGAGAGATTTTATTGGAGTAAAGCAGGTTAAAGCTTTGGTAGACACAATTAAAACAGAAGGTTTACCAATATTTTTAAATGCCGATCATACTTACTCAGTTGATAGAGTCAAAGAGGTGATAGACGCTGGATTTGATGCGGTTATTATTGATGGTGCAGAAAAATCATTTGAAGAAAACATAATAATGACTAAAGAATCTGTTGATTATAAAAATTCAAAAAATCCAGAAATATTAATTGAGGCAGAATATGGTTTTATAGGTAAATCATCAAAGGTTTTAGATGAACTTCCACATGGGGTTGAAGTATCAGAGAATACTATGACCAAGCCAGATGAGGCGGCACAATTTGTTAAGGAATCTGGTATTGATCTTTTTGCTCCTGCTGTCGGCAACATTCACGGTATGGTAAAAGGCGGTAATCCTAAAATTGATATAGAGAGAATAAGACAGATAAGGGAATCAGCTGGCGTGCCTCTGGTCCTCCATGGTGGCTCGGGTATTACAGATGAGGAATTTAAACAGGCTATAGAGGCTGGTATTTCCATAATACACATAAATACCGAAATCAGATTGGCTTACAAGCAGGGTATCCAAAAATCACTTATTGAAAATCCTGATGAAATCGCTCCTTATAAATATTTGAAACCCGCCGTTCAGGCAATGCAGACGGTTGTGGAAAAGCGGATGGCGTTGTTTGCTGGGTTATAACCTCATAACCTCACCCCAGTCCCTTCGGGACTTGCCCCTCTCCTAGAGGCAGGAGAGGGGCGTTATGACACACATAAATTTCTGAAAAACATTTAATTTTTAATTTCTCCCTTCCCCTGCATCTAGGGGAAGGGCAACATACCGAAGGTAAGTGGGATGAGGTTTATAAAATAACGTGAGGTTATGAAATGGACACACAACAACAGAACACTAAGTGATAGAAGAAAGGAATTAAGAAAAAATCAAACAAAAGCGGAAGAAATACTTTGGTTTGAATTAAGAAATAATAAGTTAGGAGCAAAATTTAAAAGGCAGCATAGCATCGGTGGTTACATTGCCGATTTTTATTGCCAAAAATGCAAATTAATAGTTGAACTTGATGGGGAAATACACAATCAATCAGAATTTCGTAAAAATGACATAGTGAGAGATAAATTTTTTAAAGAACTCGGTTACAAAGTTTTGAGATTTAAAAATGAGGAAGTGGAAAACAATACTGAGAAAGTTTTAGAGAAAATTTGTGAATTTTTTTGTAATGTTGTATAAACAGTAACAGAGGTGAACTATGGATCAGCCACAAATAGAATGTGGATCCTTCGAAAGTCAACGAGAAACCATAAGAGCGGCAATAAGGATGGGATCTTACTCGTTTGCAGTAAAGCTCGCGTTGGAAGATACGACCGGTGAACTAGCCGAGTTTGTCAGAAAGCCGCTCCAAGAAGCTGCTGAAGCTTTGCGGGCGCTCAACCGATACAGGCCGACCAAATAGGTCGGCCTTTCGCATTTTTACCCTCTCCTGCATCTAGGAGAGGGTCGTTCGCCGTAAGGCGAACGGGGTGAGGTTATAAAGCTGCATGGGGTGAGGTTGCATAGCGGGGTGAGGTTGTGTTATCCTTGTTTTCATGACAATAGAAATAAAAGCGGAAAAAAGAGAGAGACTTGGTAAATTAAAAAGCCTTAGGAATGAAGGATTGATGCCGGCTGTTTGCTATGGGCATAAAAAAGAGGCTCTACCAATCCAAATTAAAAAAAGTGATTTTATAAAGGCTTGGAAAAATGCTGGTGAATCTACGGTTATCAAACTCAGTATTCCGGGCGGAGATTTGGATGTTTTGATTCATGATGTTGATTATGATCTTATAACTGGCGAGCCAAGACACGCTGATTTTTATATTTTTGAAAAAGGTCACAAAGTTGAAATTGATGTTCCGATTGAATTTATCGGTGTTTCTCCCGCAGTTAAAGATCTCGCTGGAGTGCTTATGAAAATTATGCATGAAATTAAAATCGAAGCTGAGCCGGCAAATCTACCTCACCAAATTGATGTTGATATTTCCTCTATTACCGAATTAGAAGGTCAGATTTTGGCCAAGGATCTTATTTTACCAAAAGGTGTGACTCTTGTTGAAAATCCAGAAGAGGTGGTGGTGACTGTAGCAACTCCAAAGGCAGAGAAGGTTGAAGAAGTAGAAGTATCGGCAGACCTATCTCAAATAGAAGTTGAAAAGAAGGGTAAGAAGGAGGAGGAAGGCGCTGAAGAAGTAGCAAGTAGTTAGTAGCAAGCATCTAGGTTTCTGATATAATTAAGGTCGAACTCTAATCGACGTATCGTTCGACATGATTTCGCTTAATCATATGAAATTTTCAAAATACAGAATTTTTTTTATTATTCTATTTTTTTCCCTAGCTACTAGCTACTTGCTACTTACTACTCCAGTTATCGCCTTAACCGAAAGTGAAATAGCCGCTCAGGAGTCAAAATGGCGAGAAGAACTAGTAGCAACAGAAAAAGAGATTGCGCAATGGGAATCTATACTTGGCCAAACTAAGCAGGGCACCGCCTCACTTGAAAGAGATTCTCAAATATTGCAGGCGAAAATTAATGAAGCAAAAGCTTTTATAAAGAAGAGGCAAATTCAGATTGAACAATTGACTCGCGATATTGGTTTGAAAACTAAAACTATCCAGGAATTAGAAGACAAGATGGGTAGAGGCAAAGAGTCGCTGGCGGCAATACTGCGTTCAACCGATGAGTTGGATACATATTCGCTAGTTGAAGTGATGCTCTCAAATAAAAATTTCTCAGAATTTTTTGAGGACATTGATTCATTTAGTTCAATAAAGGAGTCACTAGAAAAACAGTTTGATGAAATAAGGTATTTGCAGGCGAAAACTGATGAGGAGAGGAAGGTTCTCGATGACAAAAGAATCGCCGAAGCAGATACTAAAGCCAAAATTGAGGCTGACAAGAAAAAAGTTGAAATAGATGAAAAAGAAAAGCAGAGATTAATTTCTATAAATAAGACACAGGAAAAAACTTACCAACAAGTGATCGCCGAAAAGCAGAAAAAGGCCGCTCAAATCAGAGCCGCCCTATTTTCACTTCGCGATACTGAGGGTATCCCTTTTGGTGATGCTCTGAAGTATGCCACCTTAGCCTCGCAAAAAACTGGTGTTAGGCCCGCACTTATTTTGGCAATTTTGACTCAAGAGTCAGATCTTGGTAAAAATCAAGGATCATGTTTAGTAAATAATTTGGAAAATGGTGATGGAGCTGGCAAAAATACCGGAACTATTTTTGAGAGGGTAATGAAAGCACCGAGAGACACTGTGCCATTTGAGGATATAACCAAAAGACTTGGCAAAGACTGGAGAATGACCCCTGTTTCTTGCCCGCCAGGCACGATTTGGAGTGCATCAAGAGGCTATGGAGGGGCAATGGGACCTTCACAATTTATTCCTTCAACATGGGAATTATTTAAAAATAAACTTGGTAGTAGCCTGGGATTAGACGCGGACAGTGTTAACCCTTGGAACCCTGAACATGCGATTCTCGCTACGGCTGTTTATATGTCTGACCTCGGCGCGTCGAGCGGCACATATACCGCTGAGCGCAATGCTGCCTGCAAATATTATTCTGGCCGTTCGTGTGGAGTCGGTGGGGGGCCAGCAAATACATTTTATGGTAATCAAGTTTTAGCAAAGGCTGAAAATATCCAGCTTACTATGATTGATCCATTAGAGGGGTTTTAACTTATCCACATATATATTTGCTTGACAGAGAATTGGGTAGGTGTAGGATATTAACAGAGTCGAGACGACAATCACTGTTAACTCGACCGCAACAATATGGAGGTATACTTGAAGTTTTCCTTAGCTGGAGACCTTACTCCGGGTCCCAGGATCTGAAGAGAGGCGAGACTCTTTTTCAAAAATTCGCGACTAGGCCCCCCAATTTCCAACACATATCATATATGTATAGGAGCTCGTAACGAGTAACAGTGGGGGCCTTTTTCCTTGCATAAAAATCAGGCATCTGTTATATTTATAATCGAATTTAAAATCAAATGAAAACAGAAATACATCCACAATATTATACTGATGCCAAAGTTACCTGCTCTTGCGGTAATAAATTTACTGTAGGTTCTACTCAAAAAGAAATAAAAGTGGAAATTTGTAGTGCTTGCCACCCATTCTTCACTGGCAACGAAAAGGTTATTGACGCCGCTGGAAGAGTGGAAAGGTTTAAAGCTCGCAAAGCTGCAGCTACCAAAGTTTCTAAAACTAAGAAATAACTCTTTTTCTTTTTCCCCTCTCTTGTTGTAAGAGAGGGGTTAGGGGTGAGTTATGGCAAAGAAATAACCCCCTTAATCCCCCTTACATTAAGGGGGAGATTAGGAGTTAGAACAATATTATGGACCTAGAAAAATACAAATCAAACCCAAAGACTCAATATTTGGCGGAAAATTTTGAAAGGCTTCTTAAGGAAGAGGCTGATATTTTGCTATTGATAAAAGAAAATGAACCTGCCTCATCGGCAGACTTACGAGATATGGCCGAAGCAGATCTGAAAAATATTGAGATTCAAAAAGAAGTCGCCCTAAAACAGATGGATGAAATTTTGGAAGAAGAAATCCGAAAAGAGAAAGAAGAAGAGGAATTTCCAAACGAAATAGTTTTGGAGGTCAGAGCTGGCGTCGGTGGTGAAGAAGCGGCACTTTTTGCTGAAGAGCTCGGCACAATGTATCGCAAATATGCAGATACTAGGAACTGGACAGTTTCAATAATGGATGAAGCTGAGTCGCCACTTGGTGGCTACAAAGAGGCTTCTTTTGAAATCAGAGGCAAAGATGTTTATAAAGAGATGCGTTCTGAAACCGGTATTCACCGAGTGCAGAGAGTGCCTGCTACCGAAAAGATGGGTCGGGTACACACTTCGACTGTCTCAGTAGCAATTTTGCCAATCAGGAAAAAAAGTAGAGTAGAGATGAATCCAAATGATTTGGAGGTTGCATTTTCTTGTGCTGGTGGAAAAGGGGGTCAAAATGTCAACAAAGTTGAAACTGCCGTCCGCCTTACTCACAAGCCAACCGGTATAGTCGTTAGTTGTCGTGCTGAAAGAAGTCAGCAAGCCAACCGAGAAAAGGCGATGTTAGTTTTAGAAGCCAGACTTAATGAACTTAAAGAAGTTGAAGATGCCAAAAAATACGCTAGTGAGCGCAAAAGCCAGGTCGGTACAGGTGATCGGAGTGAAAAGATTCGCACCTATAATTTCCCTCAAGACCGTATTACCGACCACCGTATCAACAAGTCTTGGCACGGTATTGAAAATATAATGAAAGGCCAGATGGCCGCTATTATTGACGTTTTTAAATAATTATTTTTAGAGTTATAATTATTCTATTGTGCACAAGATTTTGACCCATAAAGGTTTTACTCTCATAGAACTTCTGATAGTAATCGCAATTATCGGCGTATTATCGAGCATCATAATTACCTCTTTGAACAATGCCCGTTCTAAAGCCAAAGATGCGAAAATAAAATCCACCATGCAACAGATGAGAAACCAGGCGGAATTATTTTACATTAAATATGGGTCTTATTACGGCACAAATCCAGCGGGTTGGGCGAACGACGATATAGGAGAATGCAGAGTCTCTCCTTCTGGAGTTGGAACACTTCTAGATGCTAACATTAATGAATCAATAACAAGTCTTGAATTAGCCGTTCATAACGAATCTACAGGTACTGGTCTTTGGAGAATTTATTGTGGAGTTGGCAATTCTACTCATGATAGTTGGGCATTTGCGGCGCCACTATATAATCCGACCTCTGGCAATAAAGGATGGTGCGTAGATAGCTCAGGTATTTCAAAAAATGTGAATACGGATTTTATAAATCCTGGATTTCAAGTAGGGGGTATGAGTACATTTGCAAAATGCCCATAATTAAACCAAAATTTGCATAAATTTTAAAATTTGATAACATTGATAACCGTATGATCCCGTTAGAAGTTTCAGACACAAGCACGGGATATACAAGTTAATAATTAATTTAAGAAGTATCTACTTCTAACGGGATGACAGAAGCAACAAAAACTGATAAAAATCTAGACGAACTCTTTAATGCCGGAGCGCATTTTGGTTTTAGTAAATCGAGGAGACACCCTAGCAACAGCCCTTATATTTTTGGTTCAAAAAATAGGGTTGATATTTTTGATTTGGAAAAAACTCATGACAAATTGGAAAAAGCCTTAGAATTTGTAGCTTCACTTGCCGCTACCAAAGCAACCATACTTTTCATCGGGGGCAAAAATGAGGCTCAAAATATTGTTAAAGAGGTGGCTGAAAAGGTTGGTATGCCGTATGTCGCCAGTCGTTGGATTGGTGGAGCGCTAACTAATTTCCCTGAAATCCGAAAGAGAGTAGATATGATGATTGATCTTTTGTCTCAAAAAGAAAAAGGTGAATTAGTTAAATATACCAAAAAAGAAAGAGTCCTTATCGATAGAAAAATAGAAAAATTGCAGAAAATGTTTTGGGGCATAAAAGATATGGCAAATTTGCCAAAAGCACTATTCATTGTTGACCCAAGATACGAAATAACAGCTCTTAAAGAAGCCCAGAGCTTGAATATTCCTGTCATTGCTTTGTGTGGTTCTGATAACAATCTTACTGAAGTAGATTATCCTATTCCTGCCAATGATTCTGGTATCGCAAGTATCAGATTTTTTGCTGAAAAAATTGCAGAAGCGTACAATACATCAAATCCGAAATCCTAAATTCGAAATTCTAAACAATATCTAAATTCAAATGTTTAAAATTTTGAAACTTAAAAATTTTGAATTTGTTTCGGATTTGATGCTTAGAATTTAGAATTTTGTTATTATAAATTATATGGAAATAACAACACAACAAATCAAGGATCTTAGAGATGCTACTGGTGTCTCAGTCATGCAGTGTAAAAAAGCTTTAGAAGAGGCGGGTGGCGACATTGAGAAAGCCAAAATAATTTTAAGAAAAATCAGCAAACAATCGGCTGACAAAAAGTCTGCCCGAACATTAGGCTCAGGCGTAGTGGTCTCTTATATTCATGGCAATGATTCTGTCGGAACTATGCTTGAACTCCTCTGTGAGACTGATTTCGTCGCTAAAAATGACGAATTTAAGGCTGTTGCGAGAGATATCGCTATGCATATTACCGCCTTAGCTCCAGAATATCTTAAAATGGATGACATCAAAGAAGAAGATAAGGTGAGCGCCAAGGAGTTGTTTGAAAAAGATTTGGGCGACAAACCAAAGGAGATGCGTGATAAAATATTAGAGGGCAAACTTGCAGCGTACTTTGGTGAAAAAGTTTTGCTCGAACAAGCATTTATTAAAAATCCAGAGGTTAAAATTAGTTCACTTGTAGAACAGGCTACCCAAAAATTTGGCGAAAGGACAGAAATAGGTCGTTTTGTAAGGTTCTCTATTAAATAAATATATGACCACAATTGTAGTATTTGGTTCTTCACTTGCTGTTGCCCTCATACTTATACTCACTAAAACCTTAGAATTAAAATATGGTAGCAAAAATATTTTACTTAGGTTTATTGGAAAAGCAGACGATAGGCTTGAACTCATTGTGTCAAAAATTAGATTTAGAAGTTTGCAGTTGATTCAAAGTATTCGCTACATTATTTTTGTTCATGGTAGTGAGATGTTTAAGGATTATATTAAAAAAGCAGAACAGAAGGCGGTGAGCGAATTTAAAAAGAGACAGGATGTGATAATGGGTAAAAAAGAAATTATAAATGGTGGTTCAGTGTCCTTTTATTTGAAGAAGATTACTGAAGAAAAAGGACATGTCGCAAAAGGTAAAATTGAAGACCCGCCCGCCACGGCTTCGCTGTAGGCGAGTCGGGCGGGTAGTTTATTAAAGTGGGCGGGTCAGTTAGAATTATGTATGAATTATACTTATGTATTGAGAAGTAAAATCGATAATAAGTTTTATGTAGGCTGGACTAATGATTTAAAAAATCGTATATTAGAACATAATTCTGGTAATGTTCAGTCCACAAAGGAAAGAAGACCATTGGAATTAGTTTATTACGAAGCTTGTAAAAATAAAGATAACGCTATAAAAAGAGAAAAATATTTTAAGACAGGATACGGTAGAAGATTTTTAGAAAGCAGAATATAAGCCGGCATAGCTCAGTTGGTAGAGCGCCACTTTTGTAAAGTGGATGTCCGGGGTTCGAACCCTCGTGCCGGCTCAAGATAAAATTATAAAAAAGAGCCACAAAAACATAACTCCCCCAAGCATTGCTTTTTTTATTAAAATATGATTAAATATTGGTGAAAAGGAGTTCCTTGAGATGACAACCAAAAAGAAGGCAAAAATTCCTTGTCCCTACAGAGGACGAACTGAGAATCAATCAAAGAAATTTGAAGACCGAGTACTTCCTCAAATCAAATGCCGGAAGTGTGGTACTCAACTCGAAATCAGTGAACCAAACAGGTTTTACTGGTCGCTTTATCATCCCGACAAAGGCTTTGTCGAGGTCAAAAAGTGACAATCTTTAACCACCCGAGAGCCGCTCGCTCCGGGCGGTTCTTTTTTATATTATTTTGTTAGCTTATTGGTCTGAAGAAGTGGCTTGTTTGGATTTGAGAGCTTCGGCTTCGGCCTCAGCCTTGGCTTTTTGTTTATCAAGTTCTACTAGGGATGGAAGAGCAACTTTCATATCTTCAACAGATTTAAAACCATAGTAAACTTTATCGTTAATTAGGATCGCAGGGAGTTTATTTTGAATATTGTAAACGCTAACTAAAGTCTGGAGTGCAGAGAGGTCTAAATTGTAATCAAATGAATATACTCTGAGCTCTGGGTAGTCGCTTCGGAGTTTGGTCAAGACATAGCCTTCTTTTTCGCAATCCTCACAATCACCCTCGTTTGAATAGAAATACATTAGAGAAAGCCCATTGTTTGCTTGGACTGAACCGCAACGGTCTTTAATCTTTTGCATAAGCAAAAAGTCCTTAATCTGGAGTAAGGAATAGTATTTCTTTAGGTTGAGTACTTCAGGGTCGTCAGAACCACGATTTTGCTCTGTATAGGCCAATTTATCGCCCAGAGTGGCCAATTCCTTAGAAAGGAAGCTACTTCCTATATCTCGGCAGGAAAGCTCTGAGAGAAGCGAAAATTGAGTCTCAGAGGCCAATATGTCTACAGCAATGCGGCTTTCAATGTTCTTTATCTCGTTTATCTTCTTCTGGCTAAAATAATTACTCAAATATATAGCTGTTATAAAAATAACAGCCGTAATTAGAAACGTATAGGCATATTTTTTCCAATCCATGTCGAAAAAATTATTAGATGATATGCTTTAGATTATAGCAAAAAACAAAAATAATATACTTGCAATTTCTTTTTAAACATGTTTATATATTTGTAGCTAGTTCGTTGAATTTGCGTGGCTTGGCGCGCCTTAAAAATAACCAAGAGCAGAAAGGAGTTGTATGATAACCCTGAAACAGTTTGACAAGGTTGTAAAGGTGATGGAAAATTGCGACTTTGCACTTGCGGTCGTAAATTCTCTCCTTGGCAAGCCAAACGATTGGAAACTCCAGGCAGAGGAATACTGCTGGATCTCAACCGCCTACGCAATTGAAGGAATAACGGGCGAGAGTGTTCCACATTCAGTTGCCTCACGCGTAACTGACAGCATCACTGTCTTCCCGCGGCCGAATCTCTCACCAAAGATCTACGGCATTTGCTTGACGCTGAATAGTTTTCAGTCATCAGCGCCTCAACGCTTGTGGTTCTTCGTTGTTCAGCGAACCAAATCACTGGAATATGTGGTGGCTCCCAAAGATACCGTTCAGGTAAATAACAAGGGAGACATAACCGTTGATTATGACGACGTGGACCACACCTTCAGACGCGATCACCCAGTGTGGCCGTGGCCAGCATTCAATCCTGCTCCGTTTCAGCCGGTGGCATGGATCGATCAAATGCTTCAGCCGAACGAGGCCAACCCACTAACCGGACTTCTGAGCTCTTCTCGCGGAGAGACGCGGACTCTGGCGGCACAGTTGAAAAACCGCTTCATCATGGAGCGCAATCTCCTCTGCCATCGTGCTGAACAATTTGCTCTCGGCGAATCCGCCGAGAAGTACAACGATCTGAAGGAAAAATGATCCAGATCAACGAAGAAGCCCTCGAGCAAGAGATGCACGCATGGGTCGAACGGCGAATCCAACTGCAAAACGAGCGGATCCAAAGAAGCGGACATCCCGCCAGCGAATCTGAAGTGCAGCACGAAGCTGATCTTCGAAATTTGTCTGGCGATGAACTGTTCAGAGTGTATCAGAATAACTTCTGGATCCGCTTGAAGATGGCCTCGATCTACTTCGAAGATAATGGGGTGGTGAAGCCGGAACACGCATCCGGTCACACCATCAAAGCCTTTCATCTCGTGGAGATTCGTCAGAGCATTCTCGAACTGGGATATGAACTGCAGGTCGCCCAGATCCTTGGATGGTCTGATAATCAAAGCAGAAAATTGACCAGCGAAGAATTGGCGATTGTCAAAGTGGTTTTTCTTAAAATGAGAAACCGTGGCTACAGTCACCGGGAACTGATGGGATAACTCCCAAATACAAAGCCTGTATTCAGGTAGCCAGATCGAGAGGTCTGGCTTTCATTTAGTTATTATATTTTTTATCTAAAATCTAATAGCTAAATACTACTTCTATCTCCATTTTGTTTTTTGGGAAAATACTACGTTATAAATAGCTTTGGTCATCCAGAGTGGAGCAAGTAATGTGTAAAACATTAAGAAAAGAACGCTATCAACACCAAAAACATTTTTCTCCTCGGCCAGTCCTCTAGAAGTAACGATGATGAGAAGTGTTCCGAGAACAGCAATAAATGAAATGAAGACGATAATGTCAGTATTGAAATAAAATAAATCAAGGTTAAACCCTTTGAAATTTAAACCAACAGTTGAAATCTCTTGAATTGTTTTGATTAGCGAATTTATCCAGCTCAAAATCATACTCCCAAAGAAATACATTGTTGAGAAAACCGAGAATCCAGCGGCCGGCAAAACTACCATACCAAGGTTTCCATATTGAGGTTTGAAAAACATACCTCGGTAGTCAATGGCATTTTTAAGAAAGCCATAAACCCAACGAAGTCTCTGTTTATACAGTGCATATAAATTAGTAGGAGCGACGGTGTAAATAAAGGCATTGTGGACATTACCAATCTTCATATTATTCTTTTGCATTCTCATCGCGATTTCCATATCTTCAGTGTTGTGAGCTTTTTTATAACCTCCAATCTGTCTGAAAACTGAACGACGGAAAATTGAAAAGGGTCCAGGAGTTATGTATAGAGCATTCAAGTATGAAAAAACTTTTCGTAGAAATATACCAAATATATACTCAGCTTTTTGAATAAGACCAAGTATCCCTTTTGGCTCAAATATTTTGACTGATGGAGTGACGGCCATCATCTCACTGTCATCAAATTTTGCCACTATTCTTTTTAACGCCTCAGGATGGACATATGAATCGGCATCTAAACAGCCCACCAAATCAGAATCAACAAATTCAAGAGCATAATTTAGGGCAGTGTGTTTGCCGCCATTTTCTTTTTGCAATAACTTTATTTGTGAGTTTTTGGCAAACCTCTGAATCACCTTCCATGTATTATCGGTACTACCGTCGTCAACTATAAAAATTGAGAGCTTCTCTTTCGGATAATTAAGTTTCAAAAGAGAAAATATGGTTTTTAGAACTGTGGTTTCTTCATTCCACACAGGCACAATAATAGATACGCTCGGTAATTTAGTAGTTTTCTTGTAGAGCGAATCTTTAGCGGAGTTGGAAGCGAAGTCGGTATCTCTAAATTCAAAATATGTAATTAGAAAAAATACTTCCACATAAAGAGCAAGAAAAAGAATAATATATGTAATTGATTCCGAAATCAGATGCATTGTTTGTATTATAATATATTTTCCAAAAATTAGCGAATTTTTGCCCCATAAGTCTCTGCGGTTTTTTGCTCAAGTTTTTTGTGCATTTGGTCAACATCGATGGCAATCAAAGTTTTTTCAAGAGAGCGATAAATAATTCTATAGGCATAGCTTACGTTATCCTTGCCAAATTTATCTTCATTTTCGTATTTATCAATGAGTTTAACCTCTTCAATCATTTCTTCGCCAATTGTTTCGCGGATTAAGTCAAAATAGTTATTTGGTACGAAGCTCTTATCAACCAAAAAAGAAATGTCGCGTGTGATTTGAGGGTATTTGCTTACTTCTTTGTATTTTTGGCCGAGTTTTAATTGTTTTTTAACTCGTTCATCATCTGACCAAAGTAGGCGAATATCTGGGAGAGACATACTGACAATAGCCAGTCGCTCTAGACCAAAACCAAAGGCCCAGCCGGTATAATTACTGGAGTCAACTCCTAATTTTTCAAGAACGCTACCTTTTACGACGCCGCAACCAACCACCTCAACCCATTTACCCTCAATCTCAACTTCCATTTCCAGCGAAGGATCTGTATAAGGGAATGTGTCTTTGTTTAGTCTGTATTTTATATCTGGACCAAACACTGCGGTGGCAATGTTGCCCAGAGCTTCTTCCAAATCTTTTTGACCCATCACTCCTACCTCCTTTGGAATCAAATACCAGCCGTCAATTTGATGAAAGACATTCATATGATTACGGTCAATTTCATCTTTGCGATAAACCTTGCCGAAGCTGAAACAACCCACTGGCTCATTTCTTTTAATACGTTCTCTAATTTCGAGGTTCCCAAGATAGTAATACCAACAAACTGTGGTGTGGGTGCGTAAAATATTTTCATCATCAACATAATATGTGTCAGATTTACTTCTAGCAGGATGATCTGCGGGGAAGTCAAAAAGGTCAAAACTCACATCTGCGGGCACGATTTCTGGCGTTTGCATTATGTCCAAATTTTTAAAAAATGGGTATTTTATAATGCGTTCCACCGTCTCAGCAATGGGACTACCTGGAGTACGCGAAAGATCGGGCATAGCAAGGTAGCGCTTCATCCTTAAAGCATCTGCATCTTGCCTTTTCTCGAGGCTCTGAAGCAAAGCTTTTTCATCATCGTTTGGGATTGTATAATTTTTCATATATTCATTCTAAATAAAATCGTGCTAAAATTCAAGAATGACTCAAAATTGGCAATACAAAATAGGATTTTCAACAGAAGAATTTGAAAAAATAAAAGAGGCAATTTCAAAGAAAGGTCTTGAATATATAAAGGTTAAGGTAGAAGATGTTTTGAAAGAAACTATCCCTCTTTGTTTAAACGCGGTATATAAAAACCCTTCAAGTATGCGTTTTGACGCGCCAAATGCTTTTAGTTGCTCCTCGCTTATAAGTTATCTTTATACTCAAGCGGGAGTTTGGATGCCCTCACTTTCTATAGATAAATATGTTTACGGAACTCCGATAACGAAAGAAGAATTAAAATTTGGTGATTTAGTTTTTTCCAATACGGGTATTGGCAAGATTCGCTTTGAGACAGTTGAATATCTTCCCGGCACCAAAGTGCCCGAAGGAGTCGATCATGTAGTATTTTATTTAGGAAATGATGAAATACTTCATGCAACAAAAAGATATGGTGGAGTTGTAAAAGAGTATCTAAAAAATCTGGAAAATATTTCAAAAATTGTCGGGTTTAGAAGAGTGGCAAATATCGATGAGGAAAGGTTTGTGGTAATTGTGCCAAACGGCAGAGAGGACTTGAGAAAAAGTGAGAATTTAATAAAGGAAATTATTCAGTAAAAATCAATATTTTTACCCACAAATGGCTGGTAAAGACGGTTTAAATTTGCTATAATAAGGCTATACAAAATCATATGACTAAGGAAAGCAAAGACAAAAAGAGTAGTTATGGAGCTGATTCGATTACCGTTCTCGAGGGTCTAGAGCCGGTAAGAAAGAGGCCTGGAATGTATATTGGTACCACAGGGCCTGATGGTCTGCATCATTTAATATCCGAAATTTTTGACAACTCCCGCGATGAAGCGATGGGCGGTTTTTGTAATGATATTGAGGTCGCGCTTTTGCCGGGCAACAAAGTAAGGGTTGTGGATAATGGCCGTGGAATACCGGTTGATATGCACAAACAGACCAAAGTCTCCGCTCTTGAGACAATTATGACCACTCTCCATGCCGGAGGCAAATTCGGAGGTGAAGGCTACAAGGTGTCAGGCGGTTTGCATGGTGTGGGCGCATCTGTGGTGAACGCCCTTTCGGTTTATATGCGTGCTGAGATTCATCGCGATGGCGGTGCTTTTATGCAGGAATATTCAAAGGGCAAAAAAAAGGCTGCAGTCAAAAAAGTTGGTTCATCCAAACTCCATGGCACCATAATTACTTTTGAACCTGACGAAGAAATATTTAAAGAGGGTGTGGTTTTTGATTTTGAAAGAGTAGTACACCATATGCGTCAACAAGCCTATTTGGTTAAAGGTCTTAAAATTTCAGTGCTTGATCTGAGAGAGGTTAGTCAAAAAATTAAAGATACTGAGACATTTTATTTGAGAGATCTGGGTATTGAAGCTCCGTCAATGACATTTTATTTTGATGGTGGTTTGGTTTCTCTGATACGGTTTTATAATCATACTCAAAAACCAATTCATAAAAATATTTTTTATGTAGAAAAATACAACGAAAATTTTGAAGGAGTAGAAGTGGCACTTCAATATATTGATGATATTACGGCTCGCATAATGCCATTTGCCAACAATATTTACCAAAGTGAAGGCGGAACACATATCACTGGTTTTAAGGCGGCGCTTACTCGAACTTTAAACAGTTATGGTAAGAAAAATAATTTGATTAAAGATGGTGATGACGCCTTTACTGGTGAAGATATTTTGGAGGGATTGACGGCAGTTGTTTCAGTAAAACTACGAGAGATTCAATTTGAAGGACAAACTAAAGCAAAACTTGGCTCAGTTGAAGCTAGAGGAATGGTAGAAAATATTTTTGGAGACGCTTTCAGTTCATTTCTAGAAGAAAACCCAGATGATGCTAGATCTATTATAAATAAAGTTATTTTAGCCCTACGAGCCAGAAAGGCGGCTAAGGCAGCCAAGGATTCAATACTTCGAAAAGGAGTTTTGGAAGGTATGACTTTGCCCGGTAAACTTGCAGACTGTCAAAGCAAATCAGCGGCCGAGTCTGAGCTTTTCATTGTGGAGGGAGATTCAGCTGGTGGCACAGCTAAAACCGGGAGGGATAGAAAGACTCAGGCCATCTTACCACTCCGAGGTAAAATTTTAAACATTGAAAGAGCAAGACTTGATAGAATGCTCGGCTCTGAACAAATCAAAAATTTGGTGGTAGCACTCGGAACGGCGATAGGTGATACTTTTGATTTAGAAAAACTAAGATATCATAAAATAATTATCGCGACTGATGCCGATGTTGACGGTGCTCACATCCGCACCCTTATTTTGACTTTGCTTTATCGATACTTCAGACCAATTATTGATGGGGGATTTATTTATATTGCTCAACCACCACTTTACAAAATTAAAAAAGGTAAAGAAGTCCATTACGCTTATAGTGATGACGAAAAAGCAAAAGTGCTCGGCAAGGATGTTAGTTCAGAAGATATAGTGGAAACCGACGAACCGATCGAAAATGCAGATTCAGAAAATGAAACAGTGGAAGACGAAAAATCAGCAACCAAATCCAAAACTCCAAAAATCTCAGTTCAAAGATACAAAGGTTTGGGAGAAATGAATGCAGAAGAGCTTTGGGAGACCACTATGGATCCTAAGCGCCGTATATTGAAACAAGTGACTGTCGAAGATACTCAAGAAGCCGACCGCATCTTCGATGTCCTCATGGGCACCGACGTCCCATCCCGCAAATCATTTATCCAGTCTAACGCCAAACTCGCCACTATTGATATTTAATTTTTATTTCTTTTCTTTAATTTCTTTCTGGAGAAAAGAGAGGATTTAAACACTCACACACATAGGAATATTCATAACTGATTGCAACTTTTCTTTTTTACTGAATTTTAATGAAGCTTTAAGTATTTCAACACCTAAAACCTTTCCGTTTTTATCTAAATCAGCGTTTATTAAATTTGAAAGTTTAGCTGTTTTCTTAACAACCCCGGTTTTTATTCTTATATATACAGCATCTGCTGTTTTGTCATAATCTATTTTCATATAAAATAAGCCGTTATTATAATGATTCTATTACTTTCAACCTTATAAACCACTTCTAATGACTTTTTACTAAAATTCTTCCTTACCATCATCATACCATATTCATCAGCTCTTTTACTACTTGGGTTTTTAATAGCTTGTTTTACATCAGCAACAGATATTTTTCGTTCATTTAGCCTATATTTAGCATGATTACTGAAAACAATGTTCATTTTTATCTATAAAGTTCAGCCTGTTTTCTTCTAAAATATTTTCTCTTTAATTCCTTATTTTTCTCATTCTCACTTTCATCTTCAGATTTTGGAAAAAGTTGCACTATCTCTTCATGAGTAACTCCATATAGTTCACTCAAAATCCTTTCACCCAAATCTTCAATAGGATCCGGTCCGCTAGCTAAGCGTGCCAAAGAAGAAGAATTTTCAAGCTCCTTTTCAAGTTTTCTTTTTTCTCTTTCAACATTCTGAACTATTAGTGACATTTTTAGTACTTCTCTTGTTGTTGGTTCAATTTCTAGAATCGTAGTGTATATCCTTTTTGCAAATTCTAAATTTTTTCTATGAATTTCCTCAAAATATGGTTCGTTTTCGATTTCATGACGAATCTTTTTTTTCTGATCTAAATTTTCCATTTTTTATTTCTTTTCCTTAATTTGTTTTTGGAGGAGATCAAGGAGTTTTTGGGAAGAGAGTGATTCTAGTTTATTACCTTCTCGTGATTCGAGAGTAAATTCTTTAGATTCAACTTCCTTGTCGCCAACCACAATCCAATAAGGGATTTTTTCATTTTTAGTGGCGCGAACTTTTTTACCTAGGTTTTCATCTTCTAGATCAACTACAGCTCTAATACCTGCTTCTTTTAATAAATCATAAACTTCCTGTGCATATTTATTGTGTGAATCGCGCACTGGAATCACTTTAACCTGCACAGGAGATAGCCAAAGAGGGAAGTTGCCTGCATAGTGTTCAATGAGTATTCCAAAAAATCTTTCAAACGAACCAAAAATGGCGACATGCAAAACAACCACACGGTGTTTTTTGCCATCTTCACCTGTATAATCCATTTCAAAATTTTCTGGCTGATTGAAGTCGAGCTGGATAGTTGTCAGCTGCCACTCTCTGCCGATAGAATCGTTCACTTTGATATCAATTTTCGGTCCGTAAAAAGCCGCTTCACCTTCTTCAATACTATATGGTACATTCCATTTTTTAACCTGTTCAACCAATATTTCCTCGGCTTTTTGCCAAACGTCATCGACTCCAAAATATTTCTCTTTATTTTTTGGATCACGAATTGAAATTTCAACCTTGTAGTCATTAAATCCAAATACACTATAAACTTTTTGCATCAGACCCAAAATCATTTCAATTTCTGATTCAATTTGATCTTGTCGTATGATGTGGTGTGTATCATCTTGGCACAAACCCTTTACTCTGAGCAGACCTGATAATTCTCCACTCTTTTCATTTCTATAAACAGTAGTATTTTCTGCGATTCGCAATGGTAAATCGCGATAACTATGCGGTTCGGCGTTATAGATTTCAAAATGGTGAGGACAATTCATAGCCTTCAGCACAAATTCTTCACCATTATTGTCAGTCATAATCGGCATCATGGCGTCATATTTTCCTAGGTGACCACTGCGAATATAAAGTTCTTTCCTAGCAATGTGAGGAATGGTAACAAATGAATAACCTAATTTTTCTTTTTCGGCTCTGATGAAATTATCCAATTCAGTTCTTATTATGTTTCCTTTTGGTAAATACATTGGCAATCCCTTACCCACTAATTCGGAAATAGTAAATAAACTCATTTCTTTACCAAGTTTTTTGTGATCCCTCTTCTCAGCCTCTTCTCTTTGCACTAAATATTCATCCAGTTTTTCTTTTGATTCAAAAGCCAGCCCGTAAATACGAGTGAGCATTTTGTTTTTTTCGTTGCCGCGCCAATATGCTCCGGCAATGTGAGTAAGTTTGAATGCTTGCGGATCAATTTCTTTAGTAGATTTAACGTGTGGACCGAGGCAAAGATTGTCAAAATCACCAGATTTATAAAAACTTACCTTTTTTTCACCCGCTTCTTTCAAATCATTTATAAGTTCGGTTTTGTAAGGGTCATCCATGTAAAGTTTCAAGGCTTCATCAAAATCCATATCATGCTGTTCAAATTTGATGTCCTTATTGATAAGCTCGCGCATTCTTTTTTCCAATTTTGGTAAAAGCTCGGGATTGATTACCTCAGGCAGGTCATAATCTTGATAAAAACCGTTATCAATAACTGGTCCAACTCCCAAACCGACGGTTGGGTAAAGTTCAGATACCGCCATACTCATAAGATGCGACAGGGAATGCCTAACTAATTCAATATTATTTTTCATAGATAAATAATACCAGCTTTCTAATAATTATTAAACTACTTGACATTATGATTTTGTATGATATTTTAAGGAAAGGAGGTAGATTCTGTGCCAACAATTGAAGTAAAGGTTGCGGGTGGACGCTGGGAAGGGGAGCTTAATGTTATTGAACAGAATTCCCTACGAATCGACGATGCGGCTTGGATTCCGAACGGAACCAGTCGGACCAATACTCAGGTGTCAGCAACAACCCTACTGATTCCATTTCACTTGATTACTGAACCAGTCAGGATTAAGTAGTAACAACAGACTCAAGTCCCACACGAAAAGCGCCTGCGCGCAGAGTACGTGCGGGGCTTTTCTTTTATAAACGTAAAAGAAGCGGATTATTTCCGCTTCTTTTGGGACTTTCTTTTAGGGCGCTGCGTTGGTGACCAAAAACTATCATCTGCTCTGGCATTGATGACAATCGCCAAATCCTTCGCAGTAATTCGCTCAGAACGACGAATACTCTCTCTGAGTTTGGCCGTCTTCTTTCGCCATTCGATTCGAGCTTCCTCGAGCTCTTTTCTTTGTTCTGGTGTGACCGGAAACAATTTATTATTCACGAACAAACCTCCAATAAAATCCTATAACTTTTTAGCTTTTTCGGCAATTAAGTACTTTTCGCTAGAGGATTGCTAAATTTATTTTTAGTGGTAATCTGTGCGTGGAGGATTGACCAATGGATAAAAGAGCCGAAGAACTTCTTAGGCAACTACCTCATCATATGGAACCCACACTCTGGATCGCTTTCACTCAACCAGACTACAGTATCGTCACTCGACGGAATCCGCAAAATGATGCTCGCACTCGGTGCGAAATGGTTACGAAAAAACTGGAAGAACTGCAAGCTCTGCTTAGAGATAAAGGGTAGAGCATCGGGGTGCAGCGTGTATCTAAAAGCCCGGGAAACATTTCGTGAAAACGTATAATGTCTCGGGCTTTTCTATTTATTTACTATTTTAAACTTTAATTACACATATATCCACTTTCTAACGGCCGTTAGATTTTATACAATATCAATATGAGAGTAGAAACAAAAGAAAAAGTTTTATCTGCCAGCAAAACTTTGCTTATTCTCGTTGGAACATTGGGATTTGTCTTCGTGGCAGCAACCATGGGTAATGCAGTTCAACTTTTGAAATACACACCCCTCATGAAAAAATCTAAACTTAAAGTATTTGAGATTAACCGTGGCATAAAAAGATTGTTAGAAAGAGGACTGATCGAGATTAAGGAAGATCGGGATAGCAAATATCTGAAAATTACAAATAAGGGTAAACGCCTGCTTTTAAAATATGAACTGGAAGGGCTTGCAACAAATAAACCTAAAAAATGGGACAGGAAATACAGAGTAGTAATATTCGATATATCAGAAAGTAGAAGAGGAGTCAGAGACAATTTAAGGGTTATGATTCGCAGTTTTGGTTTTATTTGTTTACAACAAAGCGTTTGGATTTATCCATACCCTTGCGAAAACATCATCAATTTACTTAAACAGTATCTGGATTTGAAAGGTGAGGTGTTATATATGACAATTGAATCTATAGAAAACGATAACTGGCTCCGAGAAGATTTTAGATTGAAATAATAATTCTTGTGATTATCCATTTTTTAACGGCCGTTAAATTTTGGATAATTGTGATTATAATATCAAACAATTGTATTAATTATAACTTTTTGGCTTTTTCGGCAATTAGAGACTTTTCGCCATTGCGCAGAGAGACGCGGGCTTTGACGGCGATGCATTCATCGAGGACGAATATGCTGGAAAATTCTTGAAGCGTACGGGGGAAAACTACCATCTCAATTTCATCTGTTAAATCAGCAAATTTGATAAAAAACATTTTGTCGCCATTTTTGGTCAGAATGTCGCGCATATTTTCTATAAGACCGCCCACTACTACTATTTCATTTTCTTTGGCATTTTCTTTAATATTTTTTATGGAATTTTTTTGATTAGCGAGTTTTTCTTTAAATTGTTCCAGCGGATGGCCAGAAACATACAAACCCAGAAGTTCTTTTTCCCACGCCAGTTTTTCAGTAGCAGTGGCTGGTTCTGATGGATTCAAGTGAAGAGGAGAGTAATCAAGTGTGGGTGTTGCAGAAAAAAGTGAATGTTGATCCTTATTTCCGACCGACTCCTTGTTATATTCTAAAAGATTATCCATATTGGCTATCATCTGACCTCTTTCGTCAAAATTATCAAAGGCTCCTGCTTTTATCAAAGCATCCATTGATTTTTTATTTAAATTTCTGTCTTGAATACGCCTGAGAAAATCTTCTAGTGATTTAAATTTGCCGTTCTCCTTCCTCTCGGCCGTAATGGTGTGCGATATACCCTCACCGAAGTTTTTGATTGTGGTTAATCCAAATCTGATTGTCTCCTTATTATCTGCAACTTCCCCGCCCGCAACGCTCTCGCTTGCGAGGCGGGCGGGTTTCTTGACAAGAGTAAAGTCAGAAAAACTTTCGTTGATGTCAGGTGGCAATATTTCTATACCAATTCTTTTGCATTCATTTATTGAAGTAGCAACTTTTTCAGTATCCCCTGATTCAGCTGAAAGAACTGCCCGCATATATTCACCTGGATAATTGGCCTTGAGATAAGCAGTTTGATAGGCGACACGACCATAAGAAACCGAATGAGCTTTGTTGAAGCCGTATGAAGCAAAAGGTTCAATCCATTTCCAAACCTCCTTGGCCTTTTTTTCAGTCCATTTTGAATATTCCATACAACCTTTTATAAACTTCTCTCTCTGTTTTTCCATTTCTTCCGGAATTTTCTTACCCACGGCTTTTCTAAATTTATCTACCTCGCCCCATGAATAACCGGCCAATTTGTGAGCCATCATCAAGAGGTCATCTTGATAAACCAAAATGCCATAAGTTTTTTTGAGAATCGGTTCAAGTGCTGGATCAGCATATGTTATTTTGCTAGCATCGTGTTTGCGTTCAATATAATTGGGGATAAATTGCATCGGGCCTGGACGATAAAGAGCAACCATAGCGTTGATATCGTGAATTGATGAAGGTTTGAGTTCCACCAAAAATCTAGTCATACCATCTCCGTTCAATTGGAAAAGGTCTTCAGTCTCACCTCGAGCGAGCATTTCAAAAGTCTTTTTGTCATCAATTGGTATGTTGTCAGGATTTATTTCTACATTTTTTGTCTTCTTCAAAAGTTCAATAGTGGCGGCAATGATAGAGAGGTTTTTGAGACCAAGGAAATCAAATTTCAAAAGTCCGGCGCCATTTTCATCTACACTATACATATCGTATTGAGTAATGATTTTACCTTCGCCTTTTGGATCAAGTTGAAGCGGGGTGAAGTTGGTCAAATCAGTTGGACTAATAACAACTCCGGCGGCATGTACTCCGATATGGCGAGCACAACCTTCAATTTTTTTGGCCATATCTATAATTTTTTTGCTTTCAACATCTTTTTTATACAGTTCAAGAAGTTCTGGCACTTCAGTGAGTGCCCGATCAATAGTCATGGGGTGACCCTGAGCACCCATAGGGATAAGTTTGGCAATTCTATCGCCCAAGGTATAGGCAAAGCCAAGGGCCCGAGCGGTATCACGTACACTACCACGTGCTGCCATCGTGCCAAATGTTCCAATCTGAGCGACCTTATCGGCGCCATATTTTTGCTTAACATATTCCACCATTTCGTCTCGACGATTGTCAGCAAAATCCATATCGATATCGGGCGCCGATGGTCTGTCAGGATTTAAAAATCTTTCAAAAGGAATTTCGTATTCCAGCGGATTAATGTTGGTGATATGAGACGCAAAAGTGGTAAGTGAACCAGAAACTGAACCTCTAATGTTAGTGAGTATCCCGTGGTCGTGAGCATAATTCATAAGGTCAGCCACTACCAAAAAATAAGGCGAATAACCTTTAGTCTTAATTACACCAAGCTCATATTCTAATCTTGTAATTATTTCATCACTTTTAGGTAGACCCCTCCTTTCAAGTCCATTGTAAGCGAGATCATGCAATTCATCATCATAACTTTTACCCGATTCAATTATAATATCTGGGAATGCCCACTTACCGAGTTCAAGCTCTAAATTGCAAAGTCCTGAAATTTTTTGGTTATTGAAAATTGCTTCCGGCATATCAGCAAATCTGCTTTTCATATCCTCAGTAGATAAAAAGGAGAAATTTTCATCCTCATCCCATGCGCCCCTTTCACCACCCTGTGGAGCGCCTTGTTGGACTGCCATGAGTGTATTTCTGGCTTCTCGATCTTCTAGTTTTATATAATAAACATCGTGTGATGCCACGATACTTACTCCATTTTCTTTGGCAAAATTTGAGAGCACAACCATGTGTTCATTGTGGCCTTCAAGCTCGGGATGCTTGGTAATTTCAATATAAAAATCTTCTTCTTTAAAAATTTTTTTATATTTCTGGACTAGTTCCTTGGCTAATTCAAAATTTCTGTTTCTAACTGCTGTTGAAATATCACCACTCCATGAACCTGAAATGCAAATCAATCCTTCGCTATATTTTTCTAAAAGCTCAATATCAACACGAGGTTTGTAATAAAATCCTTCAAGATACGATGCAGTCACTAATTTTAATAAATTTTTATAACCGATTTCACTTTTACAAAGCAATACTAATCTAAATCTGTCTTTATCAACTCCTGCCTGTTTATCAAAACGAGTCCGGCTTGCCAAATACGCATCGACTCCAATTATAGGTTTAATTCCTTGTTTCTGGCACTCCTTGTAAAATTCAATCGCACCATACATATTACCGTTATCAGTCAGCGCCAAGGCCTCCATTCCATCCACCTTAGCCGCCTCTATAAGCTCAGGTAGTTTGGGTAAAGCTTGTAACAAGGAATAATGACTATGTGTATGTAAATGTGTAAATTTCATAGGTGGGCATGCCCCGTTGCAAGCGAGCGTAGCGAGCTTTGCTTCGGGGTGAATTTCATATAATGATACTAGCAGAAATTTGCTGTCATTTCGACCTCACCCCTTACCCCTCTCCTAGCCTTAGGAGAGGGGAACCAAAGTTGATACATCAACAATTCTCTCGTTCCTTCTTTCTCCCTTCCCCTGCATCTAGGGGAAGGGCTGGGGATGAGGTTATAAGTTATAATATAAATATGAAATATGTAGTTGGTATAGACGAAGCAGGGAGAGGGCCATTGGCCGGCCCGGTGACTGTGGGGATATTTGGGGCAGAAAAGAAGATGGAAAAGTGGCTACTTAAAAATATTTTTGATAACAAACTACGAGATTCCAAAAAATTGAGTCCTAAAAAAAGAGAAGAGATTTATAAAAAATTAATAAATTTAAAAAAGCAGGATCTAGTTTATTTTTCAGTCTCTCACGCATCAAATAAAATAATAGACAAAAATGGGATTAGTTTTGCGATTAAAAAAGGAATTGCATCATGCCTAAAAAAATTAGAACACACTTTAAAATACAATGACGGCCATTGTATTTTAAAATTAGATGGAGCACTAAAGGCACCAAAAGAATATACGAATCAAAAGACAATTATAAAGGGTGATGAAAAAGATGTCTTCATTGCTTGTGCCTCCATAGTTGCCAAAGTCACAAGAG
Source organism: Candidatus Zambryskibacteria bacterium RIFOXYC1_FULL_39_10 (assembly GCA_001824275.1). Lineage (GTDB taxonomy): Bacteria > Patescibacteriota > Minisyncoccia > Phycocordibacterales > WO2-35-19 > WO2-35-19. The sequence continues at coordinate 43,103 of MHWW01000005.1, read as the reverse complement.
ACCGCCTGATGTGCCGTCTGGCCCTAAAATACCCTCACTATGCCTTCGATATTCATAAGGGGTATGGTACCAAACTCCACTATTTCCTCATCAAAAAGCACGGCCTTTCCCACCTCCACCGCAAATCCTTTTGCAAAAAATTATAATATCTTCTACTATGGTGAAAGGAGTGTTTAGACATGGACAACCAAGAGAATTCGTCACAAGGGGTTCCTTGTAACAATATGAGATGGAGCGATATTGATTGCAAAAATATCGAAAAGAAAATTATCCCAATGTGGGAAATGGTAGAATCCCTCATGGACAGCAGACCATTGACAGAAACTTTGCAAGGAAGAATCACGATTTAGGAGTTGTGTAATGCTCAAAATGCCAAGCAAGAAGAAACCAAGAGGAAAGCGTGCTGTCACGATACGGGCGGCAGAGAAACACCTCAAAATCCGTGCAATGACCACAAAGGAAGCAGAGAAATTTCTAAAAAAAGCACTTCCCGAGCTTAATAAGGAAATTGCTCGCTTGGAGGAGGCTAAAAAGATTTCTCCCGAAGTGTGGAATTTCCGTTTTGACTAGACACTGTTCGCTCATAGCGGTAGCCATCTCCCCAAGATGTGGCTACCGCTTTTAATTTGCATATTTCAAAAAATTGATTTTATAAATATATTGTTATAGTATTTTCAACCAGATGTTCATATACATAGAAAGGAGGTGCTATTATGGAAATAAGACCTGTGATTGCTTATGTGGAGCAAAAAAGTAAAGGCTATGATGGCGACGACAACCCAGAACGAGACGCTCTCTATTATTTCTTGAGAGAGCGGTGTGGTTATGAGGTTCTCCTCTACGATTACGATTGGTATTTTCGAGAAGACCTTCCGAGGTTAAAGAAATACTCGCAGGCCAGCCAGATTATTCTGGTGATGGTGTGTCAGCAAGAATACTCAAACGAACACGAGAGAGTCATCTCTCAAGTCCGCAAGGAACTCTCGGCAGAAATGCCGATTGTGGTTTTCCCAGGCGGATTTGGGGAACAGTTCAAGGAACGTTCCGATGACAAAGTTTACACTTTTTACCACACGGACGCAGAGCTGATTGAGTTTATCAAATTACTCGCGTTGAAGTGGAAACCGCCGACCACCATTCTCGGAGTTGGAACGGAAGAAGAAAGAAACCTTCTTTTGTCCCAACTGGAAAATGCTTACACCAAGCATTATCTTCAAGAGGACGATGAGAGAATGTTTGGAACACCAGATTTCAACCACTCAATTGTCGCCGAAGCTCTGCGTATCGGGTTATTGCCGACCATTTTTCTGAAAGAGGAGTTTGACGACACTCTTGAAGAAGACGAACGAGTTTTCATTCCTTCCAAGCCTTCTGTCTATCGGCAGGAATTGCGGAGGATACAGAAAATGACACCAGAGGAACGCAAGTGTTTTGCCGACACAATTTTAAGAGCATGGGGTAGAGAGCCAGCCGAGGGCGGTGGTGTCTACGTAACCCGAGTCAACTGTGGTAGTAAAGTTAATGGTTATGCCATTGATCCGATTACGTTAGAGACGCTCATTAATCACCGTTTTGGATTGCACCATATGACTGGCGAAATGCTGGCACGGCGTATTCTCAACATTGAAGCTCTACGCACACGAAAATACAGATGGGACTTGTCGGAGGACGAGGAAAGAGATTGTAAATGGCGGCTCATAACTGGCCTCATCTTCAATGAGATTCCTGGTTTTGAAACACCAATATTGCAACTCCGGACTCACGAATCTAATAACGACCATATCCGCAAAATTGCGCGCCTTCTCAAAAATCAACAAGTATTCATTCCTGTTGATTTTTATGGGGCAATATTAGGGGGCTAGCATCAAATGATACTTGCCCCCATTTTCTTGCCTTATTTTGCGAAATATATTAATATACAAACATGGTAGTACGAATGAGACATAACCGTAGCCAAACGGGTAACACAAGAAGTCACCATGCTTTGGTGGCGCCTTCACTTACCTTGTGCAAGGAATGCGGCAGTCCAAAGGCGCCTCATTCAGCATGTATGGTTTGTGGCAAATATAAGGGCAGACAAGTTTTAGATGTGCACTCTAAAATTGCCAAAAGAGAAAAGAAAGCGAAAGAAAAGGCGCAGCAAGCGGGGAAATAAATTAAGCAAATTATTCTAATTGTTCTAAGTACTCTAATTATTCTAAACAAGCACCAATAATCAAATCCCCAAATTAGGATTTAGGCATTGGTAATTATTTAGGTTAATTAGTATAATTAGGTTAATTATACATTATGGCTAATCGGCACCTTGCAAGATCAACCGTCCTCCAAACTCTATACGAGTGGGATTTTAGTGACCAAAAATTAAACCCTGATGACATCTTGAAAAGAGATGCTACTGAATTCGCACCTGGAGCAGAGCATAATCATTTTATGAAGTCCCTTTTAGATGGAGTCATAAATAAGTGTAAAGATCTTGATAATATTATTGTTAAAGCAGCTCCAGAATGGCCAATCGAAAAAATAAGTATCATGGACCGAAATATTTTACGTATCGGTCTTTATGAACTGTTGTTTGCGAATCGTGAACAAGTCCCTCCAAAAGTTGCTATCAATGAAGCTATTGAACTCGCCAAAAAGTTTGGTGGAGAAACAAGTGGTAAGTTTATAAACGGTGTCCTTGGTGCTGTTTATAAAGAAATGGGTGAGCCCGGAAAAGACGATAAGGGTGTGGATAAGAAAACAATTACTAAAGAAACATTGGTTGGGGCTGTCGTCTACACTCGTCACGAAAATGATGTTTATGTCGCACTTGTTCATGATGTTTTTGGTCATTGGACACTAACGAAGGGAAGATTAGAGAAAAATGAGACTGAAGAAGATGGAATAGCAAGAGAAGCAAAAGAAGAATTGGGACTAGTTATAAAAATCAAAGACAAACTTGGCGAAAACACCTACGAAACATTTCATCCGGAGAGAGGAAAATTGAGAAAACATGTTGTTTATTTTCTAGCTGAAGCGCCTTTTGAAGAACTCACATTGGAAAACAAAGAAGATAAGGGTGGATTGGATGATGTAAAGTGGTTTAAATTGGCCGAAATTCTTGATTTGAATTTTTATGACGATATTTTACCAATCATAACCAAAGCTATTAATTTATTAATAAAGAGCTAGGTCGTGCTCCAAAGGACGTATCGCACGGCATGATTTCGCAAAATCACATGAAAGATTTAAATCAGTTTGAAAAAATAATTGGAGTTGAATTCAATGACACAAATTTACTCAAACAAGCGTTGACACATCGCTCTTTTTTGAACGAGAATAAAAATTTGAAAGGAGGACATAATGAGCGATTGGAGTTTCTTGGAGACGCGGTGCTTGAACTTGTGATTACTGATTATTTATATAATGAATATCCTGAAAAAAATGAAGGGGATTTAACTTCTATACGTAGTGCACTAGTCAACGCACAGACTTGTGCCGAGGTGGCTAGAAGAATTGAAGTTAATGACTACATGCTTCTTTCTCGTGGTGAAGCTAAAGACGTTGGAAGAGCTCGACAATATATTTTAGCAAACGCTCTAGAAGCAATTATTGGCGCAATATATATGGATCTAGGTTATGAAAAAGCTAAAGAATTTATTTTGAAATATATTACTCCGATGACCGAACAAATAGTAAAGGATGAACTTTGGGTAGACTCTAAAAGTAAATTTCAAGAAAAATCTCAGGATATTGTCGGTGTTACTCCTGCTTATAAAACCTTAAAGGAAATTGGCCCTGATCATGATAAAAAATTCACGGTTGGAGTATTTTTAAATGATGAGATGATCTCCGAAGGCGAGGGTGATTCAAAACAAGACGCCGAACAATCCGCCGCCCGCAACGCTCTCAAGGAAAAAGGCTGGGATTAAATTTTTGTGATAAAATATCTGCATGCTTAAGAGTTTGGAAGTTTCTGGTTTTAAAAGTTTTGCAAAAAAGACAGAGCTTAATTTTAAATCTCAAATAACAGCAATTGTCGGACCAAACGGTAGCGGCAAATCAAATGTTGCCGAATCTTTTCGGTTTGTTTTGGGCGAACAATCAATGAAATCAATGCGAGGCAAACGTGGTGAGGATATGATTTGGAACGGTTCAACTGATGTTTCAAAATCAAATCGAGCAAACGTTAAAATTGTGCTTGATAACACAAATAATTTTTTTTCTGCCCTTCAGAGCACTTCTGTTAAAAAAGAAGCCAAGTCTGGAGGTGATTTTGAAGAAGTAATTATAGAAAGAACAGTCAATCGTGACGGTAGTAATGAGTATTATTTAAATGGTTCAACTGTAAGACTAAAGGATGTAATCGAACTTTTGGCTCAGGCTCATATTGGCGCTTCTGGCCATCATATTATTTCCCAAGGCGAAGCTGATCGTATTTTGTCAGCAAATACAAAGGAGAGAAAGGAAATGATAGAAGATGCACTGGGTCTTAAAATTTATCAATACAAACGCGAAGAAAGCGAAAGAAAACTTTCAAAAACAGAAGAAAATATTAAACAGGTTGAATCACTGAGGTGCGAAATCGCTCCGCACATAAAATTTTTAAAAAAACAGGTTGAGAAGGTTGAGAAAGCTGAGGAATTGCGAACTAAGTTAGTCTCATTTTATAGAGAATATTTAAAAAGGGAGAAAGTTTATTTAGAAAGTGAAAGGAGTCAAATTGAGTCAGAACAAAAACCCTTAAAAGAAAAACTTGAGAGACTGGAAAAAGAAATGGAGGAGGCCAAAGAGATTTTGAGCAAATCATCTAAAAAAGATGAAAAAAGTCAGGAAATTATTGAAATTGAAAATAAAATAAAAAATGAACGAGAAGAGAAGGACAGGCTTTATAGGGAGGCTGGAAAAATTGAAGGCGAAATAAATGCCAACCAAAGGATTATAGAGAAGATTAGATTTGATCAAAGATCTGAAGAAAATAAGACTATTCCCCTCAAGGAACTTGAAAATTTAGAGTCAGAATTGTCAATCTATACTGAAGTATCTAAAATTATTGAGAAGATCAGAGAATTTATATCGAAACACAAGGCAAGCACTGCCCATAATAATTTGGATGAGCTTATTTCAATCAATCAAAAACTAGAAAATCAAAGAAAAGAAGTTGAAGAGAAAATTGGGTCAACTGATAATACCTTAAATAAACTAAATTTTGAGTATCAAAAGATAAAGGATTCTGTCGAAAAGGAAAAAGATTCGAGTCGCGAGGCAGAAAAAAATATATTCAGAGTGTCATCTGAGCGAAGTGAAGCTCAATCAAAATTTGATATTTTGAATGAAAAAATGCATCGACTCTCGATTGAAGAGGATGATTGGAAAAGGGAAATTCAAGAGGGGGGAGTGCTTTTGGGTACTGCAATTATTGGGTTTGAAAATGATGTTTTGGATGAAGGATTCCACTTCGCTGAAGCTACGCGGGACGAACTCCGAAGGGAGCTCGAAAAAATGAAAATAAGATTAGAGGAGCTTGGTGGGGCAGGTGGTGCTGAAATGACCAAGGAGTATAGAGAGACGGTAGAGAGGGATGAATTTTTACAAAAAGAATTAGAGGATTTAAAAAAATCGGCTGAATCTCTTGAAATACTAATAAATGAGTTACTTGAAAAACTAGATATTGAATTTAAGCAGGGAATAGAGAAAATAAACAAAACATTTCATGAATTTTTTGTACTTATGTTTGGTGGAGGTAATGCGCAATTAAAATTAATTAAAAATTTTAAATTAAAAATTAAAAATTTACCCGAGGATGAGATTGGAGAAATGCCGGAAGAAAAAGAACCAGAAGATGGAATTGAAATAACAGTATCATTGCCAAGAAAAAACATCCGAGGGTTAGATATGCTTTCGGGCGGGGAGAGAGCGCTCACTTCAATTGCTCTTCTTTTTGCCATTTCTCAAGTTAATCCACCACCATTTATTATTCTTGATGAGACCGATGCCGCACTCGATGAAGCTAATTCCAAAAAATATGGAGATATGATTGAAAATCTTTCAAAAGTCTCCCAGCTTATCCTCATCACTCACAACCGCGAAACAATGTCCCGCGCTGGTGTCATCTATGGCATCACAATGGGCCGCGACGGCGTCTCTCGCCTCCTCTCCATCGCGTTTGATGAGGCCGTTGCAGTAGCTAAATAAACTTGCAATTTCAACTAATACATGATATAATAAGAATAGGAGTGTACTATGGTAGATGAAGCAGTTAGTGTGTCGATCAACACGATTGTCACACACGTAAGTCCACATATCGACGAGATTTGTGGAATCTGGCTTTTACGCCGATATGGTAGAAGTCAATTTATAGGAATTGAAACCGCTCCAGTGATTTTCTGGAGCGAAGGAACAACGGCGATAATGAAATCCCCAGAAGAATTTCTTGCAGAAGGAGTGCTTTTGGTGGGTGTTGGTGGTGGAATGTTTGACGAGCATTCTACTGTCGACAGTGAAAGGAAAAGTGGCAAATGCTCGGCCACTCTTGTTGCTGAACACCTGGGCATCGACGATGATCCGGCCTTGGAGTTTATACTGGACTTCGTCCAGCGCAACGACTTAAATGGCAGTGGCTCGATGTTTGATATTGCTTCAATCTGCCGCAAAATGTATACCATGATGCCAGCAGAAAAAGTGATCAACTGGGCAACACTTGCGTTCGAAGCGTTTTACCGTGAGCAGGCAAAGTTTGCTCAGCAAGCGGTGAGTGAATATCATGGCGCACGAGTCTTCAACGTCCCGAACGGTGCGAACCACACGATGAAGGTTGCTGTGATTCAATCAGACAATGACATGGTGGCCAAATTTGCACGTGCCGCTCGAGGCGGTAATGCGGCGTTGGTGATCCAAAAGCAGAGTAGCGGTAATGTTCAAATCTTTTCTAACAGAAGATATAAGGTTAACATGAACAAAATCGCTCGTTTCATCCGGATTGCTGAACAGAAGAAAAAGGGGAAACTACTCACGCTTAAACCCGAGGATCTTGAACGAGACGGATCAGTTCGGGGAGCGGAGGAATGGCACTTCTTTAAAAAAGGCCAGATGCTCTTCAACGGAAGCACGTCGCATCCCGACGTATCACCGACAAATCTGTCACTTGAGGAGATCACAAAAATCGTTCGCGACTGTGTCTTTTAGACACTGGCCGCAATGCGGCAAAGGTCCGACCTTACGAGGTTCGGACTTTTCTTTTATATAACAATTGCCATTGATTACACATTGCTGTCGCCAAATAAATGTTTTAATATGTAAATAGAGGTGACGCTATGAGCGAAGGAAGTAGTTTTGGAGTACCCAAGGAAATTCTTGAAGAACTTTCAAGAATGAAAATGGTCGAATTCAGACCATGTTTTGCCCAACTTCCTAGGTTGGACCAATTAGTAATCTTACAAGAAAATTGCTTCTACACCGAAGAAACGGCACCGGGTAGTGCAATAGGAATTCTCAAGAAAAACCACGGTGAAGATGCCGGCAAAGTAGTCGGTGTAGTCATACATGGTTACAGTCGATGGAAACACGACTGACGTTCTCAAGAGCCCCGACTAACAATCGGGGCAACTCTTTTATAAAGAATCTTTTATACAAAAATCCGCGGTCGCGGAAAAGTGTATAGTCATGACAAATGTGACGACCGTCACAAATGTTATAACTATTTTTAGTAATCTATCGAATAAATAAAACCCGGACGCGTGAACGCCCGGGCACATGTCAGATTTCCAACCTTGTGGAAGCCTTGTTCGCTTATACGTTGGAACGAGTGAAGAAAGGTTATCTGAGACCAGCCGCTACGGTTTCCCGCACGAGTCCTGCTTAGTTCTCCATTCCACAAGGAACCTGACTAGCAACTATGGTATTCCTTAAAAGATTTTTGTCAAACCAACTTAAAATCTAGGGTTTTGCGGTTGAGGTCGGCGGAGAGGAGTTTGACGCGGACAGAGTCGCCGAGCGAAAATTTCTTTTTCGTACGCTCGCCTTTAATACAATAATTTTTTTGATCAAGTTTGTAGAAGTCGTCACCGAGATCTTTTATTCGTACTAATCCTTCGACCTTAGTCTCAGGATTTTCAACATACATACCCCATTCGGTCACACCCGAAATAACCACATCAAATTCTTGCCCGATTTTATCAATCATAAATTCTACTTGTTTGTATTTGATACTATCTCTCTCCGCCTCTGCAATCACAACCTCCTTTTCACTGGCGTCATTTGCAATTTTGGAGAAATTGGTAAATTCGTTTTTGGGTACCGGTTCATTTTTTAAATATCTCTCGAGTATTCTATGAATCATAAGGTCAGGGTAACGACGGATTGGTGAGGTGAAATGAGTGTAATATTTAAACGCTAATCCAAAATGCCCAATATTTTTGGTGGAATAAATAGCCTTGGCCATTGATCTGATGGTAGCAGTCTTAATGAGTGACTCGGAAGCATGACCCTCTATTTGTTTGAGCAATAAATTAATATCCTTGGCAGAAACTTCACCATTTTTGATTGGCAAATCGTGACCCAAAGCTCTAACGAAAATTGCCAATTCTTCAATACGCTCCATTTTAGGTAAATTATGGACTCTAAATATACCTGCTCCACCTTTTTTGCCTATTTTATCACTTATAAATTTTGCCACTTCTCTGTTAGCTAAAAGCATCCACTCCTCAATCATCTTCATTGTATCTAGCCTCTCTTTTTTATAGATTCTAATTGGTTTGCCTTTTTCATCAAGTTCAAACCTCACTTCATCTGTTTCAAATTCTATGGCTCCATTTTTTTTATTTTCTGCTCTATATATATTGGCAATTCTATTTAATTCCTTAAGCCGCAGGGAAAACTCTTGTAGCGAGATATGCGCAGCATCTTGGGAGCGAAAAGAGTTGCTCCCTGCCGCTTCATCCAATGACTCCTGTGCTTCTTCATAACTAAATCTTTTGTCAGAATTTATTATGGTTTTACCAAACCAACGATCAAGTATTTCCCCAGTATCAACCTTAATATCAAATACGGCTGAAAAGGCTAGGCGGTCGACATTGGGCATAAGAGAACAGAGATTGTTGCTCAAAACTTCAGGAAGCATGGGGATAGTGCGGTCAACTAGGTATGTAGAAAAGCTTCTCTCCTTTGCTTCACGATCGAGAGCGGTACCGGGTCTCACAAAATGTGAGACATCAGCGATATGTACACCTACCCTAATTTTGTTTTCTCCCAATTCTTCATACGAATGGGCATCATCAAAATCTTTGGCATCTTTGGGATCAATGGTGAAGGTTGTTATATTGCGGAAATCACGCCTGTCAGATGTGTCAAAGGGCATCTTTGACACCTGCTCTGCTTCTTTTTCAACATCAGGTGGGAAATTATAAACAATTCCTTTGTCTAGAAGGATGGATTGCATCTCGGTTTCGTGTTCACCCTTTTTGCCAATCACTGAAATTATTTTACCTTTTGGATTTAGGTTCGGATTAGTCCAATTTATTTCAGCCAAAACCTTGGTTCCAGGCTTTATGTCTTTGGGAAAATCAAACAAATCAACATCTTTATAAAATTTAAAATCATCTGGTTTAAATATAATTTTGGAACCAATCAACTCTATGGTGCCCACAAACCGCACCTTATTTCTTTTTATAATTTTAGTTATGCGTCCCTTTTTTCTAGTCTCCCCGCCCGCAACGCTCTCGCGTATGCGAGGCGGGCGGGTGTCCTTACCTATTATTTCAACTTCAACTTCATCTTTATCTAATGCGCAGTTTAAATTTTCCTCAAATACAATGATATCATCGTCTCGATCAGGGACTACCACAAAACCCATTGGTTTGGCGGTAATTTTAATAATTCCTAACAACTTTTTGTTTTCCCCACCTTTGTGGGAAGGTTTCTTTTTATTCATATCTGTATTATAATAGCATACAATTAATAACTAATTGAAATTTATGTTTTCGATAAAAGAATCTATAAAATACGGGTGGGCAAAATTTAAAGAGAATAAAGAGATAAGTCTCCTCACAACTTTGCTTTTGCTTGCCGTCGGTGCAGTCGGTAGTGACAAGGAATTGAATATGAATAATTTTTTGTTCAATTTTGCCGTCATTATATTTATGGTTATAATTAGAATTGGTTATAACAAAATTTATTTGAAAATGCATGACGGTGAACAAACAAAATTTTCAGATATATTTCAGGAATATAAAACATTTTGGCGATATATTGGTGTCTCTATTCTCGTTCCTCTAACAGTGCTCGGTGGGCTTATACTTCTTATTGTGCCTGGCCTTATCTGGCTAGTCAGATTTTCGTTTGCTCCTATCATTGTGATTGACACTGCGATGGGTCCCATCAAATCAATGAAAGAAAGCTACGCTATTACAAAAGGAAATTTCTGGAAACTCACACTATTTTGGATTGTTTTGGCACTACTTAATCTTGCCGGACTTATCCTAGTCGGAGTTGGTTTGCTTGTCTCAGTCCCGGTTTCAACTCTAGCTTACATCTATATTTATAGAAATCTCACTCAAAGCAAGGCAGCCGTAGCCACTGTGGTATAAAAGGCTTGACCCCAACACCTAATATATATTAGGTGTGGGGGTTGACTTGTTTTCTCAAAAGTATATACTTTATCTGCTCTCTTATGAGAGCAGTTTTTAAAGTTCATTGACATCTTGAAATAATAAATAATTGTTCCAACTGCATTCGGATAAAATGAAAATTAATTTTCATTTTACTCCTCATTTGTTGGAATAAGTACAAGAAAAAGAACTACTCGTTTTGAGCCATGGTAAGGTTTGATGAGTAGTTGCAAGTCCCAATTTTTAAGAGTCCGCCCAGGACTCTATAAAAATTGAGGATGCTGGTTTTGCAAAAACCAGCGCCCAAATTTTTTGCTAATTTTTTAAAAAAATTAGCGGTGATTCTTAGTAGCTAGGATCAAAACGAAATAAAGGTATTTTTTGTTTTGTTCCGTTCAAAAATCTAAAATTTAATTTTTGATTTAATTTTAGAGTTTGATCCTAGCTCAGGATGAACGCTGGCGGCGTGGATAAGGCATGCAAGTCAAGGGGGCCCGCAAGGGCAACCGGCGAACGAGGTAGTAACACGTAGGTACGTACCCTTTAGTCTGGAATAGCCCCGCGAAAGCGGGGGTAACACCGGATAGTCTCGAAAGAGTAAAAATTTATTGCTAAAGGAGCGGCCTGCGGGATATCAGCTAGTTGGTAAGGTAATGGCTTACCAAGGCTATGACGTCTAGGGGAGCTGAGAGGCTGACCCCCACCGATGGAACTGAGAAACGGTCCATACACCTACGGGTGGCTGCAGCCGAGAATATTCGACAATGGGCGAAAGCCTGATCGAGCGACGCCGCGTGGTTGATGAAGTCCTTCGGGACGTAAAAACCTTTTATGATTAAGAAAGTTTATTGATCTGATCATGAATAAGGGGCTCCAAACTCTGTGCCAGCAGGAGCGGTAATACAGAGGCCCCAAGCGTTATCCGGAATCACTGGGCGTAAAGGGTGTGTAGGTGGTTTTGTTAGTCTTTTGTTAAAACCCGCGGCCTAACCGCGGAGGTGCGAAGGAAACGGCAAAACTTAGAGGATGCGAGAGGTATATGGAACTCATGGAGTAGGGGTGAAATCCGTTGATATCATGGGGAACACCAAAAGCGAAGGCAATATACTGGCGCATTCCTGACACTGAAACACGAAAGCGTAGGTAGCGAATGGGATTAGATACCCCAGTAGTCTACGCCCTAAACGATGATCGCTAGCTTTTCGGAGTATCGACCCTCTGAGAGGCGAAGCTAACGCGTTAAGCGATCCGCCTGGGTATTACGAGCGCAAGCTTAAAACTCAAAGGAATAGACGGGGACTTGCACAAGCGGTGGATTATGCGGTTCAATTCGATGACAAACGAAAA
>MHWW01000005.1:29935-31130 GCA_001824275.1 Candidatus Zambryskibacteria bacterium RIFOXYC1_FULL_39_10 | reverse complement strand
GCCGTCGTCAGTTCGTGATTTGAATTGTTCCCTTAAGTGGGGTAACGAACGCAACCCTCGTTGGCTGTTACAAGTGTCAGCCGAGACCATCCCCCACACCAATTTTGAACATCTAGATTTTATAAATCTTCTAGAGTGATCAAAATAATTGAGATATTCTAAATCAAATGGAATATTTCGAAATTGGTGTGGGGGGAGGAAGCGAGGATGACGCCAGGTCAGCATGTCCCTTTGACGCCTTGGGCTACACGCATAATACAATGGTCACTACAACAGGTTGCGACATCGTAAGATTGAGCTAATCCTTAGAAAAGTGGCCCCAGTTCGGATTGGGGGCTGAAACTCGACCCCATGAAGTTGGAATCGCTAGTAATCGCGGGTCAGCTATACCGCGGTGAATACGTTCTCAAGTCTTGTACTCACCGCCCGTCAAGTCAGGGAAGTTGGGAGTACCCAAAGGCTCACATTAGTGGGACTAAGGTAAACTCAATGACAAGGACTAAGTCGTAACAAGGCACGGCTAGCGGAAGCTGGTCGTGGAATATTTCAAGGTGAAAAACGTCAGTGCTGCGCACCTATAACTTATGATTATGAGTTATGAGTGCGTAGCAGTGACTAAACGAGTCGTTATTGTGTGTTCCAATTGGACACATAATGGTTTAGCAGATACCTTAAACTGTTTGGCCGTACAGAAAGATGTACAAAAATGTCCCACTTCGTTTTGCTTTGCAGAACTTCGCGGGACGCTGAATTTTGAAAAGCCTTTGGCTAACAAAATTCGCGAACGGAACAAAACAAAGAATACCAGAAGCCGCCCCCTTACGGGGGCGGCTTCGTTTTACCCATATTTATAGCCCCATTTTTACTTATCCCCACCTACCCCTTGACTTTTGCCTTATAATTTGCTATACTTTATTTTAGAGGTGACAAATGATAAGTAAGCTTCTCGGGCTTGCAGGAGCCCTTTTCCTACTTATGGTGGTTCTTGCATTATCACCACCAACAACAGAAGTGAGACCTCTGTTTCCCGAGAAGTGGATCGGGATAGGTCTGATCATTGCAATCGCAGCATGTCTAGTTGCCGCGGCCCTAATCGGAATCGCAAAAGGAATCAGCTGGTTTGTCTGGCGACGTAGAGGTCGAAAGGCAATTGATCGGTTCATGGAAGCCAATCATCCACTCCCTGATCTCATGG
>MHWW01000005.1:22996-29901 GCA_001824275.1 Candidatus Zambryskibacteria bacterium RIFOXYC1_FULL_39_10 | reverse complement strand
GTCCGCCGATGCGCAACGCTCGGCGGACTTTCTCTATTATAATTTTCTGTGCTTGCACCGCGAAGCTTTAGCGAAGTGGTGCGCGTGCCAGGGTTCGAACCTGGGACCCCACGAGTATCAGTCGAGTGCTCTACCAGCTGAGCTACACGCGCGAAAATTTAAGGAATGAAATGACTATAAATTTTCAGCGTCCCGCGTAGCTTTAGCGAAGCGGGACAATGAATCCTTAATTGCTTTATAATATAACAGAAATATGTACTACAAACAACCAAAAATTTTATAAAATCAAAAAACACTCCCGGCTTATTGAAGAGTGTTTTTTGGCAAGTTCTGACCGAGATCAATGATTATTGATTGGTCTTGAAGCTTGAAGGCCAAGTCATACTCATATTTCCTGAGCTATCTACGGCTCTTGTTAGGAAGTAATAAGTAGTATTTGGCTGCAAATTTTGGATAGTGATAGAGTGGTTGTAGGTGTTACCACTATCAGTAGAGTAGGCGCCACTTACATAAGGTTGCTGACGAGGACCAGTAGCCTCATAAAAGACTAATGGTGAATTGTTGTAGTAAACCTGACCTTGTGCAAGTTCATTTGTTGTCCATGTAATAGTGGCACTATTGCTACTATATTGAACTGATGCGACACTGAGTATTGGTGACGCGTCCCAAGAAACTTGTCCTCCTGAACCCATGAGACTATTTATCCTTGCCATAGTGACAGGGCCAACCCGGCCATAACCTGTCGTCTCAGGAGTACCGGCTGAAACTATACCTTGAGCAGTTTGAAATCTTTGCACAGCTGCTTGAGTAAGAGACCCAAAATATCATGTGACCAGACCTGATGGATAGATATTTGAATCTTTGGCAAGATAAGTCTGAAGTTCAGTAACATTGGCACCTCTTGAACCAAAATCCAATGAGCTTGTCAGAGCAAACACACTTTGGGCTCCCACAAGTAGTGAGAGTACTACTGCCAACATTATTATTGTTTTTTTCATATTTTTTTTGATTATTTAATAAATTTGAGGTTATTGTCCTCCTGAACCTATGCCGTATCCGACATTGATGTATTACATGATTTTAAATGCAGAACAAGTTTGATATACTTTCGACATCATGATGTACAAAATTGAGAAGGTATTGGCCAGAGAAATATTGGACTCAAGAGGCAACCCAACAGTTGAGGCTGATGTTATTTTGGAAGGTGGGCACACAGGCACTGCCGCTGTTCCATCTGGCGCAAGCACAGGAAGCAACGAGGCTTTAGAATTGCGCGACGGTGATATGGAAAGATATGGTGGCAAAGGAGTCCTGAAAGCAGTTCTAAATGTAAACACAAAAATTGCAGATGTTTTAATTGGTATGGACGCATCAAATCAAAATGAAATTGATGCAAGGATGATTGAGTTAGACGGTACAGAAAATAAAGGCAATCTTGGAGCAAACGCAATTTTGGCAGTCTCATTAGCGACAGCCAAGGCGGTGGCGGGAGCAAAAAATATTCCTCTTTTTGAACATATCAGAAGTTTTGCCAAAAATCCCAAAGAAATTTCACTGCCCATACCACTTTGCAATATTATAAATGGAGGCAGACACGCATCAGGTTCCAGTGATATTCAAGAATTTATGATCGCTCCTATTGGTGCCAAAAGTTTTGGCGAGGCAATGCAAATACTTCACGATATCTTTAATTCACTTAGACTCGTCGTAGAAAGCAAAGGATATGAGACAAATTTGGGCGATGAAGGTGGTTTTGCGCCACATCTTAAGGGCGGCAATAGGGAGGCACTCGAGCTCATATCTGAAGCGATAGGGAAAACAAATTACAAACCTGGAAGTGACATATATTTCGCACTAGATGTTGCAGCTAGCGAATTCTATGATGACACAACCCAAAAATATAAATTTGCTACCGAAAATAAAGAATTCAATTCGGATGAACTGATTGAATATTATAAAAATTTAATTAAGGAATTTCCTATTTTTTCAATTGAAGATGGTCTGGCAGAAGATGATTGGGACGGTTGGGATAAAATGACTTCGGAACTGCAAGGACTTCAACTGGTTGGTGATGATTTGTTGGTAACCAATATAAAATTTTTAGAAAAAGCGATTGCCAAAGGTGCCGGTAACGCAATTTTGATTAAACCAAACCAAATCGGCACTCTGAGCGAGACTATTAGCGCAGTTGATCTTGCACACTCTGTCGGCTGGAACACTATAATATCTCATCGTTCGGGAGAGACTATGGATTCAACGATTGCCCATATCGCCGTTGGGCTTGGAACAGGGCAAATCAAAACTGGCTCAGTATCAAAACCAGAAAGAATGGCCAAATATGATGAGCTTTTGCAAATAGAAAAGATGCTTGGTGAAAAGGCTACCTATGCTGGTCACTTATTTAATTAGGAATTTTGTTTTTGATTTCTCCTCCTGTAAATGACTGGATATTTTCTATTGTGGTGTCTAATATCCTCTTAACTGCTTCTTTAGTATTGAAGGCAATATGAGGAGTGACAATCACCCGTGGATGATTGATTAAATAATTGTTTGCCAAAACATTTTTGAGTTCTTCAAGTTTAGGGTGAGGGCTAAATAACAAATTTTCTTCATCGCCCATATCTCCTTCTTCTTCCAAAACATCTAAGCCCGCCGCACTAATAATACCTTCTTTGAGTGCCTTAACTAACGCTGTAGTTTGTACCAACCCGCCACGAGCAGTGTTTATAAGCACAACTCCTTTTTTGATATGCCTAATACTTTCTTCGTTTATCATATGACGAGTGCTGTCAGAGAGAGAAGCATGAAGTGAAATAATATCAGACAAACTAAGTAATTCTTCAAAACCAACATATCTGAAGCCCAATTCTTGGTCCAAATTTTGTTTAGGGAACGGGTCATAAGCCACCACCTCCATACCAAAACCTTTGGCCATTTTGATCGCGTGAGCACCAATACGACCAGTACCAATGATTCCTATTGTTTTATCCTTTAAATCAAAACCGTTGAGATTTGATTGATCAAATGAACCAGATTCGGTCACTTGTTCATGTGCCTCCGGTATTTTGCGGGATATTGCGAGAAGGAGGGCAAAAGCAAACTCAGCCACAGTGTTTTCGCCATAAGAGGGGACATAAACCACAGCAATATTCCTTTCTTTTGCCGCCGAGACATCAATATGATCAAAGCCGGTAGAACGCGCAGCAATCAATTTCAAATTTGGCATTTTTTCTATTGTTTCCCTAGAAACTGGATGACTTACAAAAACCGAAAGCACTTCTGATTTTTGTAGTATTTCATTTTCAGTATTTTCTATCGAGTCTCGAAACTCTAAGCTCAAATCTCCAAGCTTTTCCTTTACATATTCTTTCTCCCACTCTTCTTTGTATAAATATAAAATGTTCATAAGTTTATTATAACTCACTATAATAATATTTCACAATATTTCTAACCTCCCTAACCCTCCTTACTTTAAGGAGGGAACCACGCAACAAACTCTATTAAACTACTGAATAATATATAACAGTCACCCCTTCCTTAAGGTAAGGAAGGGGCTGGGGGAAGGTTAGAATATAAAATCTTAAAATCCTTGCAAATTTTGATGATGTGCTGTTTAATGTGGTAAGAAGGAGTTACGTATGGAATGTCGATGTTATTATATTGACAGCACTAACGAAATAATGGAAATTTCAACAATTTCTGGCGAACTTTCAACAAAACTCGCCACCAAGGAAGGGCTGAAGTTTGTACTGGATATTTGGCTGGACAATAAGGAGTTTAAACCAGTACTCACACTGGCAATAGGCGAAATGAAACATAGTCGTCTATTGGGCCGACAACAATCGTTCTTTGAGTGCCTAGGAAATTATCGACATGTGGAAATGGGACCAATCTGGGGTACTGACGGTAAAAACACCGATGGTGGTGGTTCTGTAAGGATTCGGAAGGATATCTTGATCTTTTTTAGTGATTCTGCTGGACTCGATCGCTACAACAAACACCTCGTAGAAAGAATGTTTACACATTTAATGCAGGTGTTTGGAGTTTATGCTTTCAAACTCCTCTAGAACCAGTCAGCGGCCGCTCATCTCGAGTGGTCGCTTTCATTTTATAAAATTAATTACCCAGCTTTTGTTCTTCTTCGGCGATGGCGAGAATCATAGGGATGATGGAATCAGGGTTGAGGGAAATTGCTTCGATGTTGTTTGATACGAGGAAACGAGTGAAGTCAGGATAGTCGGAAGGCGCTTGACCGCAGAAACCGATATATTTGCCTCGTTCCCGACATTTGGCAATAGCTTCAGAGACAAACTTTTTAACAGCTGGATCATTTTCATTTGAAATGTGAGCGACAATGCCTGAGTCTCGATCAAGACCAAGTGTAAGTTGGGCTAAGTCATTTGAACCAATCGAGAAGCCATCAAAGATATCTAGGAATTCATCAGCTCGCAAAACATTGGCTGGTATTTCACACATAACATAAACCTTAAACCCGTCGACGCCCCTCTCAATACCTTCTTCTTTCATAATATCTAAAACCTTTTGACCTTCTTCAGGAGTACGGCAGAAGGGAACTAGCGCCACTATATTTTTGAGACCAAATTGCTCTCGCACTTTTTTGAAAGCACGACATTCGAGTTTGAAAGCTTCTTTGAATTTGGGATCATAATATCTGGACGCTCCACGCCAACCAATCATAGGATTTTCTTCATCTGGTTCGTATTCCTTACCACCAAGCAAGGTTGAATATTCATTGGTTTTAAAATCAGAAAATCGGACAATCACATCTTTTGGATAAAAGGCGGCGCAAATTTGACCAATACCTTCGGCCAATTTATCAACATAAAAATCTACTTTATTTTCATAACCCAAGGTCGCTTTTTCAATTTTGTTTTTTAGAGATTTTGGTTCTATATTTTCAAAATTAAGTAAAGCATTTGGATGCACTTTAATACTTGAAGCAATTATAAATTCTTCTCTAGCTAGTCCAACACCTTTGTTAGGAATAAAGGAATACATAAATGCTGACTCAGGTGAGCCGATGTTCATACAAACTTTTGTTTTGGTTTCCGGAAGAGTAGTAATATCGTGAACCTCTTCTTGCCACTCCAATTTGCCATCAAAAACATTACCAGCGGTGCCGCTCGATGTGTCAACAGTTATCATCTGCCCGGTTTTCAATATTGAAAGCGCATTACCTGTACCAACAACAGCTGGTATACCAAGCTCACGAGAGACAATAGCGGCGTGGCTAGTGCGTCCACCTTTTTCGGTGATAATAGCGGAAGCGATTTTCATAATCGGCTCCCAATCGGGGTCAGTGATTTCGGTAACTAATATTTCACCCTTCTCAAATTCATGTAGCTTTTTAACATCAGTAATGATATGCGCTTTGCCGCTTGCAATCTTGGTACCAACAGCGATGCCCACAACGATTGGTTTCTCATTAGTGGAAAGTGAATACTCAGTGATGCTGTTGTGCTTCTTTTCAGATTGAACAGTTTCTGGTCTAGCTTGAACAATGAAAAGTTCATTCGTTATACCATCCTTCGCCCATTCCATATCCATAGGCATTTCTTTGCCCGCTCTTTCGGTATAATGTTTTTCAATCTCTAGTGCCCAACGAGAAAGAGTTAAAATTTCTTCATTATTTAAAACAAAAATATTTCTGTCTTTTTCTGGCACTTCAACTTCTTTGACTGGACCTTCTTTGCCACTAAAATAAATCATTTTGTTTTCCTTTGAGCCAATACTTTTTTTGACAATGGCTGGGAACCCCATATTTAGAGTAGGTTTGAAAACCAAATATGAATCTGGAGTCACTTTGCCTTGCACCACCATTTCACCAAGGCCCCAAGAAGCGTCAATTTCAACTACATCTTTAAAACCACTTTCAGTATCAATGGTAAACATCACACCCGATGATCCTTTGTCAGAGCGAACCATTTTTTGCACACCAACTGAAAGCGCAACATCAAAATGATCAAAACCTTTATCTACTCGATAGGAAATTGCGCGATCGTTCCAAAGTGATGCCATCGCCATTTTTACTGCTTGAAAAACATTTTTTTGACCCACGACATTGAGATAAGTTTCGTGCTCGCCGGCAAATGAAGCGCCAGGCAAGTCTTCGGCAGTAGCGCTCGAACGAACAGCGGTATCAGCTTCATCCATTTTGTAAGCGATTGAAAGGTTTTTATAAGCTTCGGCGATTTCTGTTTCAATTTCTTTGGGGATATCTGAATCAATAATCTTTTCTCGGATTGCCTTACCCTTCTTCTGTAAATCTTTGATGTCTTCAGTATTTAAATCTTTGAGAGTATCTTGAATAAATGAAAGTAGCCCCTCTTTTTCAATAAAATATTTGTAGGCATAGGCAGTGACAACAAAACCATTAGGTATTCTAATGCCCTTGGGAGTCAAGGTGGTATACATTTCACCAAGCGAAGCGTTTTTGCCACCAACCAACGCCACATCATCATTTCCAACTTGATCAAACCAAAGAATAAACTTTTTATCTTTTTCCATGAGAAAATATTATATAAATATTAAAACTATTTATATAATATTATACACAAGTCCGAAACATTACTCCCGAGTTTTCCTGTTGATATCGCACCACCGACAATATTAAAAAAATTATAACTATCATTTGCTTTCAAAAAAACTTCTGGATTTATTTCCAAGTCCTCAGAATTTTTAAGGAGTTCCAAATCTACCAAGGCCCCAGCGTGCTCACTATTATCCCAGCCATCAGACGCACAGGAAAGAATAATTTGATTAGGCTTTATATTTAACAATGCCGAAAGTACAAGTTCTTGATTACGCCCTCCTTGACCATGATCATTTGAAATCTTAACCGTGCTCTCTCCACCAAAGAGAAGACATGATTTGGCTTTAATTTT
>MHWW01000005.1:0-22971 GCA_001824275.1 Candidatus Zambryskibacteria bacterium RIFOXYC1_FULL_39_10 | reverse complement strand
CCTTCGCCCCTCCCCTTAGGGGAGGGGTTGGGGAGGGGCCCTAACACAGTGGGGCCGGATGCGATAGTTGCAATATCATTACCCAAAACATCTGAAAAAATAAGAGAGACCATTTGAGCAGGAGCGCAATGCTCGGCAAATTTACCTCCTTTGACTTGCGATAACTTTTTTCGGAGTGTATTCAATTCATAAATATCAGCACCTCGTGCGGTAAGCTCTGCCGTCCGTTCAATTATTGTCTCCAATTCTACACCGACGATAGGCAGTTCAAATAATGCTGACCCGCCACCCGATATAAGGGTGATGACTAAATCATTTTTAGTTAAACCCTTGGTCATTTCAAGAATTTTTCTAGTAGCCTCTACATTTTGCTCTGATGGGTAAGGGTGAGTGCCTTGAAAGTATTCAATTTTACTTCGGCCCACCAATGCTTGGGCATCGGCAGTAGGCTTAACATCAATTACGGCACCTTTAGTCAAATAATTTCCTAAAATGTCTTCAATTACTTTTGCTCCTTCAAGGGCGCATTTGCCGATGCCTATGAAATATACCTCACCCTCCAACCCCTCTCCTAAATTAGGAGAGGGGAGCTCCGCCTTCGTTTCTCCGTTTTCGTTTTTTATATACAAAACTCCGTTTTCAACTCTTACTTTTTCTCTCAAAATTTTTTCAGTATTTATAGCTTCAAGTCCTGCTTCCAAAATCTCCAACGCGTCTTTCCTCAGTTCATTTGTCCCCAATTCCTTTTTATTTAAAATTACTGACATATATATATATATATAATACCTCACCCCTTGCCCCTCTCCTAGATGCAGGAGAGGGGATAAAAATAAACATCCCCTAGTTGACCTATCGGCCAGTTAGGGGATGAGCATAATGCTTAATATTAGTGGGCGCGGAGGGATTTGAACCCTCAAGGATTGCTCCATACGCTTCTGAAGCGTACGCGTATACCAGTTCCGCCACGTGCCCGTTTGGCACTTAATATATCAGATTTTAGATTATTTTGATTGTGATATAATTTAGACATTATAAATTAATAATAATTATATGGGATTTAAGGAAGGTTTTAATAGTGTATTTGGTGGTAAAAAAGAGGAGCCAAAAATTGTTGGTGAGGATGATCTTGATACCAGAATAAAAGATTTACAAGCAACACTGGCTGATATTCAAAATAATCCAGGCCATCCTAAAGAAGATTTGCGCGCATCATTAGGAGATCAATTAACCAATTTAATGGAGTCAAGAGAAAAAGAACTAAAAAGAGAAGGAAATTTGACTAATTAATGTTATTTTGATAGGATTTCTGCACATATGTTGATGATTAGATTACAGAGAGTCGGAAGGAAACACGAGCCAGTTTTTAGGCTTGTTTTGACTGATTCCCAAAACGGCCCTAAAAGCGGTAGGTTTTTGGAAATACTTGGAAGTTATGACACTCGCAAAGAAGGAGGGGTTGATTTCAAGAATGACAAAATCAAACACTGGATTTCAAAAGGTGCCCAGCTTTCAAATACTGTGCATAACCTCCTGATTGAAAGGAAGGTGATTGAAGGCAAAAAGATTAACGCATTACCCAAAAAGACGCCTACCATTTCAGAAAAAGCTGAAGAGAAGGTGGCTCCTGCTCCTGCCGAAGCAAATGTAGAAGCTCCAATCGAAGCGCCTACAGAAGAAGTAAGTGCTCCAGCAGAAGCACCCACGGAAGCACCTGCTCCAGTTGCCGAAGAAACCACAGTATAATACAATTAGATAGTCGGAAGGAGTAATTATTAATATAAGTAAAACTTAAATGGAAAAAGACGCAGAATTTTTAGAATATGTTGTTAAGGGATTAGTTGATCACCCAGAAGCGGTAAAAATTAATCGAACAGTTGATGAGATGGGAGTGCTCCTTTCTCTAGATGTCCACCCAGAAGATATGGGTAAGATTATCGGCCGCTCAGGCAACACTGCCAAGGCTATGAGAATTTTGCTTAGAGTCGTTGGTATGAAAAACAATGCTCGAGTCAACCTTAAAATTAACGAACCAGAAGGTGGCCGAAAGACTGACGCTCCTCAATCAGCTAGCATGAAATCAGTTGATGATGTGATGGAAGACCTTAAGCTATAGTAGTTAGTAGACAGTAGTAAGTAGTTAGAAAAAACAAAGCTGAGCCCACACATGGACTCAGCTTTGTTTTTGTGGTATTTTGTGGCAATGACATTTCATATAATTTCATTATTTCAAGAATCATTTGAGTCGTATGTTAACTCTTCCATCATCGGACGAGCTATTCGCAATAAGAAAATATACTTAAAATTTTATGATCCGAGAGCTTTTGTGAAGCCTTCAAAATCACAAATGAAAAACGAAAAGCCATATCTGCGAGTGGATGAGAAACCTTATGGCGGAGGCGCTGGGATGGTGCTCCAAGCAGAACCGATTTTAAAGGCATATGAAAAAATAGTTGCCTCCTCGGCGACCCGCCGAAGAGGCGGGAAAACCAAAGTGGTGATTTTTTCAGCAAAGGGCAAAATATTTAACCAAAAGATGGCCTATGACTGGGCTAAAAAATATGATGATATTATTTTTATAACTGGCCGTTATGAAGGGATTGATGAAAGAGTAAAACTAGCCTTAAAAGCGGATGAAATTTCAATCGGCCCATATGTTTTGACAGATGGCGATGTCGCAAGCATGGTAGTCATATCAGCAGTATCCAGGCTAGTTCCCGGAGTCATTAATTTAGAATCATTAAAAGAAGAGTCTCATTGGAATATGCTATTAAAGAATGAAAAAGATTCAAAGGTTGGAGAAAATGGCCTAGAATATCCTCACTACACTCGGCCCGAAGTTTTGGAATATAAAGGTAAAAAATATAAAGTGCCAAAAATATTACTTTCTGGAAATCATGCCAAAATTGAAGAGTGGAGAAATAAAAAACGAAAATAAAAAAACAAAAAAAGCGCCTCCACGGTGCTGTTTTTGTTTACTTAACTTACTTGGCACAAAAACACAACGCCTGCCTGCGCAGGCAGGCGTCTTTATTGTGCCTACCATAGTTAAGCCAAAGGAGAAATGCGTTATAGAGTAAAACCCCATGGTGGACTTCTCTTCTGGTTTAAAACGAACAAGCCTGTATATATATTATCACAAAAGTATGCATAAAACAGTGGACAACTGTGGATGCTTTTTAAAAATATGTAAGGTAAAATTAAAGTAAGTTTAAAAGGCGCAAGTTAAAAAGTTTATTAGTTAAAAATAAAAATATGGAAGGATTTAACAATACTGAAAGTACTCTTTCTACACACATAGAAAAGATTGAACGAGGTCAAGTTGATGTAATTAATGAATTTAGAGTTAGAGGAATGTTTAATAATAAAGGAGAAATGTTTGGCACAATAGCAACAAAAAAGGCGACCGAAGAATTGGTTTTAAGCGGGAGGCAAGATAGAGACCGTTAATTTTTATATATGGCAAAGTATCCAATTAAAGACGAGATTGATTTTTTGATTGCCCAAGCGCAAGCCGAGACTGATATTGCGAAAGAGATTGTAGAAAGTATCAGAGGCAAGGGTATTGATGATGACAAAAAATATTATGAAGAAAAATTGTCTTTAAAAATGCTTGAGTTTTTTAAGGAAGAGGAGAAAGTAATTGCTTTATACGCTGAAGCAAAGAAAAATTACCCATTACTCGCCGAGCTAATGGAAAACAAAAGACCTTATTTGAAAGAAATGCTAGAAGAATCTAGAAAATTATACGAGAAAAATATTCTTGGAAAGTAATTAACCTCTCCCCAACCCCTCCCCTTTGCAAGGGGAGGGGCAAGGGGTGGGGTAGAGATAATGCAAATTAATAATGACATTTTAGAAAAGCATCTAAATAACATCCGCGCGCTGCAGGTTCCAAGCGGACTTTTTTTGGCATCACGCTCTGATGTTTCTACGGGATATAACAAGGCCTGGCTTAGAGACAACTTTTATACTTGTTTGGCTTTTGAGGAAGTAGAGGAGTGGGAAACTGTTAAAAAAGTTTGGAAAGCTCTACTTCAGGTTTTTATAAAACATAAAGATAAAATAAGCTGGGCGGTTAAAAATAAACCTTACAATACATTTCAATATATTCACGCGCGATACAATCCGGAGACTTTTGAAGAATTTTGGGAGGAGTGGGGTAATAAACAAAACGATGCAGTTGGAGAAATACTTTTTAAAATTGGAGATTTGGAACAAAAGGGAGTTAAAATTATTGAGACACAAGACGAAAAAGAGATAATACAAACCCTAATTGATTATTTAGACTCAATAGAATACTGGCAAGACCCAGATAATGGTGTGTGGGAGGAATATGAAGAGGTGCACGCCTCGTCAGTTGGAGCATGCGTGGCAGGACTCAAATCAGTTTCAAAACTGGATATTTTTAAAGTACCCGACCATTTGATTCAAATGGGTGAGGAGGCGCTAAAAAAACTTTTGCCCAGAGAATCTAAGAGCAAATTTACTGATTTGGCTCTTTTGTCTCTAATTTATCCATTTAATGTTGTATCTGGTGATATGGCTCGTGAAATTGTGAGACATCTTGAATATCATCTCAAAAAAGATAGGGGAGTAATAAGATATAAAAATGATAGGTATTATAATAAAAATATTGATGAAGTAAGTGAAGAAGCTGAATGGTGTTTTGGCTTTCCTTGGCTTTCTATTATATATAAGAATTGGGGAGAGGATGAAATAGCCAGAGAATATTTAGATATGTCCTACAAAACAATTTACAACGACCAAATACCAGAACTTTATTATTCGGATTCAGATAAACCAAACGAAAACACCCCGCTCGGCTGGGCCGAATCTCTCTTTGTCGTCGCCCTCATAAGATCAGGGAAGTAAAAAGGTTATCCACAGGGGAGGTTGACAAACTTGACATTATTTTTGATTAGATTATACTAGAGTTTACTATTGATCGATTGAGTTGTGGCTTGTCAATGGTGAGCTGTTTATATCCAAAAGCAGCTATATTACAAGCGAAATCCTACGATTTGACTTATAAAAAAATAAATAGTTAAAAAACGGAGGAAATAAAATCCCCCCAAAACTTTGGGGTGTATTTTTGTGTTTAGGAAAATTTAATACAAATTTTAAGTAATATTAACAAGCATTATTATGACAACAAGCACTATGAAAGAAAAATTTGAAACTGGTAAAATGTTGCCCAAAAAATATTTTAGCAAGTTCAAAAAATCATTGGTTCCGATTCCAAACCTAGTAAAAGACCAGATTGAGTCTTTTGATTGGTTGATTCAAAAAGGAATAAAGGAGATATTTGATGAATTTACTACTATTAATGATACATCCGGTAAAAAGTTTGAATTTAAATTTTTGAGTTTTGAATTGGGTAAGCCAAAATACGACGAATATTATGCAAAGGAGAAAAAGTTGTCATATGAAGCGCCTCTCAAGGCCAGAGTAAGCCTCCGCAATAAAGCCCTAGATACTGAAAAAGAGCAAGAAATATTTTTGGCAGACTTTCCTATGATGACACCTCACGGCACATTCATTATAAGTGGTATTGAAAGAGTCATCGTGCCTCAGCTCGCTAGATCGTTTGGCGCCTTTTTCACCAAGCTTGAAGTGAAGGGCAAATCACTCTTTGGAGTCAAAATTATCCCTGCGCGAGGCGCCTGGATTGAAATTGAAACTGATGTGGATAAGGCTATATATGTGCGTATTGACAGAAAAAGAAAGTTTTCGGTGACATCACTCTTCAGAGCCTTCGGCGCGGAGACAGATTCTGAAATTTTTGATCTTTTTAAAGATAACCCATTTGCTAAAGAGTATTTAGAGAAATCATTAGCTAAAGATCATGCCAAAACGGCAGATGAATCATTTGTAGAAATATATAGGAGACTCCGAGATGGCGATTTGGCTACCGCTGACAACGCTCGAGAGTTTTTCAAGAGCCTTTTCGAGGGTGAGAGATACGATTTCCAAAAAGTGGGCCGATTTAGATTTAATTCTAGATTTAATTTGCCTACTACTGGCAAAGGTTCAGACCGAAGAACACTAAACCTCGACGATATCAGATTAGTGGTGAACCAAATAATCAATTTAAATAACACTCCCGGCGCAGTTGAAGATGACATTGATCACCTTGGTAGTAGAAGAGTCCGATATGTGGGCGAAATGATGCAACAAAAATTCCGCATCGGTATGGCCCAAATCAAGAGAAATATGCAAAACCGTATGTCTACGGTAGATGCCGATATGACACTGCCTGTACAATTTATAATTCCAAAGCCACTTCAAGCGCGACTTAAAGAATTTTTCACCACTAACCAGCTTTCTCAATTTATGGCCCAGGAGAACCCACTTGCCGAAATTGAACATTTGCGACAACTTTCTGCTCTAGGACCTGGCGGTCTAAACCGAAGTCGCGCCGGTTTTGAGGTGCGCGATGTCCACTCATCTCACTACGGAAGACTTTGCCCAATCCACACTCCTGAAGGTCCAAACATTGGTTTGATTTTGCACTTGACTCTTTATGCCAGAATCAATGAATTTGGCATGATTGAAACTCCTTATGTAAAAGTGAAGGATGGAAAATTGACCAACAAAATTGAATATTTAAACGCCTTAGAAGAAGAGAAGCTTGCTATCGCTCATGCCGCTATCCCAATGGATGATGGCGGAAACATCGAAGTTGATATGGTTGAGGTTCGCTTGAATGGCAAACCTAGCTTGGTAGCAAAATCAAAAGTTGATTATATGGACATTGCCACTAACCAAGCATTCTCAATCGCGACATCTATGATTCCGTTTCTAAACCATGACGATGCCAACCGTGCACTCATGGGCTCTAACATGCAGAAACAAGCAACACCTTGCGTTGAACCAGAAGCACCACTCGTAGCAACTGGTATCGAAGGTGCGGCTATGAAAGACACTGGCCGACTTATGCTCGCTGTAAATGACGGAGTGGTCTCAAAAGTTGACGGCTTATCAGTTGAAGTCAATGTAGATAAAAATACCAAAGACTCATATAGACTTATAAATTTTGCAAAAACAAACGGTGCCACTTGCTTCCACCAGAGACCGATTGTAAATGTCGGCGACCATGTCAAAAAAGGTGATGTCTTGGCTGATACTCTCACTAGCGTCCAAGGAGAAATGGCGCTCGGTCAAAATATTATGATTGCCTTTCTTTCTTGGTCTGGAGCAAACTATGAAGACGCCATCATTCTTTCGGAAAGATTAATCAAAGAAAATAAATTTACTACTATTCATATTGATGAAGTGGTAGTGAGTGTCCGCGATACCAAACTTGGACCTGAAGTCACTACTTGTGACATTCCAAACGTCGGTGAAAACAAATTGAAAAACTTGGCTGAAGATGGAGTGATTAGAATTGGTGCCGAAGTAAATCCAGGCGACATATTGGTTGGTAAAATTACTCCAAAAGGCGAAAGCCAACTTACTCCAGAAGAAAGATTACTCAGATCACTTTTTGGTGAAAAATCTAGAGATGTCAAAGACACTTCAAAGAGAGTGGAAGGTGGCAAAAAAGGTAGGATTATAAATGTACAAATTTTCTCAAGAGAAAAAGGGGACAAGCTAGAATCAGGAATCATAAAAAGAATTCACATTGAAATCGCTCAAATTAGAAATGTTTCAGTTGGTGACAAATTGGCAGGTAGACACGGCAACAAGGGTGTTATTTCAAAGATATTGCCAATAGAAGATATGCCTTACACTGCTGACGGAACTCCTATTGATATTATCCTCACTCCGCTTGGTGTGCCTTCAAGAATGAACCTTGGTCAAGTTTTGGAAATCCACCTTGGCCTTGCCGCTAAATCATTGGGTTATCAGGCTGTCGTGCCTCCATTTGCTGGAGCTACTGAAGTTGAGATCAGAGAAGAATTGAAAAAGGCAGGCTGGAATGAAAATGGAAAAATGCAACTTTATGATGGCCGAACAGGTGAAGCTTTCAAGCAACAAACTGCTGTCGGATATATGTACATACTCAAACTAGACCACATGGTTGAAGACAAAATTCACATGCGATCAATCGGGCCATACTCATTAATTACTCAGCAACCTTTGGGCGGTAAAGCTCAAGGAGGAGGCCAGAGATTTGGAGAAATGGAGGTCTGGGCACTACTCGGTCACGGAGCCGCTTACACACTTCGTGAGATGCTTACCATCAAATCAGACGACATCATCGGTCGTAGCGCCGCTTTTGACGCCATCGTCAAGGGCGAGAGAATCAAGGGAGAGAATTTGCCAGCGGCCTTCAATGTTTTAGTTAACAATCTACGAGGATTAGCTCTAGATATAGAACTCTTAAAAGGTAACCCAACAAAAAATGATTAATAAAAATTTAAATTCTGGCGTAGATTTTGATTTGATAAAGCTTTCCTTGGCTTCACCAGATTCAATCAAGGATTGGTCATTTGGTGAGGTTACGAAACCTGAGACCATCAACTACCGAACTCAACGCAGTGAACGACACGGCTTATTTGATGAAAAAATATTTGGTCCAGACAAGGACTATGAATGTTATTGCGGTAAATACAAAGGTATCAGATATAAAGGTATAGTTTGTGAAAAATGTGGTGTGGAAATCACTCGCTCTATCGTCAGAAGAGAGAGAATGGGCCACATTGATTTGGCGGCGCCTGTCGCTCATATTTGGTTTCTCAAGAGTATGCCATCAAGAATCGCCCTACTACTCGGACTCACATCTGCTGATGTGGAAAAAGTGATTTACTTTGCCGGCTATATCATCACCAAAGTTTCAGTGGAAGAAAAGCAATCAATCCTCCGAGATTTGGACGCTGAGTTTAAATCAAGAATTAAAAATATTACCGATGAGAAAGAAAAGGATGACCTGAAAGAAAAATTGCTTCAGAGAAAAAAAGAGATTGAAAATATAACTGAGGGCAAAGTAATTGACGAGGTCGCCTTTCATAATTATTCCATCAAATATGGAACATTTTTCGAGGCTGGCATAGGTGCCGAGGCGATTTACGATATATTTAGAAATATTGACCTAGTCAAACTTGAAGAAAAAATCAAAAAGGAACTTGATGAATCAAAATCAGTTGAGACTGTCAAAATTGCCAAAAGATTATCTTTGATACAAGCCATGATCAAATCCGGTACCAGACCGGAGTGGATGTTCCTTACCAAAATCCCGGTCATTCCACCAGCTATGAGACCTATGGTGCCTCTTGATGGTGGCCGTTATGCGACAAGTGATGTCAATGACCTATATCGTCGTGTAATCAACCGAAACAATCGTTTAAAAAAATTGCGAGAAATTTCAGCGCCTGATGTTATTTTGAGAAATGAAAAAAGAATTTTGCAGGAGGCGGTTGATGCTTTGATCGACAACTCAATCAGACACAACAATAGCCAGCAAGCTACCTCTCAAGCAAATAAATCTCGAGAACTTAAATCATTGGCTGACAATCTTAAAGGAAAACGCGGACTCTTCCGTCAAAATCTTCTCGGTAAACGAGTTGATTATTCTGGTAGATCAGTTATCGTAGTTGGTCCAAGTTTGAAACTCCACCAATGCGGCTTGCCAAAACATATGGCTCTTGAACTTTTCAAACCATTTGTTATTTCACAACTTTTGAAACAAGAATTGGCCTACAACGTCCGCGGTGCGAGCCGACTGATTGACGAGAAAATACCTGAGGTTTGGGCAATTTTGGAAGATGTAATTAAGGAAAGATACGTCCTCTTAAACCGAGCTCCTACTCTTCACCGACTTGGTATCCAAGCATTTAAACCAATCCTAATTGAGGGTAATGCTATCCAGGTGCACCCACTCGTCTGTAACGCCTTCAATGCCGACTTCGACGGCGACCAAATGGCCGTGCATGTACCGCTCTCTCCGGAGGCTCAATTGGAAGCCAAAATGATAATGGCCTCTGACAAGAACATTCTTAAGCCAGGTAGTGGTGACCCTACTATTTCAAACAAGCCACTCGATATTATTCTCGGCTGTTATTGGATGACCAAAGATGTCGATGGTGAAAAAGGAGAGGGAATGGTTTTCCCAAATCCAAATAAGGCCATCACCGCCCATGACTTTGATGTAGTTGATTACCGTGCCAAAGTCAAAGTGCTTGGAACTAGTTCACCAAAATATGCAAAATTTGAAAATCAATTGTTTGAGACAAGTGTTGGACGACTTTTGTTCAATGCCGTTTTACCAAGTGATTACCCTTTCATCAATGCCGAAATTGATAACAAAAAAATGAAAGGGATCATCGACGATTTGATTCAAAAGTATGGCACCGAATCAATTCCAGCTATTATGGACAGAATAAAAGATTTTGGTTTCCGATATGCTACTGTTTCAGGCATCACTTGGAGCATTGAAGATGTTGAGATTCCAAAAAATAAATATGAAATTATTGATGGCGCTAAAGCTAAGGTTGAAACAATTCAAGAACAGTATGACGCCGGACTTCTTTCAAATAATGAGAAGAGAGCTAAAAATATTGAAATTTGGACAGCCACAAAAGAGGAGGTAGAAAAATCAATGAAAGAAACCATGAATAAAACCGGTTCGGTTTATGACTTGGTGAAATCTGGAGCTAGAGGTTCTATCGGACAGCTCACTCAGATGGCTGGCATGAAAGGTCTCATCGTCAACACTGCCGGAGAGACTATTGATTTCCCAATTATTTCTTCAAACAAGGAGGGGCTCACTCCTATTGAATACTTCATCACCACTCACGGTGCTCGTAAAGGTTTGACCGACACCGCTCTTAACACAGCAAAAGCGGGTTATTTGACCAGAAAATTGTTTGATGTCTCACAAGACAGTCTTGTAATTGAAGAAGATTGTGGCAGCAAAGAGGGCGTGATGCTCAGCAACGTCACATCTTCAGGTATTGAAGTTTCAATCGCTAAAATTGCTAAAGGTAGATTTCTTGCAGAGGATGTCAAAGATAATGAAGGGAATATTTTGTTCAAGAGAAATCACTTTATCTCTCGAGATGACGCCGCAAAGATTGAGGCCGCTGGAGTTTCAAATTTGTTGGTAAGATCACCTATCACCTGCAAAACTCTAGATGGTATTTGTATCCATTGTTATGGTGCAGATCTCGGTAAAGATAAAATCGTAGAAGTGGGCGAAGCGGTAGGTACAGTGGCTGCTCAAGCCATCGGTGAGCCGGGAACTCAGCTTACTATGAGAACTTTCCATGCTGGAGGTACTGCATCAGTCGGCGGTGACATCACCCAAGGTTTGCCTCGTGTTGAAGAAGTTTTTGAAAACCGACTACCTAAAAATCCCGCTACTGTATGTAAAATTGACGGTGTTGTAAGTGAGATAAAAACAAATGGTAAGGATAAAATAATTTACATCTTGCCTGAGGAATCAAAAAAGGCCAAAACCAAGGCTATGATTGAATACCCAGTAAACTACCACCGTGTTGTACTCGTTCAAGTTGGAGATAAAATCAAAAAAGGCCAACTACTTACTGATGGTTCAGCTGATCTTGATGAATTGTTTAAATTTGCTGGCAAAGAGGCTACTCAAAATTATATCATTCACGAAATCACCAAGATTTACGAACTTCAGGGCGAACCAGTTTCTCGAAAACATATTGAAGTTATCATTAAGCAAATGTTTTCAAGAAGAAAAATTAAGAGCCCCGGAGATACTACATTTTCTCAAGGCGATATTACTTCACAAAGTGATCTTACATTACAAAATGACTTGGTAAAGAAAAATGGTGGGGAAGAAGCCAAGGCAGAGTTATTACTCTACGGTATTACCGAGGTTTCTCTTTCTCGAAAAAGCTTCTTATCATCTGCTTCATTCCAGCACACCACTCGTATGCTTATCCAGAATGCTCTTCGTGGTACTGAGGACGAACTCAAAGGTCTCAAAGAAAATGTCATTATTGGCCGACTCATTCCTGCTGGCTCCGGATTTAAAGGAAGCCAAAAATACGACCTCATCAAAGAACTCCAAAAAGAATTAGATAAGAGTGAATAAAATAATTAAAATGGAATAATATGGAACACTTAACAAATCTGTTTAGGTTGATGGAATTGACCAGATCTCAGCCTCAATACGGCTATGCACTAGCCGGTATTCAACAGGATGAGTTAAGTAATCTAGCAGAACACCACTATTTAGTCACTTTTACTGCTTGGCAACTTGCCTCCCAAGTCAAAAAAGCGGGAGCAAAAATTGATATTCAGAAAGTTTTAGAATTTTGCCTGATTCATGATTTAGGAGAATTGTTTGGTGGAGATATCGCAATGCCATATGCTCGTGCCAATCCTAAAGCGAAAATACACGCAAAAGCATTTGAAGAAGAAAATCAAAGATTTTTGTCAAAATTTTTTGGTAATCAATCTGACTACTTTAAAGAATTAGGTCGTGAAATACTTAATGCTAAATCTGATGAATGCATTATTGCCAAAATTGCTGATTACATTGAGGTCACCCATTATAAACAGTATGTGAAAGTTTTTTCAAAATTTGACACCGATTTGGTAAAGCCAAAGTTAATGGAAATGATTGGAAAAATGAAAGATCCAATAGCCAAAAGAGAGTTAAACAAGTTTATTAAGAGCTGGACAGTTAATATATCCAAAAAAGATATCCCGGAAATATTATATGAAAATGCTGAAAAATAACTTTGACTCACAATACATATCACTCATAAAATCAGTTTTAACAGATGGAACTGAGCGAATTACAAGATCAGGAGCTGAAACCATAAGTATTCATGGGCAAATGATAAGACACGATATGTCTGAAGGATTTCCATTAACAACATTACGATCTATACCATTTAGACTCATAGCTTCTGAACTACAATGGACAATTGAAGGTAAAACAGATAAAAAATCATTAAATGAATTAAACAACCATATTTGGGATAAATTTTGCAACCCAAAATATGTTAAGAACTTTAAACCAAATCAAGAAACATATGACTTGATGCTAAATCAGAATGACTTAGGTCCAATTTATGGATTTCAATGGAGACATTTTGGAGCAAAATATAATGGATGTGAATCAGACTACAGTGGTCAGGGTTTCGATCAAATCAAAAATTTAGTAGATATGTTAAATAAAAATACATACTCAAAAAGATTGTTGGTGACAAATTGGAATCCAGATGATGTGCCTGAGATGGCAGTCCCATCATGTCCTTGTATGTTTCAGCTCATAAGACACAACGAAAAATTAAACCTATCATTTTTCCAGAGATCCGTAGATTGTATTATTGGTCTTCCATTTGACTTCGCATTTTACCCATTACTACTTCATCTTTTTTGTTTGCAAACAGGATTGAAAGAAGGAAGTGTTGTGGGTTTTTTTAATAATATAGAAATATTTAATCAAAATATTGACGGTGCAAAGGAACTAATCAAGAGAGAACCAAAAAAATTGGGGTCATTGGAAACTAAAAATTTTAAAAGTATTTTTGATTGGAAGTTTCAAGATACAGCACTCTTTGGATATGAACCAAACGAAGCACTAAAATTTGAAGTCAACGTATCGAGTTAGAAATTATTCAAAAAATGTCATCAAACACTGAACAAATAAAAGAAAAACTGGATATCGTGGATGTCATATCTTCGTATATCAAAGTTGAAAAGGCTGGTATTAATTTTAAAGCCAGGTGCCCTTTTCATAATGAAAAAACTCCTAGCTTCCTCATTTCACCAGTCCGACAAACCTTTTACTGTTTTGGATGTGGAGAAAAGGGAGACATATTTTCATTTGTTGAAAAATTTGAAGGTTTGGATTTCAAAGGCGCACTTGAGACTTTGGCCAATAAAGCGGGGATTGAACTTAAAAACTTCAAAAAAGAGGATAATGAAAGGCCTGATGAAAAAGATAAAATGTTTGCCATTATGGAGGCAGCTACGAAATTTTTTGAAAACCAGCTTGAAAACAGCAAGCCAAATTTAAATTATTTGGAAAAAAGAGGAGTTTTGACAAATTCTGTTAGTAAATGGAGGCTAGGTTTCGCAAGAGATGAGTGGCGAGGCCTTTGTGATGAGCTAACAAAACAGGGATTCTCAAAGGATGAGATGCTTAAGGTGGGGCTTATTAAGAAGGTTGATGGTGAAGAGAAGTATTACGATACATTCAGAAATAGAATCATGTTTCCAATTTTTGATGTAGCTGACAGGGTCATAGCTTTTTCAGGGCGAGCACTTAAAGAGGATGATAAAACTCCAAAATATCTGAACTCACCTGAGACCAAGTTGTTTTATAAATCTGAAGTATTGTACGGATTTAATGTCGCCAAAAATTATATAAGAAAATTGGATTATACAGTTTTAGTTGAGGGCCAAATGGATTTGATTATGTCGCACCAAGCTGGCATTACTAATACCGTGGCGTCATCTGGAACAGCCTTAACTAGTCTGCATCTGAAAAAGATCCAGAAACTATCAAATCGAGTAATCATTGCCTATGACTCTGATTCTGCTGGTGAAAAAGCTTCTCGCAGAGCAGCCGAACTTGCTCTCTCTTCAGGAATGGAGGTTAAAATCGTCACTCTTCCTAAAGGAGAAGATCCAGCTTCAATTGCAAAAGAAGATCCAGAAAAGTGGAAAACCGCGCTCAAAGAATCAAAACATTTTACCGAACACGCTCTCGATAAAGCTGTTGCAGAAAACAAATCAAAAAATTTGGCTAAGGCGATTATGACTGAGGTCCTACCACTCGTCCACCTAATTTCAAGCGAAATGGAAAAGACTCAGTTTGTTAAAAAAATTGCCCTAAAAACAAAAGTGAGGGAGGATGATGTTTGGAATGATATAAAAAAAGTTCCGTTACCCAATACCACCGAAACAATCAAGCAGACTACCGACTCACTTCCAGAAAAAATAAATCTTGAGAGAATAATTGTTGGATTAATATTTGCTGAGGAGCATTCAAAAGAAAAATCTGCGCTTAGGGAAGAGTGGCAGAAAATAATTGGGGAACAAGAAGTCAATTCAAAACTTGCAAATTTTGAAGGGAATAAAGAAGCTTTAATATTTGAAGCAGAAATGCATATTGCTCCTGGAGATATAAGAAAGATAGAGGATGAAATATTACGAAGAATAGAGCTGGAGTATTTGAAAATTGAACTTCAAAAGTTGGCCACAATTTTAGATAGTCAGGAAATTTCAGAAGAGGAAGAAAAAGATGCCAAATTAGATTTTAAAAAAATAGAAAAAAGAATTAATGAAATTAATAATTAATATTTTTATAATAAATTAACATAATAATATGATAAAAAAGAAAAAGAAGGCAAAATCAAAAAGTAAAAAAATTGTTAAGCCTAAAAAAGTTAAGAAAGTTAAAACTAAGGCAAAGGTAAAGAAGGCAAAGAAAAAAGTGCTGAAGATTGTGAAAAAGGTCACCAAACGATCATCAACTGAGGTCAACGCCAAAAAGGCTAGACTCATCGCTAAAGGTAAAGAACGCGGCTTTATTACCTACGACGAAATTTTGAAGGAATTCCCAACAATTGAGGACGATGTAATTTCACTTGAAGCGATTTACGAGGATTGTGTCGTTGCTGGTATTGATATTCTAGAGGGTGGGAGACTCCTTGATGACCTTTCACTTGGTAAGGCCAAAGATCATTTCAAAGACGAGGCTTCGTATGACTCAATTCAGATGTATCTTAAAGAAATTGGCCAGCATTCACTTATTTCTGGTGCTCAGGAGAAGGAATTGGCGAAAAGGATTTTAAACGGTGATGATGAAGCCAAAAATATTTTGGCTCGTGCTAACCTACGTTTAGTTGTTTCAATTGCCAAAAAATATGTCGGCCGTAGCTCCGACCTGACTTTACTTGACCTTATTCAAGAGGGGAACTTGGGACTATTTAAAGCGGTGGACAAATTTGATTATACAAAGGGTTATAAGTTTTCGACTTATGCCACCTGGTGGATCAGACAAGCTATCACCCGCGCCTTGGCAGACCAATCAAGGACTATCAGAGTGCCAGTGCATATGGTTGAGACTATCGCCAAATACAAGCAAGTGGTAAGGCGACTTTCTCAGGACTTAAACCGAGACCCATTACCTGAAGAAATAGCGGTAGAAATGGGGCTTGAACCTGAAAAGATTTATATGATTGAAAAGATTGATCAAGGTACTATATCTCTTGAAACACCTGTGGGTGATGAAGATGATAGCAAATCAACTCTCAGTGACTTCATGGCAGATGAAAAAATAACTGCACCAGACCAGGATTCAAATCGCCGAATTATCAGAGATCAGTTAAATGAAATTTTGGCAGATTTACCACCCAAAGAAAGGAAAATTATTGAAATGCGAAATGGTTTAATTGATGGTGTTTACCACACTCTTGAAGATGTAGGTAAAGAGTTTGGTGTCACCCGTGAGCGTATTCGTCAAATTGAAGCCAAAGCGCTTGAAAAAATGCGTCAACACGAAAAAATCAAACGCTTACAGCACTTCTTTTAACCTCATATTATAAAAAGATTGGCCCGGTCGCAAAGTGTTGCGACCGGGCCTAAGGTGGTGGAAGAGTCATGTGTACTGGACTACCTCGTCGCCCCTCTCCTCACGAGCTTTAATGCGTGCCAAGATTTTATTGTGAGCAAGACAGGTGACCTCAAGATAGAGCTCCTTGTGGATGTCCTTCTCTAATCCAAACATCTTGTCTAGCTCAATATCTTCATTAAGAGCCTCGGTTCTTTTCCTGAGGCAGATCAGGCTCCATTGATCTGCCATATCTGCAAAAAACTCTCGGAGGAATCCGAAGAATTTTCGCTTGAACTTTAAGTAATCCATAAGAAGACCTCTTTCTATCCATTACTATTATATCATAGTTTAATAGTCAATGCAAATGGCTGTGGATAGTGTATAATTGATGCATGATTTCTGAGGAGTTTAAAAACGCATACAAAAAACTCAACCCCAAACAAAAAGAGGCGGTAGACACAATTGACGGCCCAGTTATGGTTATCGCTGGCCCAGGAACTGGCAAAACCACCATCTTAACTCTTAGAATTGCTAATATTCTAAAAGAGACGGACACTCCACCATCAGGTATTTTGGCACTTACATTCACAGAAGCTGGAGCAAAGGCGATGAAAATGAAGCTTCGTGAACTTATCGGTGACAGAGCACTTGAAGTACCGATTCACACATTTCATGGATTTGCATCATCAGTAATCGCAGAATTTCAAGATCATTTTCCCCATCTTTCGCGTCGAAATCAAATTACTGATGTAGAATCAGAAAAATTAATAAGGGAAATTCTGCGGGATAAAAAGTTTTATAAACTTAGACCACTTGGCGAACCAGATTTTTATATAAATAAGATTTTAGGGGCAATAAGTAAATCAAAACAAGAGGCCTGGACTCCTGAAATGGTAAGCACTTTTGCCACTGATGAAATCGAAAGAGTAAAAAATAGCCCTGAATCAATTTCTACCAGAGGTGCAAGCAAAGGAAATTTGAAGGCCGACGCATTAAAACAAATTGAAAAGTGCGAACGCACAATGCTTTTTGCCGATGTGTATGAAAAATATGAAAGTAAAAAGCAGAAGGAGAAAAAAATGGACTTTGATGACTTGATTTTTGAGTTATTAAAGGCTCTACGAGAAGACGAGTTATTTTTAAGAATGCTTCAAGAAAAATATTTGTATATTTTGGTTGACGAACACCAAGATACTAACAATTCCCAAAATTCAATTATTACACTACTTGCAAATTTCTTTGAAAGTCCAAACCTCTTTGTGGTTGGCGATGAAAAGCAGGCTATTTACCGTTTTCAGGGTGCCTCTATTCAAAATTTCATAGGTTTCCAGAATATTTGGAATAATATGAGAGTTATCTCGCTTCCAGAAAATTATCGCTCTCATCAGCACATATTGGATGCATCATTTAAGATGATTGAAAATAATTATTTGGATGATGAAAATGCTAATTTAAGAATTAGACTTAATGCTAATCAAAAAATTAAGAACCTTTTGGAATTAATCACTACTCCCGATATTCAGACTGAAAATTATTATTTAGTAGAAAAAATAAAGGAAATAATTAAAACCGATAATACTGCCACAATTGCCATAATCGTGCGGAGAAATATAGATGTGGCCAGAATATTTGATTTACTTGAGGCAAGTAATATTGACGCTTCTGCCGAAAGAGGCGCAAACATATTTGCTCACCCCTTTGGCAAAATGTTCTTTTCACTTATTGAATTTTTGGCTGATTCGACAATGACTGAAGCCCTAGCAGAAACATTTGCTGGTGGTCTTTGGCATTTAAATTTTGTACAGCAAGCTGAATATATTAAATTAATCAGAAGTGGAAAGCTTGTAGAAGTTGAAAACAAAATTCCAGCAATAGGTGAACTCAAGAAAGAAATAGGCAATTCTGGAGTCTTGAGTTATTTGATATTAGCGGCAGAAATTTCAGGACTTACAAGGATCGCAAGCAGGATCCCACTTGGAGCCGAAGTCTGGCGAGGTATTTATGCCTTAGCGACTGATTTGGTAACGTCAGACCATATTGAGGACACTCGTGAATTAATAAGAAGCTTAATTGCATACAGAGATTCTGCTGAGAAAAAAATAATAAAAATCAAAACTGGTAAGGTTAATTCTCAAATTAGTATTATGACCGCCCATAGTTCAAAGGGATTAGAGTTTGATTATGTATATTTGCCATTTATTACTGAGGAATCATGGATTAGGAAAAACCGTGCATCATACTTCGTTTTACCGATTGAAAAAAATGAAGAGGATGACATAAGAGACGAAAGACGATTATTTTATGTAAGTCTGACTCGAGCCAGGAAACACATCTGTATGAGTTACCCGAGGCAAGATGATAGTGGCAAGATTTTCACACCGCTTAGATTTATTGATGAGCTTGATCAGACTTGTATTTCACAAACCAATATTTCTGAAACTTTGCGTATTGAAACCGAAATTTCAATTAAAAAAATTAAAGACACTCAAACTCATGAGCAAATTGAATATACCAAGAGAGTACTCTCCGAAAATGGATTATCTGTCACGGCCCTAAATCACTTTCTAAATTGTCCCAATGAATTCTTTTACAAAAGTATTTTGAAATTACCAGAGCCACCTAGTGCGAGTTCTGAAAAAGGGAACGCAATGCATGAAGCAATGGCAAATGTTTGGAAAAGCAAAACTAGTGGAAAATCAGACAAAATTCAAAAAATTATAGAAAATACAATTAAGGAATATTTTAAAAAATCATTACTCCCAGTTTTTGAAAAAGAAGCCATACTCGAAGAGCTCCTAACAAATGCGCCAATTGTAGCATCTGCTCTTTCAGATCATTTCGCCGATACCGGCAATATTTTAGTGGAGAGTTGGGTTGAAACATATTTGAAATATCCAGAAGTTGAACTCAAACTCCATGGCAAACTTGACGCTATCTTAGAGAAGGAAAAAGAAATTCTAGTATTTGATTACAAAACCCGCGAGGCTATGAGCGAAAATGCTCTAAAGGGTAAGACCAAAGACAGCGATGGTAACTATTTTCGCCAACTTGTATTTTATAAAATTCTCCTAAATGGTAATTTGAAATACAATAATAAATCAGTTGAACCTTCTTTGGTTTTTGTTAAGCCTGATAGTAAAGGCCGATGTCCCACTATTACTATACCAATTACAAAAGCGGATGTAGAAAAAGTGCAGGAAGAAATCAAATCCCTAGTCCAAAGTGTTTACTCTGGCGAGATTATAAATTCGCTTTGTGACGACAAGGATTGCAAATATTGCAGCTATAGGAAACTAGCTTTGTAGAATCAAATCAATAACTTGTTTGACTTGAGCGTAAGGATAAGCACCTTTGATAGGATAGTATTCATTATTTTTGGTATCAACAATCAAACTATAGGGAGTGCCGCCAGCATCTAGCTCTTGAGCATTTTGCATGTCAGCCCTGATTTTTGCATCAAACTCACCACTTTCTAAACAGGTATTGAAGGCAGTCGATGAAAGACCGACTTGAGTTGCAATATTGGTGAGTTCTTTGGGGTCTAGACCATCATTTGAAGGAGTGACTTCATAAACTTTATTTATATATTCCCAAAATTTACTATTCCCCCCGAGTACCGCGGCACATTCAGTTGCTTGTGATTCCTTGAAAGCTTTGGCATGAAGTTGAGCTATAGGGAAATGTCTGTATACCCATGCGACTTGGCCATCTTTACCATATTCCTGCATTATAGAATTCATAGTGTTATGAAAAACTTTGCAATATGGGCACTCGGTATCGGAATATTCAACTACCAAAACTCTTGCCTTGGAACTACCGAGAATGTGGTCATTGGCATCAATGGGACGGAGCGTTTCGCCTAGATTTTCTGACGCAATCTGTTGTTGTTGGGTAGTAGTAGGATTCTCTTTAGTAATTTTACCATTCATGTAAATACCTCCCCCTATTAAAAGCCCCGCTATAATTATTGAAATTGGCAAAGACAACTTATCACTCATACCCTTTTTATTTTCTTCCATAAAATTTGATTAGTTTTAATAGTGAGATTATATCACAACAACACACTAAAACGGTAGGGTGTGGTTGAGGGAGGTGGGAGAAGGGAGAGTTTCCCAATCTGAAGTGTCTAACTTAACTTCATTTAGATTTCCGCCTTCCTTGAAAATAAGCTTATTGTTTTTGAGAGCATATTCATAAACATCTTTGGTAATCCGCACATCATCTAAACAGTACTTTTTGACCTTTTCAACATCACCATCTCGCCACCATTTGATAGCATCAAGCCCGTGGCCACTTTTGTTGGTGCCCAAAGTACCTTCGGCAATTTGATCAAGCTTCATCCTTCGTCCTGCCACTTTTTGCATTTCTTTTAAAACATCAAGACTTTTAATTTTACCCAAATCGCCGGA
The DNA here is from genome assembly GCA_001824275.1 of Candidatus Zambryskibacteria bacterium RIFOXYC1_FULL_39_10. Taxonomy (GTDB): domain Bacteria; phylum Patescibacteriota; class Minisyncoccia; order Phycocordibacterales; family WO2-35-19; genus WO2-35-19. The sequence continues at coordinate 2,073 of MHWW01000005.1, read as the reverse complement.
GTAATATTTGTTGAGAAGGGGGATGTCAAAATGATCGCCATTAAATGTAATGAGCATATCGGCATCTTCAAAAATCGGCCAAAGTTCCGCAAATTCCTCGACTAAAAAGGTGCTATATTTATCTTTTTCATATTCATATATACCAACTACTGATATAGACAAATCAGCCGGATTGTTTGACCCGACTTCCTGGAAAATATTTGAGGTTTCTATGTCAAAAACTATTTTATTCACGATCAAATATTTTTAAAATAACTTACAAGTTCGTCAATATTACCTGATTTTTCATCACGAGTCTCCGTATTGCGGATGGTGAACTTCTGATTTTTAATTTCTTCAGTACCTATCGTAACAACAAAAGGGATATGTCTTTTATCAAGTGATTTGAGTTGGTCAGCAAGTTTTTTACCGGAAATATCAATAGCTACATTTACTCTTTTGTCCCTCAAATTTTGAGCAAGTTTATAGACCTCTTCCATATCTGTCTCCGGCGCAACACAAATATAAATGTCAGTGGTTGAATCAATTTTTGGTAAGAGATTGTGAGTCATTAGAAAATCTCTGGTAGTAACATCGCCCATGCCAAACCCAAAAGCCGGAACCTTCTGACTTGTAAAAGCACCGACCAAATCATCATATCGGCCACCACCAAAAAGAGAGCGAGGATTTTCTTTATTAATATCAAAAACTTCAAATACAATACCGGTGTAATAATCAAATCCTCTAGTCAAAGTCGGATCAAAAACTAAATTAGAAACCCCACGACTTCGCAATGTGTCTATAGTTTTATTTAATGCCTTAGCCGTCTCGCTTTCATGCATCATCGTAAGTAGGCCTTCACCAAAATATAAATCCTCAAGCAATGTCTCCGCCTTTTTTTGACCAATGAGGGCAATTAATGCGTGCCTGAATTCATCTGTAGGCATTTTTTCTTTTTTATCTATCAGCCTGTAAACAAACTGCCTTTTGTCTTGGTCAATTTCAATTTTTTTAAATATGTCATCCAGAAGTGGGCGGCTATTTATTTTGATCATGAAATCTTTTTGGTCAGCGCCAAACTTTTTCATAATGTCATAAGCAATTGAAATTACTTCAATTTCTGCTAAGAGACTTGGAACACCAAACATATCTACATTTAATTGCCAGTGTTCACGCAAGCGGCCTCGTTGAGGCTTTTCATATCTGAAAAGGTTTGGGATAGAATACCACCTAATTGGTGCAGGTAAATCTTGAATTTTACCGGCAATCATTCTCGCAACGGTCGGAGTCATTTCTGGACGAAGAGCCACATCTCGATCGCCACGGTCTTTAAAATGGTAAATCTGGTCTCTGATGATTTCTTCACTGGTCTTGGACTGATAGAGTTGTAATGGCTCTAGGACCGATGCGCCATATTCATCATAACCCCAAGCGCGCGCCACGCTACTCATCACACCAAAAATGTAATCTTGTACCACTTGGTCCTGCGGATAAAAATCTCGCACCCCTTTATAACTCTCAGTTGATATTTTTTTGTCTCCTAGTCCCAACATCTTACTTTTAAGTATATGAGATTTTCCTAAAAACTACAAATCACAAGGAAAAGAGAAAGCCGCGGAGAGTCATACGACTCTCTCGCGGCCTTGGGTTTAAGTGGTGTAGTAGCTAGGAGGCTTGTCACTCACATTCCAGCCCAGTTTGTCGAACTCATTATCTTTCGTAATGAGCCCGGACCACGCCACCATGGAAAAGTTCTGACAGTATCCTGATTTGAGAACTTTTCCACACCGAATTTCGCTGTCTTGAATGTCCAATCCGGGCAACGCTTCCTTCAATTTTTCGGCCATTTCAATGTAAGCAGTGACCGTCTCTGCCGTATACCCCTGCAAGAGGTGGATGTTTGCCCAGACATGAGTGGCTGTTTGCTGAAAGTCTGGACGTAAAAAGATATTTTTGTACACTGCCATTACAGCTCCTTCTTCCTTTATTATACACCCACCAGCCTTTTTTGTCAATACTAACGTAATATCCCAATAGCTTGGAAACACTTAATCATATAATCTGTTTCCATATGTCATACACAAAGAATCCATA
>MHWW01000004.1 GCA_001824275.1 Candidatus Zambryskibacteria bacterium RIFOXYC1_FULL_39_10 | reverse complement strand
AAAGTATTACAATACCGAAAGACTGCATCTTGGCATTTCGCTAAAATCTCCGATACAATTAACAAACTGTTTCCAAGGTATTGGTTAGATTATGCATTCTCGTATCAAAATCCGTGTATCAATAGAGCTCAAATTTTGATATTATTCTCGTATGACCCAAACAGCTGAACAACGAAAAGAATTGATGAGGCAAATAAAGGATGAAGTGGTGGCATTGAAAAACTCGCCACTTTATAAATTTAGGATTGAAAATAAAAATTTACCGGTCATCGGCGAGGGGAGCCATAGCGCCAAAATAATGTTTATTGGCGAAGCGCCTGGTAAAAACGAAGCCAAAACAGGCAGACCTTTTTGCGGACGCGCAGGTCAAATTTTGGACGACCTTTTGGCCACTGTCGGTATAAAAAGAGAAGAAGTGTATGTCACCAATATCGTCAAAGACCGCCCACCCAAAAACCGCGACCCACTGCCCGAAGAAATAGAAATTTATGGGCCATTTCTTGATAGGCAAATTGAAATAGTTCAACCCAAAATTATCGCCACTTTGGGAAGATATGCCATGGGTTATGTTATGAATAAATTAGGATTAGAATCAGAAATTCTTCCCATCGGCAAAATGCACGGCCGAGTTTTTTCAACTAAAACTAGTTATGGGAAAATAAAAGTTATTCCTCTTTACCACCCCTGCGTCGCCGTCTACAACTCTCACACTTTAGACATTCTCAAATCTGACTTCGCCATTTTGAAAGATTTGTAAAAATATAAAAAGTTAAACCCCACACTGTGAAAACACAATGCGGGGTTTTGACCCTTTCAAAATTCCTCACTTTTCCCAAGGATGAGTAATCTTGTGCAAATCAATTTTGGCAAGGTCTTCATTTGTTGGGGGTGGGAGAACGCTAACATTTCTCGAATACCACTCCCAGGAACACCAGATCGTCCTGCCACGGCCTCCGTTAAATTCGCCATCAAAAAAGGTCCCTCTATGGTGTTGAAGCCTCATCTCAGTACCTGCCGCCTGGAAAACAGAGTCAATGTGAGTGCTTCCACTCACGCTGTTCATATCATGTACAGAATCTTCGATTTGCGACGCTTCTTCTCCCAAGAATTGTTCCGGTACTGATAGTGCAACTGATTTTGTCATTCCATCAGTTTGCCTCAGAAACCATATGACGACTTTTTTGGCAAATTGAGTTGCATCTTTTGATTTGGTAATCAAATACTCTATCGCCTCAATTTGTTTCTGGCTCAATCGAGGGGGAATATATTCCTGAGCTTCTTTCGAATTTCGATCAAACGGCATAATGCCTCCTTGCAGCAGACTACCACAAATCTAATAAAAAGCAATCTTAGACCGACTTCGCCATTTTGAAAGATTTGTAAAATTAAGGTACGATAGCAGAATGAGAAACTATAAAACTGAATGGAATTTGGGGCACATATATAAAGGAGACATCAAAAAGCTGGTGGCCAAAGATTTGGTTATCATCAAAAAACTTTATTTAACTTTTGCCAAAAGATATAGGAAAGACAAAACTCACCTCAAAAATCCCAAAGCTCTCGCCAAAGCGATAGAAGAATTTGAAAAGCTATCAATCGACAAAGCGGGCGAAAGACCAAGCGCCTATTTTTCTTATCGCATTTCATTAAATTCTCAAGACAACGAGGCTGAGGCTGAGCTCGCCAAGCTCTCTGATTTTTACGCCAATCTTTCAAACGAGCTTGAATTTTTCTTTTTAGAAATCGGCAAAATACCAAAAGATTTACAAAAAAAGTTTTTGCTATCAAAAGAGCTTTTGCCTTTTAGATATTTTTTGAAGAAACTTTTTGAAAGCGCCAAACACCATTTGACCGAAGCCGAAGAAAAAATAATGAACCTCAAAGGCGCGCCCGCTCACGGTATGTGGGTTTCCGGTTTCTCCAAACTTTTGAACAAACAGGTAATCAAATTTGAAAACCAAGACCTGCCAATCGCTGAAGCCTTTGCCAAAATCCCAACACTAGAAAAAAGTAGGAGACACGCTCTCCATCAGGAGATAATGAAAGCTCTTCAAAATATAAGCGATTTTTCTGAAAGTGAAATCAACGCGATCGTCACTGACAAAAAAATTGACGACAAACTTCGCGGATTCAAAACGCCATTTGAAGCGACAGTAAAAGGTTATGAAAACGAGAGCAAGACGGTCAAAGATTTGGTAGATGCCGTCACCAAAAATTTTAGTCTGGCCCATCGATTTTACAAAATCAAAGCCGAGATGCTCGGTGACAGGAAATTAGTTTATGCAGATCGGGGAGCGAGGGTCGCCAAGGTTGAAACCAAAATTTCTTTTGCTGATGCGGTTGAAAAAACAATAAACTCTTTTAGTTCCGCTCATCCAGATTTTGGCGACTTTGTCAGAGAGTGTTTTCAAAATGGATTAGTTGATGTTTTCCCCAAAAAGGGCAAGCATGGCGGAGCCTTTTGCTCCAGCCCTGCCACTTTACCGACTTACATTCTCTTAAACCACATCGACGACTTCCGTTCACTAACTACACTGGCTCACGAGATGGGTCACGGCATTCACGCCAAATATTCCAAAAAGCAACGACCAATATATGAAGGCCACACGATAGCGACCGCCGAAGTAGCCAGCACTTTTTTTGAGAATTTAGTTTTTGAAGAAGCTTTAAAAAATGTTTCTGCTAAAGAAAAAATGATTTTGCTTCATGACAAAATAAATGACGACATCTCTACCATTTTCCGCCAAATTGCTTGTTTCAATTTTGAAAATGAATTGCACCTGACTGTAAGGAAAGAAGGATTTTTACCAAAAGAGAGAATCGCCGAGCTTTTAAATAAGCATATGCAAAGTTATTTGGGACCCGTCTTTGAGCTCACTCCCGCAGATGGCTACTTTTTTGCCGCTTGGTCACATATTCGCAATTTCTTTTATGTTTATTCCTACGCTTTTGGCCAACTTATCTCCGATGCTCTGTATGAAAACTACAAAAAAGACAAAACGAAAATAAAAGATGTTATACAATTTCTTTCAGCCGGCGCTTCAGATTCACCCGAAAATATTTTCAAAAAAATTGGCATAAATCCAAACAAAAAGCTTTTTGAAACCGGCCTCCGTCGTATCAAAAATAACATCGACGAACTCGAAAAACTCTGGCGTAAACATAAGAAAAATTAGACTACATTCAAAATTACAATGACGGCCATTGTAATTTTAGATTTTTACTTTATATGACTTTTATCGTAATATGATTATATGAAAAATACAGGAAAAAATAAGAACATGAACAATAAAAAAGTGGCTAATTTCCTCTTTGAAGTTGGTATCTTGGCACGAACCCCCCGAAGTGGTTTTCACTTCCTTGGTACTGGGGACCAGACAGTCGCCGAACATATCAACCGTGTTAGCTATGTCGGTTATATGCTTGCTCTTATGGATGGAACCGTTGATATTTCAAAAGTTTTGCAGATGTGTCTCTTGCACGATATTTCTGAAACTCGCATTTCTGATCTAAACTACGTCCACCAAAAGTATGTCGAGAGGAAAGAAGATCAGGCACACAAAGATATTACCGATTCTATTCCCTTCGGCGACAAAATGTTTGATTTGATTACAGAATATGAGGAAAGAAAAACTAAAGAGTCCCTATTAGTAAAAGATGCTGACAATCTCGAATGGATTTTAGCACTTAAGGAAGAAGTAGATACAGGCAATACTCGCGCTCTTTCTTGGATAAAGCCTGCAATCAAAAGATTGAAGACAAAGCCAGCTCAAGAGATCGCCAAAGAAATCATGAAGACTGATTCAAATGACTGGTGGTTTAACAAAAAGAGTCAAAAGAGCAAATGGTGGGTTAATAGGAATAAAAATTAATATGACCTCGGGAGAATTAAGAAAAAAATATTTGGAATTTTTTGAGAGCAAAGGGCATAAAGTGATTCCAAGCGCTTCCTTAATACCTGAAAACGACCCTTCGGTGCTTTTCACTACTGCCGGTATGCACCCGCTTGTTCCTTATTTACTCGGCGAAAAACACCCCTCCGGAAATAGGCTCACTGATGTTCAAAAATGCATAAGAACTGGCGATATCGACGAGGTGGGTGACGCCTTCCACCACACTTTTTTTGAAATGCTTGGCAACTGGTCTCTTGGCGACTACTTTAAAAAAGAGGCGATCGAATATAGTTTTGAATTTTTAACTTCTAAAGAATGGTTGGGTTTAGATAAAAATAGATTAGCTGTGTCTGTTTTTGTTGGCGACAATGATGCTCCTTTTGACGATGAAGCTTTTGAGGAATGGAAAAACTTAGGTATTCCAGAAAAAAGAATTGCTAAATTACCCAAGAAAAATAATTGGTGGGGACCAGCAGGTGAGACGGGGCCATGTGGACCTGATACAGAAATGTTTTATTGGGTAGGCGATCCTGAAAATATTCCAGAAAGTTTTAACGATGATAATTCACAATGGCTTGAAATCTGGAATGATGTTTTTATGCAATATAACAAAACTGCTGATGGAAAATTTGTCCCATTAACACAGCAAAATGTTGATACAGGTATGGGTCTTGAAAGAACTCTCGCTGTTATGAATGAGCTAGATGACAACTACAAAACCGAATTATTCTGGCCAATTATTCAAAAAATAGAAAATCTTTCTAGTAAAAAATACGGGGGAGAAAATATAAAAGCAATGCGCATAATCGCCGATCATTTGAAGGCCGCCACATTTATTTTGGGCGACGAGAAGGGGATTGCTCCAAGCAACACCGGTCAAGGTTATGTTTTGCGACGCCTCATTCGTCGTGCTGTGAGATACGGTAAACAGCTCGGCTTAAAATCTTTCAGCAAACAAATTTCAGAAGTTGTAGTCTTAATGTATAAAGATGTTTACCCAGAACTTTTCAAAAACCAAAAATTTATTTTTGAAAATTTGGAGCAAGAAGAGAAAAGATTTGAAAAAACACTAGAGAACGGTTTGAAAGAATTTGAAAGAGGAGTAGACCCATTTACTCTTTTTACTTCATACGGCTTTCCTATTGAACTCACAAAAGAATTGGCCAAAGAAAAAGGGCTTGAAATTGATGAGGATAAATTTAATGAAGAATTGAAGAAACACCAAGAACTTTCACGAACTTCGAGTGCGGGGATGTTTAAAGGGGGGCTTTCGGACGCAGGGGAAGAAACCAAAAAATTGCACACTGCCACTCACTTGCTTCGCCAAGCGCTTGAAATTGTTTTGGGAGAAAAAATAATGCAGAAGGGGAGCAACATAAATAGCGAGAGATTACGTTTTGATTTTGGTTTTGGTAGGAAAATGACAGATGAAGAAAAGCAAAAAGTGGAAGATTTAGTAAACCAAAAAATTTCTGAAAAATTACCAATGCAAAAAATAATTATGAAAAAAGAGGAGGCTGAAAAAACCGGCGCCGTTCACACTTTTGGCGATAAATATGGTGACGAAGTTTCTATTTATTTTGTCGGCGATTCAATTGAAACTGCCTGGTCCAAAGAATTTTGCGGTGGCCCTCATGTCGAGAATATCGGCATCCTTGGAAAATTTAAAATTTTGAAAGAGGAAGCCGTCTCTCAGGGCGTCCGCCGCATCAAAGCTATATTAGAATAAAATATAAAAGTGAAAGGCCGGCCCGAGGATACGGGCCGGCCTCAAAATCATTCCGGCATTTCTTTGTTATGAACAAGCTTCCATGCCGCTTTCAGAGAAACAGGGGTCGTGAATCCTTGTCTCCACTGAAATGAGTTATTTGGAACAAATAGTTCAGCCCTCTCAGCTCTACATCCGGCGAGCAATCTCGCTAAGTCTCTATCATCACCGGTTCTCCAATCATCAGGAGACCAGAGTTGATGATCCCAACCTTCTGGAGTAAGGCTCTTGTGAGAAAAAAACATTGTGAATCGTGGAGCCGGCCGATTCGTAGCGTGAGGAACAGGCATTGCTATTAGCCCGCTCAGGGATTCGTAAATCTGGTGTTCTTGCCACCAATGTTGATAATCCTCCTCAGTGTCGACAGCAGTCACATCGTTGTGAGTCCACACCCGAACAATGGGTCGGCGGTCAGGTGTTTGCGGAAGCCATTTCACTGACTTGCGAAAATATTCTGCAAGCGCAAAGAATGCCGCTGCTAGAATAAAAAAGAAAGCAACCGTGAGAAAGCGATGGAATTGAATCTCGCCAGTTGCCGGACTGCTCATTCGACCAATAAACCAGCCGGCAATGAGCACTGATGCTACACACAAAATCCACGCAACAATAAACCTAATCGTATTCATCACACCACTCCTTTTCTTGCCTCCCATTTCCCCTTGGGGTATTGGTGAGGGCTTACAGTTCTAAAAAAACATTACCATATTATTCACCGAAAAGTCAAGTACAAAAATTTATAATAAATAATGATTTTATTTTTTGCCTCTCCTTAATCAAGGAGAGGTCGAGACGAAGTCCGGGTGAGGTCTGAAAGTTTCTTTTTCCACATATTTCTTGCGCAAAATGCAAAGAGTAGGTGTATAATAAAAGCATGCCAAGAATACAATTTAGTGATGTCACTCCACCTGACAACAGGCGAAGCATCCGTGATGTTCCTATTCCCACCGGCGGCAAAAGGAAGGTGCCTATAAATATCAAACCCGTCGTAAAACCGGTTATAGATGTTGCCCCAATCCAGACAAATACACCACCGGCTCCCGCCCCTCAATCAAACTTCAACGCCAAAATGTCCGAAATTTCCGAAAAGAAGACCACCAATGCATACGAATATTATTACCCCAAAAAAGGTGGCGAATCTGAATATGCCGGCACAACCAACAAATCAAAAAAGAAAACTTGGATATTTAGCAGTGTTATTGTCGTCGTAATCGTTGTTTTCATAATTGGAATGATGACCATATTTGCTTCAGCGACCATCAACATCGTACCAAAAAATCAAAAACTTTCTGTCGCAATCGAAACTAACGCCACTAACGAAATGGAGGAGGGTAGTATCAAATACGAAGTTGTGAAGCTCTCACAATCAAAAACGGTCTCCGTCCCAGCGACCGGCGAAGAGGTTGCTGAAATCAAGGCTTCCGGCAAAATATTGATTTACAACAATTTTTCTTCCGAACCTCAGCGCCTCATCATCCGCACCAGATTTGAAACCAAAGAAGGCCTTATATATAGGATACCTGAGTCCGTCGTCGTCCCAGGCAAAACTACCAAAAACGGCGTCACGACCCCAGGTAGCATTGAAGTGCAAGTTTATGCCGATGAACCGGGCGAAAAGTACAACATAGGCAAGGTTGATTTCACCGTTCCTGGCTTCAAAAGCGACTCTGTGCGTTTCAACAATTTTTATGCTCGCTCGGTCTCCGATATGACTGGCGGTTTCGTCGGCAAAATGAAAACCGTACTTCCAGCAGATAAGCAGACCGCTCTCCAAAACATTGATTCAGAAATTCAGGCTGATTTGATAAAAGAAATGCAAACCAAGATTCCAGACGGACTAGTTTTGCTAACTGATTCAATCATTTTCAAATCAATAGAGCTTCCAGCCAAAGATGAATCGTCATCAGTCCTCCTCGGCAAAGAGGTCACCGCTTTTGCAATCCTGTTTAACAAAGAAGAGCTCTCCCAAAAAATTTCAACCGAGTATCTTTCGGAGTTACCTGAATGGCAGAGTATCAAACCAAGCATATACGATTTCTCACCTCTCTCAGTTGATAAAATTACCGGCAATCCAGAAAATGGTGAAAAAATTAGTTTGCAATTAAAGGGCGAAATAGATATTTGGGCAAATATTGATACGACTGCCATAAGCCAAAAGCTCGTCGGCGCGCCCAAAGGTGACGTCCAAAAGGTAATGGATGAATACGCCGGCATCTCTAGTATCACCGCAGCGATAAGGCCTGTATGGAAGCAGACTTTCCCCCAAAATACCTCAAAAATTAGAGTTGAAACAAAATTGGACAAATAAGCTTGACATTAATAAGGTTTATATGATAACCTCTTTGCATTGTTCAAATGATTGAAAAAGAGAGACCAGAGACAAGTGTTGGCGTGGTTACAGAAGCGCTTCCCAATGCGTTTTTCCGCGTTAAATTTAAAGAAGCCGAGATCCTTGCATATTTGTCCGGCAAAATGAGGATGAACAGAATCAAGGTTTTAATCGGCGATTCTGTAGAAGTCGTGCTTGACCCTTATGGGGGTAAGGGGAGGATAGTGCGTCGTTTAGATAATAGAAGAGTAGCTTGATTTGAAAAATGAATCCCGTTAGAAGTCGGGAATCAGAAACATTAGTAAAATTGTAATATTTAATACTTCTAACGGGATGAAAGTAAAGGCTTCAATAAAAAAAATGTGCCCGAAATGTAATTTAGTTCGCCGAGGAGGCGTTTTGTTTGTAGTTTGCAAAAGCAATCCAAAGCATAAACAAAGACAGGGTTAAAATATAAATATATGAGAATTTTAGGAATCACAATACCAGAGACAAAAAGACTTGAAATCGGACTAACCGCACTTTTTGGAGTCGGCCGCTCTCGTGCTCAACAAATTTTGGACAAAGCCAAAGTTGATTGGGGCACTACCGCCAAAGATCTTTCTGCCGAAAAAGAAGCCGAAATCAAAAAAATCGTAGAGGCTTTGAAGATTGAAGGTGATTTGAAAAGAGAAATTTCAGGCAACATCAAACGGCTTAAAGATATCAAATGTTATCGAGGTGTGAGACATAGTCGAGTATTACCAACTAGGGGTCAGAGGACCAAGACCAACTCCCGAACCCGTCGTGGCAACACGCGCAAGACTATGGGTACTGGACGTCGCGCAGTTGATAAAAAATAATTTATAATCATGGGAAAGAAAAGAATTGTAAAAACTGAAGAAGAGGGAACCCTAAAAACAGCTGAATCAAAAGTTGAGACAGCGGTCGTTTCTGGCAAAAAAAGATTTGATGCAGGTATTTTGCATGTTCAATCAACCTACAACAACACTGCTCTTATATTGACTGACAAAAAGGGCAACGTCCTTGCCACTTCTTCAAGCGGTAGCCTCGGTTTCAAAGGCGCCAAAAAAGGCACACCGTTTGCCGCCGCCAAAGTAGGCGAAACTCTAGGTCTCAAAGCCGGAACCCTCGGCATCAAAGAAATTTCAGTAGTAGTGAGAGGCGTCGGTTCGGGCCGTGAATCCGGTATTAGGGGTTTTATTGCCAAGGGTATAAACATCACTTCAATCAAAGATGTCACACCAGTACCACACAACGGTCCTAAACCTAAAAAACCAAGAAGAGTATAAACAAGCGATAACAAATAACAAAAATTTATGAAAATTGGTCCAAAATACAAAATAGCTCGCCGACTCAAAGCACCCGTCTTCGAAAAAACTCAAACCCAAAAGTTTAGTTTGAGAGAAGAGCGCAAAGGCAAGAGGAAGCGTTTCAGCAAACCCAAAACTGATTTTGGTATTCAATTAAACGAAAAACAAAAAGCGCGTATGTTTTATTGCGTGACCGAAAAGCAGTTTGCTAAATACGTCAAACAATCACTCGCCAAAAAAGCTCATACTCCTGCCGTCAATCTCTTGCAATCTCTAGAACAACGCCTAGACAATGTTGTATGGCGAGCTGGCATTTTGCCAACCCACCTCTCCGCTAGACAAGCGGTGAGTCATGGCCACTTTTTGGTCAATGGCAAAAAGGTTTATGTGCCATCATTTGCAGTCAAAAGTGGAGACAAAATCAGTATTCGAGAGGGTAGTCGCGGAAGCAAATTATTTAGCGATGTGGCCGACAAAAAAACTGAAACCACGATGGCGTCATGGCTCACTTGGGACGAAACCAAAAAAGAAATCGAGGTCAAAGACGGCACCTTTACCGAAAAAGCTGATCTCCTCTTTGATTTGGGTCAAGTGATTGAATATTATCAAAGATAAATTATATAAAATTTTATTTACCTAACTTTTTAATATTATGACAATGGACAATTTTGATAAAACCATCGTATTGCCTTCAAAACCAAAAATTGTTTTGGAGGAAGAAAATAAAGGTGTCTACGAAATCGACGGCTTCTATCCCGGTTATGGATTTACTATTGGCAACAGTTTGCGTCGCATCATCCTCTCATCTCTTCCGGGGGCCGCTATTACCGCTATCAAAATCGAGGGGGCCGAGCACGAGTTTTCATCAATCAAAGGTATCAAAGAGGACTTGGTGATGATAATGCTCAACATCAAACGACTTCGTATCAAGATGCTTACCGATGAACCTCAAGTCATTTCTATCAAAGCCAAAGGGGTCAAGACTATAACCGCTGGCGACATCGATGTCCCAAGTCAAGTTGAAATCATCAATCCAGAAATGGTCATCGCTACATTAACTGACAAAGATTCCGAATTAAATATGGAATTGACTGTAGAAAAAGGTTTGGGCTTTGTCACTCGTGATATGGTTGGCAAAAACAAAGTTGATATTGGTACCATTATTATGGATGCAAATTTTACTCCCATTCTAAAAGTCAGTTACGAAGTCGAAAATATGCGTGTCGGTGACCGCACCGATTTCAACCGTTTGCGTATTTCAATGGAAACCGACGGTAGTCTCACTCCTAAAGAAGCTCTTGAAAGTTCTATCAATATTATGATAGAACAATTAAAGGCGATTACCGGTTTTAAAGAAAAAGAAGAGGAAAACGAAGAGTTCTCAAGCGGAAATTCTGAAGGCGAAGGCGAGAGCGAAGACAACGGTTCCCAAAAGCTTGATCCAGAATTCCTAAAAACCCGCATTGAAAACTTAAACCTCGGAGCGAGGACCCTCAACGCACTTTCAAGCGCCAACATCCGCACCATAGGCGGTTTGGCTCGAAAGAAAGAGAAGGACATTTTGGAGGTTGAAGGTTTGGGCGCCAAGGGAGTTGCCGAAATTAAAAGAGTATTAGGCGAACACGGAATCACTCTGAAATAATTAAAAATTGAAAATTTAAAAATTCATGCAAAATCTTTCAATCTTTAAATCATTCAATCATTCAATCAATATATGAGACATCACAACGCAAACAGAAAATTCAGTCGAGTCCGCAAAGTAAGGAAAGCTTTGGTCAATTCACTTGCTCGTTCTTTAGTTTTGCATCAAAAGATGAGAACCACCGAACCCAAGGCCAAAGAAATCAGACCATTTGTAGAAAAGTTAGTCACCAAAGGCAAGCTTCAGACAGTTGCCGCTCGCAGAGCTATTATCGAAAAGATTGGCCAAAACGCTACCAAAATTTTGATGGACACTCTTTCCAAAAAATACAAAGACCAAAATGGTGGCTACTTGCGAATTACCAAAACCAAGCCTAGACTTTCCGATGGTAGCAAGATGGCAACAATAAGCTTTATTTAAAGATTGAAAATTAAAACATTGAAAATTCACTGAAAATTCTAAATTAGAAATTAAAAATTATGGAACATACAATAGACGCACAAAACAAAAAGTTAGGCAGATTGGCTACCGAGGTTGCCGTTATTTTGATGGGCAAAAATCGTCCTGATTTCGTCCGCAACGCTATCCCTGACATCAAACTCAAAGTGTTAAACGCCTCCAAGATTTCAGTCACCAACAAAAAGATGGACCAGAAGGTTTACAAAAATTATTCTGGCTATCCAGGCGGACTGAAAGAGCGAAGTATGAAAAAGGTAGTCGCTGACAAAGGTATGCGAGAGACTTTGCGTATTGCCGTCCGTGGTATGCTACCCAAAAACAAATTGCGAGACCAAATGATGAAAAATTTAATAATTAAAGAATAGTATGACAACCACCAAAGAAAAAACAGTCGGAAACAAAGAGCGATACATTGAAGCCGTAGGCCGAAGGAAAACTTCGGTAGCCAGAGTGCGCATCACTCCTTCTGCCAAAAATACTTTCAAAATAAACGACCGCGATTTGGTATCATATTTCCCAACTGCCGAACTCAGGAAGGTGGTAGAAGAAGCTTTGGGCAAAGTGAAAGCGGGCAACTTCACCATCACCGTTGTAGTGAAGGGTGGGGGAGTCCACTCTCAAGCTGAAGCCATAAGGCACGGCATCGCTCGCGCCCTAGTCATACACGATGAATCTTTCAAAACCAAAATCAAGACTGCTGGTTTCCTCAAGCGCGATCCTCGTGCCAAAGAAAGACGCAAATTCGGCCTCAAGAAAGCAAGAAAAGCGCCCCAATGGAGCAAGAGATAAACCCCACCCCGCACTTCGTGTCGCCCTCCCCTTGATCAGGGGAGGGAAATCCCCAACAACATTTTCAAGAACACCCCAGACCCCGTCTGGGGTGTTTTGTTGACAAAATAACTCTGGGGGTGTATAATTTAAGTTAGATTAGTCTTGGCACGTCGCTAAGGCACAACTTCAAACTGACGGAGCGGGAAGCCGAGTCACAAGGCTGCAGTGGGATACTGCAGAGAGGAGTTAGAAATGTCCGTTGGATATAAGGCAAAACTGGATGCAATGATGAAGGAGTTTCCCTTCATCGGTCGATACCTCGGAGACAAGACGCTCACGGAGCTTCCCAAGATCTCCAGAGTCGATCTAGATGTGATTGACAATTGGGGATACACTGAAGAGTGGCGCTGGTATAAGCGTATTGGTTACCCATCGCCAATTTCACGAAACTATTTTCTAATCAACAGAGGTGGTGAGGAAATAGCACGGGTCACACCATGTCACGTAGGAGCCGAACCGCGAGAAAAGCTTTGGGGAATCTTCAGTCGAAAACCCAAGGTGATCGAGACCAGAGGAGAAACGGTCTACGAAGCGGTGAAGAGGCTCAGTGATCCAGACCAGGTTAATTTTATTGTTAAGGTAGAAACTCTTGTTCTGCCAAGAAGAACACGAATCACCATCTACAAGGTCCCGGCGGGAATCCCATTCTCTGCCTGGATCACAAGGATTAAGGAGATCGCCGAGAACGAACTCACGCGCGAAATCTCAAAAATTGACACGGTGGAGTAAAACTCTACCACAGAGGCCCCCATTGCGAACAGCGATGCGGGGCCTTTCTTTTATCTATTTTTAATTCCGCCCCTCTCTTGTTGTAAGAGAGGGGTAGGGGGTGAGTTATTTAATAGGGCGAAGCCATCCACAAATCCCTCCTTAAAGTAAGGAGGGGGAAAGGGGGAGGTTAGAAAATGGGGTGGGGTCTGAAATTTGATTTCCGCCCAAAAATCAGTAAAATGACTACTATGCAAAATGAAAATGATGATGTAATTTTTGACGAAAATATTGATGAAGATGGGGGACACGACGATGGTGCTCTTATCAAAAAGTTGCGTTTAAAAATAAAAGAGTTAGAAGAAAAAAACTTGGAATATCTGACTGGCTGGCAAAAAGAGAGAGCCGACAGTATCAATTTAAAAAAGCGATTAGAAGAAGAGAAAAAAGAGTTTGCTAAATTTGCCAAAGAAGATATCGCCACCGAAATTATGACCGTTCTCGATTCATTTGATTCCGCTTTTAAAAATAAAGAGGCATGGGAAAAAGTAGATGAAAATTGGAGGCGAGGAGTAGAATATATTCATTCTCAACTCATAAATGTTTTAGGAAATCATGGCGTCTCAGTTATAAATCCACTAGGTGAGCAGTTTGACCCAAATCGTGATGAGGCGATTGAAAATGTTGCCGTAGAAGATAAAAAAGAAGACGGCAAAATATTAGAAGTCCTAAATGTCGGCTACGCTCTTCAAAACAAAATAATTAGAGCCCCTAAGGTTAAGGTTGGGAAATTTAGTAGCCAGTAGCTAGCATCTAGGTAAAAAGAAAGCCGCCGGTTTGATGTCCCGACAGCTTATTGGTTCCGGCGAGGATCTCATCACCGAAACAGATAATTTAGGAGCAAACCACCCACAGCCGCCCCTATACACACCCGAGAGAACTTCTTTTCTTCATGGTAAACAGCGGCAGGGAAAAACCCCGCCGACCAAACCAGAAGAGACAAGATGGTAATACCTAGGCCAATACCACGCATGATCTCCATACTGCCTCCTACATACATTATAGCAAACTTGGATATTAAAGTCAAGTGCATAAAAAAGCGAGTGGATGTATAATTTGTTCACAAAATATTATTATTTTTAACTCCTCCCCTCACATTAGACAAGGTGAGGGGCAATCCCGCCTTGGCGGGATGGGGTGGGGTTTGATAAAATCGGGGTGAGGTCTGATAAAAATTAAAAATTATTCATTTAACAAATACTATTATGTCAAAAATCATAGGAATAGACTTAGGAACTACCAACTGCGCTGTAGCGGTGATGGAAGCGGGAGCACCAAAAATAATTGAAAACATTGAAGGAGCGCGCACCACTCCCTCTATTGTCGCTATTTCTAAAACCGGTGAAAGATTAGTGGGCCTACTTGCCAGAAGACAAGCAGTCACCAATCCTCAAAACACTGTTTTTGGCATCAAAAGATTTATCGGTCACGATTTCAAAGAAGATGCGGTGCAAAAAGATAAAGACACTGTGCCTTTTGAAATTTCTGCTTCAAGTACTGGTAGTGTGCAGGTCAAAATGAACGACCATATTTACCGACCAGAAGAAATTTCGGCAATGATTCTTTCCAAACTCAAAGCTGATGCCGAAGCCAAGTTGGGCGAAAAGATTACTCAAGCCATTATTACCGTTCCAGCTTATTTCAACGACGCTCAAAGGAAGGCGACCAAAGATGCCGGTCAAATCGCGGGCCTCGATGTCCTCCGAATTATAAATGAACCAACCGCCGCCGCCCTCGCTTACGGTTTTAACAAAAAGAAAAACGAACAAATCGCCGTCTTTGATTTCGGGGGTGGAACTTTTGATATTTCAATTTTGGAAGTGGGTGATGATGTGGTTGAAGTCAAAGCGACAGATGGAGACTCACACTTGGGAGGTAAAGATATAGATCAAAAAATCATTCATTGGCTCGCCTCTGAATTCAAAAAAGAAAGTGGCATTGATATCACCAAAGATCCTCTAGCACTTCAAAGATTAGATGAGGCCGCTGAAAAAGCCAAAATTGAACTTTCTACTGCTACTGATACCGAAGTCAACATTCCTTTTATCACTTCAGATTCTTCCGGACCTCGCCACCTTCTTATCAAAATGAATCGCGCTAAATTGGAGGAAATCACTGACGAATTTATCCAAAGAGCGATGGAGATTACCAAGCGTGCGATTGAGGCTTCACCTTTTAAAGTGGGTGAAATTGAAGAAATTGTTTTAGTCGGAGGACAAACTCGTATGCCAAAAATTATTGAAGAAGTTAAAAAGTTTTTCGGCCGTGAACCAAACAAATCAATCAACCCTGACGAAGTCGTCGCTCTCGGCGCCGCTATTCAAGGTGGTATCATAGGTGGTGATGTCAAAGATATTTTACTTCTCGATGTTATTCCGCTCTCCCTTGGTATTGAAACTATGGGCAGTGTCGCTACCAAATTAATTGAAAGGAACACGACCATTCCAGCTTCTAAATCTCAAGTATTTTCTACCGCTGCTGACAATCAAACCAGTGTTGAAATCCATGTAGTGCAAGGCGAGCGTCCACTTGCGACCGACAACCGCACCCTCGGCCGCTTTATCTTAGACGGCATTCCTCCATCACCACGCGGCGTTCCTCAAGTTGAGGTCACTTTTGATATTGACGCCAACGGTATCCTAAATGTTAAAGCCAAAGACAAATCAAGTGGCAAAGAGCAATCCATAAAAATTGAGGGAAG
>MHWW01000003.1:18087-85254 GCA_001824275.1 Candidatus Zambryskibacteria bacterium RIFOXYC1_FULL_39_10 | reverse complement strand
CTCTAGATTGTTCACTTAGAATCCTCATGCCCAAAAAAGGAAACCCCGGGCGCAGCATAGCGGAGCCCGGGGAGGAGGTCATTACATTGTCAAAATTCACTATAGGGTGTTAATATGTTTACATAATCCCGTTAGAAATTTTAACGAGATTACAGGATTTTAATAATTAACCACGGAAATAATATTTCCTATTTCTAACGGGATGAATAAAAACAATTTTTATATTTCTTTTGCGGTCTGGCTTATCATAATTCCACTACTTGGGTTACCAATAATTTGGCGAGATGGACTGGTTTTTCTTTCCGGACTATTTTTATTGTTAGTCTCTTTTGGCCCAGCTATTTTAAGAAAATTACAGCCGAAAGTAAAGGTTAAAAGAAAGCAAGAAAAAATTAATCCAGAAAATTTAAATATTGAAAAAGATGAACTTAGATTTTCTGCTCCCGAAGAAAATAAAATAGAAGAAGAGAAGAATGAAAATTAAAAATTTTGGAAATATTTTAGCTATATTTGCAGGGGGTGCTGCAGTAATTTTTTTGATTTCTTCGTTTACTTTTTCCTCAGAAGTTTCTTATCAAAATGTATCTGGCGTGGCTACAAGTACTACTACCACGACTCCTAAAAAAGTTAAACATATCAGTACTCCAGAACCACTCAAGGCTATTTATATGACTCAATGTGTCGCTGGCACTCCAAGTTTTAGAAATAAAGTAGTAAAACTAATAGACGAAACTGAAATAAATGCGGTGGTGATTGATATCAAAGATTATACCGGCACTGTCTCTTTTTTAACTGGCAATAATCAGATTGATAAGTTGGAGGGAAGTGGATGCAAAGTTTCTGATATGGCAGATTTCGTTGATGTTTTGCATAGCAAAGATATTTATGTGATTGGCAGAGTCACAGTTTTCCAAGACCCTCTTTATGCCAAAGCTCATCCAGAATTAGCGGTTAAAAGAAAAAGTGATGGAGGCACTTGGAAAGACCGCAAAGGCATCTCTTTCATTGATGTTGGGGCCAAATCGTTTTGGGATTATATAATTTCTATCTCTACTGCTTCATATGCTATTGGTTTTGATGAAATTAATTATGATTATATTCGCTTTCCTTCGGACGGTAATATGAAGGATATTTATTTTTCTCACACTGGCACGACCACCAAAAAGGAAATGCTTAGACAATTTTATGAATATTTAGATTCCAAAATTGCGGGGACAGGGATTGTGACTTCAGCTGACCTTTTTGGTATGACTACCACCAACACCGATGATCTAAACATCGGCCAAGTTTTGGAATATGCTCTTTTAAACTTTGATTATGTTGCACCCATGGTTTATCCATCACATTACCCAGCTACATATAATGGTTGGCCTGATCCAAACAAAGTGCCTTATGAAATAGTAAAGTTTAGTATGGACGCGGCAGTCTCGAGAGTAAACTTCTTACGAAATGAAGTTGCTTCTTCTACTCCAAAATCGGATTTGCTTAAAAGGCTTGGTCCACTACAGCTCAGGCCTTGGCTTCAAGACAATGACTATCCAGTACACTACACTGCGGCAATGGTGCGCAAACAAATTCAGGCTACCTATGACGCTGGTTTAACTAGTTGGATGTTATGGGACCCGGCCAACACGTATACAGAAGCTGCACTTCTAAAATAAATTTCAAAATCCGAAATCCGAAATCCGAAACAATATTTAAATCCAAAATATAAAATTCTAGACAAAAAGTTTTGAGTTTAAAATTTTGAAAATTTGGATTTGTTTCGAGTTTCGATATTAGAATTTAGGATTTGTTTATTGTATAATATATTTAATGGATGAGAAAAATAAAATAACTTATTTTGCGGAAACTGATTCGCGCAATAAGCGAGTGAAGTTTGGAATTAAAGCCGAAGATAGGTTGCGCCATGTTTATTCAATCGGTAAAACCGGTATGGGTAAATCTACTATGCTTGAGAATATGGCTATTCAAGATATTCAAAACGGCGAAGGGATGGCCTTCTTAGATCCGCACGGCAAAACCGCAGACCTTTTGCTTGATTATATTCCAGAACATCGTATCAAAGATGTTATTTATTTTGCTCCTTTTGATACTGAATTTCCTATTTCTTTTAATGTGATGGAAGATGTCGGTCCGGATAGGAGGCACCTCGTGGTCTCAGGTCTTATGAGTGCCTTTGAAAAAATATGGGAGGATCAATGGTCAGCTCGTATGGCCTACATTTTGCAAAATACTTTGGCAGCTCTTTTGGAGTATCCAGGAGCGACAATGCTAGGTATAAACCGCATGCTTATTGATAAAGAATATCGAAAAAAAGTGGTTGATAATGTCAAAGACCCAACCACCAAGTCATTTTGGGTTGATGAGTTTGCCAAATATACTGACAAATATGCTGCTGAAGCTACTCCAGCCATTCAAAACAAAGTCGGTCAATTTGTGTCTAATCCGCTTATCCGAAACATTGTTGGGCAATCCAAATCTTCTTTTGATGTGAGGAAGATAATGGATGAAAAGAAAATTTTGATAGTAAACCTTTCAAAAGGGCTGGTGGGTGAAAACAACGCGAACCTTTTGGGGGCGATGCTTGTCACCAAAATATATTTAGCCGCCATGTCTCGCGCTGATGTTGATCCAACTAAGCTTAAGAAGTTGCCCAACTTTTATCTTTATGTGGACGAGTTTCAGTCTTTTGCCAACAAAAGTTTTGCCGATATTCTCTCTGAAGCAAGGAAATATAAACTTAGTCTAAATATTACTCACCAATATATTGAACAAATGGCTGAAGAAGTGAGGGCGGCTGTCTTTGGTAACGTGGGGACCATGGTCACTTTTAGAGTCGGTTCTTATGATGCTGAGGTCTTGGAAAAGGAGTTTGCTCCCGTTTTCACCGCTGAAGATATCGTAAATCTTGGTTTCGTTCAAATTTATTTAAAACTAATGATAGATGGGGTAGCCTCGCAACCATTTTCAGCTACCACCTTAGCTCCATTCCCAAAACCCGAGGCTTCGTTTAGAGATGAGGCACTAAATTTATCTCGCAAAACTTATTCTCAGACAAAGGTTGATGTAGAGAAGGCAATAGAGGAGTGGCATGCGCCGGAGCAGAGACCAGTAGTAAGTAGTAAGCAGCAAGTAGTAAGGGAAGAAAAAAAACCAGATTATGTCAAAATCCCAATGAACAAGGAAGAACCCAGAAGAGAAACAAAATACGAATCAAAACCGGTAGAAAAAAAGTTTGAAGAACCTCGTCCAAAATATGAGCAACCAAAACCTCAGGTAGAGCAGGTACAAAAAAATTCTATTTTAGCAGGAGCGATAGCGGAGGCAGTAAATGGAAAAGAGATTAGAAATAAGAGTTTAGAAATTGGAAAAAAAGGGGAAGAAATAAAAATACCCGCCCGCCTCGCAAGCGAGAGCGTTGCGGGCGGGGAACCTAAAAAAGAAGTTGTATCACTGCATGAATTAAATCATGGGGAGAAAAATAAAAATAAAGAAGCGACACCTGAGAAAGTGAATGCTCTGAAAGAGGCGATAGAGAAAGCTAAAAGTCAGAAAGTAGTCAGTAGCGAGCAGGGAGTAGCAAGGGAAGAAAAGAAACCTGATTTAATTAAAGTCTCCCAGCCTTCGCAAAATGCTATGGCGGGGCAAGCCGGTAAACCAAAGGAGGTTGCGGAAGATACTCTCAGAAAAATTTTAAATGGCTAAAAATAAGGATTTCTGGTATAATTTAGTTAATGAATCCTCAAAAAATACTCATATTTTCGACTGCTTATTGCCCGTTTGTGGGTGGGGCAGAGGTGGCTGTCAAAGAAATTACTGACAGAATTGTTGATACTCAATTTGATTTGATTACAGCCAAACTGGACCGGAAATTACCTAGTATTGAAAAAATCGGGAATATAAATGTTTACAGAGTTGGTTTTGGTTTTAAAACTTTAGATAAACTTTGGTTGGCACTTTTTGGCCACAGAAAAGCGGCTAAACTCTATAAAGAAAAAAAATATGATGTCGTTTGGTCTATGATGGCCAGTCAAGCCAGTATTGCGGCGGCTAAATTTAAAATTAAGGAATCAAAACCTAAATTGATTTTGACAATGCAAGAAGGTGATGAAGAAGAGCATCTTAAGCGGTATGTTTTGGGTGTAAATTTTTTATACCGCTGGCTAATTAAACCCTTACACTTACTTGTTTTCCAAAAAGCAGATTTTGGAACTGCAATAAGCAATTATTTGATTGAAAGAATGCGAAAGAATGGCGTGGACGTTCCGATTGAACTAATTCCAAACGGAGTAGACATCAATAAATTCGAAATCCGAAATTCGAAATCCGAAATAGAAGAAAGGAAAAAAATAAGACAGGAATTAGAATTAAAAGAAGGTGATATTGTTTTGGTCACATCATCAAGGTTGGTAAAGAAAAATGGGGTAGGGGATGTGATTCACGCTTTAACAAAACTTTCAGAGAATATTAAGTTTTTAATTTTGGGAGAGGGTTATTTAGAAGAAAGCTTAAAGCTTAAAGCTAAAAGCTTAAAGGTTTCAGACAGAGTAATTTTTATGGGCTTGGTTTCGCACCAGAGTCTTCCAAAATATTTGAAGGCTTGTGATATTTTTATCAGAGCCTCACTCTCTGAAGGCTTCGGAGTTTCCTTTATAGAAGCGATGGCGGCTAAGTTGCCAGTCATTGCTACCCCCGTTGGCGGAATTACTGACTTTCTCTTTAGTCCCGCGAAGCTTATGTGTAGTGGGATTGATGCCATAGCAACTGGTTATTTTTGTGAACCCGAAAATCCAGAAAGTATTGTGAGTACAGTTCAAAAAGTAATTTCTGATCCAAACAAAAATCAAATAATAGAAAATGCATATAAGATGGTGAAAGAAAAATACGATTGGGATTTAATAGCTAAGCAGATGAGTGCGGTATTTAACATAAAATGAAAATTCTTATCACTACAGGAATATATCCGCCCAAAATAGGGGGCCCAGCCCAATACGCTAAAAATCTGAAGGAAGCTTTTGAAAAACTAGGTCATTCCGTTTCAGTAAAAACATTTACTATAGAGAATAAAATTCCGACAGGAATAAGACACATTTTCTTTTTTTTAAAAATAATACCCTCTATTTTAAGAGCGGATATGGTATTTGCGCTAGATACATATGGAGTAGGATTTCCGACAGCCCTTGCATCCAGACTATTTTTTAAAAAAAATATTATAAGAACCGGAGGTGATTTTCTTTGGGAACAATATTGTGAGAGACACAATAAAAAAGTTTTGTTTAGAAATTTTTATAATACAGAGAAAAGGAAGCTTACTTTTAAAGAGAAAATCATCTTCATAGTTACTAAATGGACGCTTAAAAATACTCGACGCATTATCTTTTCAACCAAGTGGCAAAAAGATATCTTTGTAAAAGAGTATGGACTGAAAGAGGAAAATACTTGCATTGTAGAAAATTATTATGGACCCAAAGAATCTGACGAAAACTTTAGATCAAAAATATTTATAGCTTCTGCTAGAAATCTAACATGGAAAAATTTTGATGTATTGGAAAAGGTTTTTAAAAAAATAGAAAAAGAAAACAGCGAGGTTTCTCTTTTTACTCAAAATCTGCCATACCAGGAGTTTATAGACAAGATGAAGGGTGCTTATGCGGTTATTTTGGTTTCTCTTGGTGATATAAGCCCAAATATGATACTGGACGCCATAAAGCTCAACAGGCCCTTTATATGTACCAAGGAAGTGGGTATATATGAGAGGATAAGAGAGGCTGGGACCTTTGTTGATCCATTAAATGAAAAAGAAATAGAAGAAGCTATTTCTTATCTTTTAACAGAAGATGGTTATAAAAAAGCAAAAGAGAAAGTAAAAAACTTTAACTTTGTGCATACTTGGGATCAAATAGCGGAGGAATTTATTGAAGTATATAAAAAAATATGAAATTAATATCTTTAGGAATGGGTCAAAAAATATTTGAGTTAGACTCTGCAGTCAGGCAAAGGCAAATAGAATACGGTAAATATTTTGAAGAAATCCATATAATCGTCTTTACCCCAAATGACTCAAAATTTCAAGAGCAAAAACTTTCAGATAACATATTTTTATATCCAAGTAGATCTAATATAAGAATATTTTATTTTTTTGATTATTTTAGGATCATTAGAAAATTATTCAAAAATTCACCAAATAACTATGTAATTTCATGCCAAGACCCTTTTGAGATCGGTATGGTGGGAACATTAGTAAAATTGTTTTACGGTTTGCCACTCCATATTCAGATTCATACTGATTTAGCACACAAATATTTTAGAGAATCGTCACTCCTAAATAAAATTAGGTTTATGATGTCAGAATTTACCTTGAAATATTCTGATAGGGTGAGGGTAGTGTCAGAAAGAATCAAAAATTCAATAGGTGCATTTTCTAAAAATATTGATGTGTTGCCTATAAAAATGGAAATTTCCCAAGGTCTCCCCTTAGGAAATGAGGGGCCAAAGGGGAGACCTTTTAAAAAGCCTTTTCCGTTTACTTTGATTATGGTCTGTCGTTTAGAGAAAGAGAAGAATATTGAAACAGTTTTGAGGGCAATAAAAAATTTAGATAATAAAAATATTGGACTTTGTTTGGTAGGGGACGGATCAGAGAAAATTAATATTCAAAAAATGGCTCAAAATATGGGCATTTTGGAACAAATTTATTTTACAGGTTGGGAGAATGATTTGAAGCCATATTACAAAATGGCAGATGCTTTTGTGTCGGCATCACTTTACGAAGGTTACGGCGTCTCTACGGTTGAAGCGGCTTATTTTGGATTACCCCTGATTTTGTCTGATACTGGGATAGCTGGAGATGTATTTAATAAAGATTCAGCTTTTGTTTGTGATGCTAAGGACTCAGAATCTTTTAACCATAATATTTTAAAAATTTATCAGGATAAAAACTTGGCCCAAAAAATGGGAGAGATGGCAAAAATGGAAGCGCAAAAACACTTAGCTTTGCTAGATGATTATTATAAAAAATATACTGACTCTGTAATAAGAACTGCAGATAATTATAAAAAGAGAAATTTTATATCTAGAGTTTTTGAATTTAATAAAACTGTTTTTAATTCCATTATGCTTATCAGGTATTTTATATGTGGTATTACATCTGCAGCTATAAATATTATTTCTCTATATATTTTTACAGATACTTTAGGTATTTGGTATTTATACTCTTCAGTTATCGCTTTTCTGATTTCTTTGATAGTAAGTTTTGTTTTACAAAAATTTGTTGTATTTGAGGATAAAAATACAGATAAAATACACCATCAGTTTTCTAGATTTTTTATAGCGGCTGTTTTAGGAGTAATAACTAATACAATATTTATATCATTATGTGTGGAAATATTGGGAATCTGGTATATTCTAGCTCAACTCATTGCCGGCTTTTTTGTAATGATTCAAAATTTTGTCTTGTATAAGTTTTTTATCTTTAATGAGAAATAAAATGTATTTCTAGATTATCTTTTGATGGTATATTTATATCATGAACATGAAAAACTCAATTCAAAAAATTTATCAAGATCATCATCTAAATAATAGACCGCAAAATTTTAGTATTTTAGAGAAAGAGAGAGGTGATTTGTTAAAAAAATATATAGGTAAAGGTAAAAAGATTATTGATATAGGATGTAGAGATGGCACATTAACGAAGCATTTTATAGATGACAATGATATTCTTGGGGTGGATATAGATATAAAAGCTTTACATGAAGCGGAAATGAATTTTGGTATTAAAACAATCCATATGGATTTGAATGGTGACTGGAATGAGCTGGGGGACAAAAAATTTGATGTGGTAGTGGCGGGTGAAGTGTTGGAACATTTATATTATCCAGAAAAAATATTAAAATCTATATTAAGACATATGAATAGCGAGGGTATTTTTATTGGTTCGGTACCTAATGCTTTTAGTTTGAAAAACAGAATTAGATATTTATTCGGATCAAAAAAATGGACTCCGTTATCAGATCCAACCCATATAAATCAATTCAGTTATGGTGAGCTTAACGATATACTAAAGAAACAATTTAATGATGTGAAAATAATTGGATTGGGTCGATACAGAAAATTATCAAAAATTTTTCCATCTTTGTTTGCTTTCGATTTATTTTGGATTTCTAAAAATAAGAAAGAATAATCTTGACCGTCATGAATTTACTAATATTGACTCAAAAAGTGAACAAAAATGACCCAATACTTGGTTTTTTCCATCGATGGATTGAAGAATTTTCTAAAAAGTTTGAAAAAGTAACAGTTATTTGCCTTGAAAAGGGTGAATATAATCTGCCGAGCAATGTGAAGGTATATTCTTTAGGTAAGGAGTCTGGTAAGAGCAAAATAAAATATGTTAAAAATTTTCTAAATTTGATTTTAGGATTACACAAAGAATATGATTCTGTTTTTGTGCACATGAATCAGGAATACATTTTATTAGGTGGATTTATTTGGAAAATTCTTAGAAAAAAAATATATTTTTGGCGAAATCACCAATTTGGCAATACTTTTACCAGAATAGCAGTCTGGTTTGCAGATAAAGTTTTTTGCACTTCAAAATTTGCTTTTGTGGCAAAATATAAGAAGACTATATTGATGCCAGTTGGTATAAACACAAATGTGTTTAAATCCGAAATCCGAAATCCGAAATCCGAAATAAGGAATAAAATATTGTTTTTGGGGAGGATGGATACGATTAAAAAACCAGATTTGCTGGTTGAGGCTTTAAATATTTTAGATAAAAAGGGAATTGATTTTGTCTGTGATTTTTATGGGAATCCAACGCCAGATACGGGAGATTATTTTGAATCTCTTAAAAATAAAGTAGAGAAATTAAATTTAAAAAATAAAATTAATTTTTATAAAAGTGTACCAAATTACGAAACTCCTAAAATTTATAGGGAGCACAATATTTATGTAAACCTCACTCCGTCTGGCAGTTTTGATAAAACAATTTTAGAAGCAGCCGCTTGTGGTTGTTTGCTTGTCGTCACTAATAAGTCTTTGTCGGGGGAGATTGATGAGGGAATGATTGCAGAACCTAACCCGGAAGATGTCGCTAGCAGGATAGATTTTTGGCTTAACGCCCCTCCTGTATTAAAAAAGGAAGTCTGTCAAAAACTCACAGATTATGTTATAAACAATCATAGCCTGAAGGCCTTAACTGATAAACTATATGAACAAATTGTTTGCAAACTATTACCATAATTACTTAGATTCTTTCTTAAATTTTCTTGTTCCAAGTAATAAAAAGACCTTAACTCTCAAATTTGAAATAAAAGAAGAGTCCAAGGGTGATTATGACTACCTGGTAGTTTCTGATGCTCTTGGTTATGTTTATGATATTCAAAAATATTTTACCGAGATACAAAAGTATTTAAATGATGATGGACGAATAGTGATTACTCAATATAGTTCATTGTGGGAGCCGGTGCTGCGATTGGCTTCAATATTTAGATTAAGATCTACATTAAAAATAGAGCAAAATTGGCTTTCAATAAACGATATCAAAAATTTTGCTCACCTAGCCAACTTGGAAGTAATTAAGTTTGGTACGAAAATGATAATGCCGATTTACATTCCTGTTGTATCCTCATTCCTCAACAAATATATCGCCAATATTTTTCCTTTCTCTAGAATGGGACTTTTCCATTATGTAGTTTTAAGAAAGCATATAACAAAAACTTATTCTGATGAAAAAAGTTTGCCGTCTATTTCTATAGTAGTACCGGCTAGAAACGAAGCGGGTACGATAGAGAAGATTGCCAAAGATTTGCCAGATCTCGGCTCGTTTACTGAAATAATATTTATTGAGGGGAATTCTACTGATAATACTTACGATGAAATAGTGCGGGTTGCAGAAAAATATAAAAATACTAAAAAAATATTATATGGAAAACAAGAAGACAAAGGAAAGGGTGATGCAGTAAGAAAGGGGTTTGAAATGGCAACAGGGGATATACTAACCATTTATGATGCTGATATGACAGTGCCTGCACCAGAAATGAAGAAATTTTATGATGCCATCGTCCAAAATAAGGGAGAGTTTATAAACGGCTGTCGTTTAATTTATCCACTTCAAAAAGAGTCTATGCGAGTTCTCAATATTTTGGGCAATAAGTTTTTCAGTCTTGCGTTCAGTGCTATTTTGGATCAGAGACTCAAAGACACCCTTTGTGGCACCAAAGTAATTTGGAAAAAGGATTATGAAGATGTCAAAGCTAATCGAAAGTTTTTTGGTGACTTTGATCCGTTTGGCGATTTCGATTTGCTTTTTGGTGCCGCCAAACTCAATCTTAAAATTATTGATTTACCGATTCATTATCAAGAGAGAACTTATGGCACTACCAATATCAGCCGTTTTAGACACGGCTGGCTACTCCTGCAAATGACTATTTTTGCCGCCCGCAAAATTAAGTTACTATAGTTTCTTTATAGAGCAATCGTAGATTTTAGATAATATTTTTCCACTTGATTCATCATATACAACAGTGCAAGTGTCAAAGAATTTTTTATAAAAGCTATCCTCAGAGAGTTTTGGGATGTCTATAAAAAGAATATTGCCCCTAAAACCCTCAAATATTTCTTTGTAATATTTCTCGTAAGCTGGGACAGCGTATATCCTTCTCTTATATTTCTCAGTCTGCCGTATTTCGAATCCACCGTTGTCGTTATAGACCAAAACTTCTTTAATTTTATTGTTTGATTTAATGTGAACAACAGCGTTGTCTATGAGTGTCTGGGTGCTACCGTTTATACGTCCAAACAAGTATTCTTCCATGAAAATGACATTGTAGGTTAGACCAAAAATCAAAATGGATATTATTGCAATTTTTTTAACAGCGGGTCTCTTTAAAGAGTAGAGGACAAATAATACACAAATCATCCAAGACATTGCTATAAAAAGGAAAGAAACATAAAAAGGTACAGGTCCAGAGCCACCAGTGAAAGGGAACAGAAAGTTCCATTTAAGAGAAATCACTCTAGATAACCACAAAATCTTCGGATAAAGAGGCGGAACTATATGAGGCAGAAATTGCAAAAAGAAAATTAGTATAGCCCCGATTATTTGGAATGTTATTTTGTTTTTTTGTTTGTCACTTTCGTCACCTTTGTTTCCGATGTGTTTGGCAAACACTGCAGCAGATATAATACAAAGTGGTACAACAGAGAATTGCAAGTACATATCAATTGCCCCAAGAGAGAAGTCGAAAACGAAAAGATAAAAAATAACACCGATACCCAAAAAGAAAAAAAGAGGTTTAGTCTTCTCCCATATTTCTTTGTTTATAAAAAACGGTGTGAGAATAAGAAGTGGTGAAGCGTATAATATACATTTCCAAAACTGTATAAATGTCTGAAGCCAACCACGATCTAGAAAACTTGATGAATTAGAAAAATGTTTCCAATAAGTAAGGGCTTTATCTATATCGAAAAAAGTAAAGACAAATTTAGACAGATAAAGTATACCACCGAGTACAATCAAAGTAATCAATCCAAACAACAGGTATTTCATTGTTTTTCTTATATCTTTAAATATATTTTTTTCTATCCCGAAATCTAATGCAAAGGCGCCAATAGGTAGAACCGCGCTCACTTTAGTCAACACTCCTCCAACTATTCCAAAAATAAAAATAATAAGATACGGCCAAGTTTCTTTTAAAGCAAAGTTTTTTAATCGAAGCTTGTAATACGCAATCCCTGCAATAAGAAAAAATAATGGCATAAACTCTCCGTCCACACCAAGCATAAGTGATGAAATAAGGGAAAAATAAACAACTGTAAACAAAAATATTGCCCATAGAGCGGTGCGGGTGTTAAACATTATTTTAGCTAGATAAAAAAGCAAAAAGATATTGATGAAACCAAGAGTAAAAGGTATAATTCGGTAATTATCTGCCCCAAGCACGGTGCCGGCATTATTAAAAAGAAGTTCCATTAGCGGTGGATGTGGAATGCCACCAGGAAGATGTTGTGTTTTATCGGCGAAATAAGGCAACTTTGATTCGTCTTGTTGATAGGAAATATGAAGACCGGCAACGCGTGTACCTACAAATAAAATCAATATTATTAAGAAAAGAATAACTCCTGTTTTTTTAGAAATCATGGTAGACTTTCCTTAGTATAATATCACATAATTTTACACCACAAAACTTTAAAAAAACTTTATGAAATGTGACATATGTATTCCGGTTTTGAATGAATCCTCGATTATTATCAATACTATTCGAACGATTCAAGAAGAGGTAAAGAAGAGGCCAGATATAGAGTGGCGTATTATTGTTGCTGACAATGGCTCTACTGATGATACGAGGCAAAAGGTAATTACCGCCGGATTAAAAAATACAATCCTTCTTTCTATTTCAGAAAAAGGTAAAGGAATTGCAATTCGGAGAGCGGCAGAGTATTCGTTAGCTGATTTTTTTTGTTTTATTGATGCCGATCTTTCTGTTTCTCCAAAAAATATTGCCGTGTTCGTTGACCACCTATCGACAGGAAAAGATATTGTTATTGGTTCGAGGTTTCTTGACGAAACAAAAGTCAAACGTAGCTACTTAAGGACGGTCTCATCTAAATTATTCAACTTTGTTGCTCGCATAATCTTACCCATTCGAGTTAAGGACGCCCAGTGTGGTTTGAAGTGTATGAATATAAAAGGTAAAGAGGTACTTATAGCCTGCAAGGAAACAACTTGGTTTCTTGATCTTGAACTAATCGCTCAAGCAACATCAGCTCGTCTGGTGGTTGAAGAATTGCCAATTGAATGGGAAGAATTTTACTACGTGCACCGAGCAAGTAAGCTTCGTGTTGTTCGTGATGGTCTTCAAGCTCTTATTGCAATGATGCGAATTCGACAAGCATTAAAAATATGATCAATAAAGCTTTTGAGTTACTTTTAGATGCAGAAAAGTCCTGGTGGTACTGGGGCCGCAAAAACGCCGCGAAACGTGTACTAATAAAATTTTCAAAGGAAAATGGTGAAGCTTGCGATGTGGGCGCAGGTTACGGCGGAATGAAAGAAGTTTTTAATAAAGCAACTAGAATTGTCGCATACGAACCAAATCGAGAAATAGGAAAAGTCTGTGAGGCTCGGGGTTATTCCGAGGTTGTCTACACAGAGGAAATATTGGCAAACATGAAGGGTCGATTTTCCGTAGTTGGGGCATTTGATGTTCTTGAACATATTGAAGACGATAAGAAATTCCTTTCGATGATAGTGTCTACGCTTGCGCCCGGAGGATTGGTAGTGGCAACGGTACCGGCATTTCAGTTTTTATGGGGCGTTCATGATGTAGAACATCAACATTTTCGCCGTTACAACAAAAGGCAAATTAAGGAACTCTTCGATGGGTGTGGTTTGGAGATAGATTACGCAAGTTACTGGAACTGCCTGCTATTTTTTCCAGCCGCCCTTGTTAGACTGACAGGAAAAAGTGGCGGTTCAGCTTTGCGGTTACCGGAGATTCTAAATAAAATACTTATGTGGTACATGTCTCTTGAAACTTCCTGCATTCCTTCAATCACTTTTCCCTTTGGAACAAGTATCATTGTGTGTGGACGAGTAAAACAAACAAGTTGATCTAAAATGTTTTTATGTTAAGCCATAAACCTATGACAGGAATTAATATAGACCAGCATAATCTAGAGATTCAGAAGAATTTGGAAGCTTGGAATAAGAAGCCGCTTTTAAGGGAAATCTATAGAGGATTTTACGACTTGATCTTAAAATGGGTCAGGAGTGATTTAAAAGGGGAAGTGGTGGAACTTGGTTCTGGAATCGGTAATTTCAAAAGTGTATACCCAAAGTGTATCGCGACCGATATTTTCCCTAATCCTTGGATTGACCAAGTTGAGAGTGCCTATAATCTTTCGTTTCAAAATAACTCTGTTTCAAATTTAGTTTTGTTTGATGTTTTTCATCACTTAGCTTTTCCTGGTTCAGCTTTGAAAGAATTTAATAGGGTGCTTGCAAAAGATGGACGAGTGATTATTTTTGAACCGTACATCTCACTCCTGGGTTTAATTATTTACGGGATTTTTCATCACGAACCAGTGAGTTTGTTTAAAAAAATAAATTGGTTTTATAAAAATGGTGAAAATCCTGATGAACAATACTACGCGGCTCAAGGCAATGCGACGAGAGTATTTAAAGATTTAAAGATTGAAAGATTTAAAGATTGGAATATCTTAGAAATAAAAAAAATGTCAGCACTTTCATATGTTTTGTCAGGCGGTTTTAGTAAGCCTTCTTTTTATTCAATCGAGGTATTGCCAATTATTAAAAAAATAGAAAAAGTTTTGGATTTATTACCACTTATTTTTGCTACCAGAATGATGGTTGTTTTGGAAAAGAAATAGTCTATATTTAATGTAATGATAATTAAAGAAATAAACAGTTTTTCTAAATGGTTTAAGGTTATATTTTTTTCTATTTTTATTATCTATATTATAGTTTGGGTCTTTACTATCCATCTTGCCAATATTCAAAAGGTGACCAATCTAGAGCCGGTTTTGCCCGTGGTGCCACAGGACAGCGAGGAGTACAAAGGTTTGGCCGATTCAATAATACAAAATTACACTTTTTCTAGTAATGGTGAAATCAATACTTTGCGAGCACCCGGCTATCCATTTTTTGTAGCTACACTAAAAACAGTTGGGAGATCTTATTTTTTGATCTCATTAATTCAAATATTTTTGGCGTTTGGCTCCGTGATAATAATCAGAAGGCTGGGAGCGCTATTTCATTCACATAAGGTAGGCGAAATAGCTGGGGCTATATTTATTTTGAATCCTCTTGTCTTGACTTTATCACTTATTATTTTGACTGATATTTTGTTTCTATTTCTATTTTTACTTGGTTTTTATCTTGCTATTTCTGGTCACTACAATATCAAAAGAATAATTTTTATTTCAATAATTTTTGCATTAGCTATATATGTGAGACCAATGGGGGTATTTGCATTACCAATATTTGCTGTGCCTTTTTTGGCTTCGAAGTTGTCTGTAAAAGAAAAAATAAAATCCTTAACTATTATGATTTTCGTTGTCTTAATGGCAGTCTCACCCTGGGTCTATAGAAATTATAAATCCATAGGAGTAGCTGATTTCACATCTTTCAAAGCAATTAATCTTGCTGATTACGCTGCACCACTTTTTTTGT
The DNA here is from genome assembly GCA_001824275.1 of Candidatus Zambryskibacteria bacterium RIFOXYC1_FULL_39_10. Lineage (GTDB taxonomy): Bacteria > Patescibacteriota > Minisyncoccia > Phycocordibacterales > WO2-35-19 > WO2-35-19. The sequence continues at coordinate 70,055 of MHWW01000003.1, read as the reverse complement.
CTAATCAAAATCATACTACTCTTGCTGAAGAGAGAACAAACCTGGAAAATAAAATCGGGCTAAAAAGAGGGCAGTGGAGTGATTTGCGTTATTCTAAACAAGTTTCTAGTGTAGCTCAAAAAATTATTTTAGAGCATCCATTTACTTACTTTAAATATCATATTTCTTCTTCGTTACCTTTTATTTTTTCTTCTTCAATTCAGGACACAATAATTACTTACAAGGAGGCCATGCATATCGAAAATCAGTTTAAAAAGACAGGCGCTATAAGTTACCTGGTTTCTCGTGAGTGGAGATTGTTTTTTGAAAGTGTGACTTCTGTTTGGTGGAAAATTACTGAAAGAATGTTTTGGCTCATTGTCTATGTTGTGGCAATGGGGACGGTTTGGAAAGAGAGAAAAAGGAAAATGACTTGGGCCTTTATATTCATACCCATTTATCTTATGATTTTGGCAGGCCCAGCCGCTAATGCTAGATACGCTATTCAAGGCTTGCCATTTGTTTTGATTTTGTTTTCAAATGCTTTTTTTAATATTTTAAATCGTAAAAAATGATAAAACCCTGGGACTCTTTCTTCAAATTGAAAATAGAAAAAATATTTAAAGAAAAATATTATATATTGGATATTGGGGGTGGACTCAGAATAGACCCGTCTAAAAACAATAGAAACAAACAGCATTATTTTATTGACCAATATCTACCAAAAGTTAAATATGTGATTCTGGATAAGGTCTCAGATTATAATCCAGATATAGTCGGTGATGTTCACGACCTCCCGTTTGAAGATAATAGTGTGGACGCCGTTATTTGCATGAATGTTTTAGAGCACGTTGAAGAACCCCAGAAGGCGGTGAAAGAAATTTATAGAGTTCTAAAACCGGGTGGGTACGCTTACTTTGATGCTCCTTTTATTTTTTATTATCACCCGATGAATGGCTATTACAAAGATTTTTATAGATTTACCAAAGACGCCTGGGAGTATATGTGCAGGGATTTTAAAGAAATTGAGATCAAAAGTGTTAAAGGGGCAATTTCTACTGTCATGAATTTGTTTCCATTATTTTCAAAAAAAACCAAATTTTTTGATTTGTTAGACATTTTGTTTAAAAAACAAAATAGTAATCAGACGAGTTCATATAGGGTTTTTTGCATTAAATAATATGAATAAAAATAATACAAAAATACTATTTGTTATAAATAAGCTGTCTAGGGGAGGTGCTGAAGGTGTTTTTATAAAGGAAGCAGAGGAACTTTCAAATTTGGGTTACATATGTGAAATATACACTCTCTATCCAAGTAATTTTAAAAACCTCTATGATACCAAAGGTTATTTTAATTTAATAAAAAAAATAAAAAAAGACAAAATTACTCATGTTTATTCAACTCTTGATGATGCAAATTTTGTAGCTAAAATTGCTAGAATTTTTACTCCTTTCAAATTATTTTGCCGAGAAGCAAATGAAACCTTTGATAAACCACTTAAATTTAAAATTGCTGATGTCGTTTTAAATTTTTTGGTTTACAAATTGGTAATGGTTGCTGGGGCGGTTAAAAATTCTTATGCTTCATATGACCCATTTCACAAAAGTAAAATGGTAGTTTTATATAATGGCGTTGAAATACAAGAAAATACTGATAACAAAAAAGAGCCAAATAATCCTATTAAAATTATAGCAGTAGGTAGTTTTACTCCCAAGAAAGGTTTTGAAGATTTAATAACTATATTTAAAGATTATGTAAAAAATAAAAATTTTGTTCTGGAAATTATAGGGAATGGTATTCTTTTTGATAAAATTTCGGCAAAAATAAAGGAATCTGAAATGGAAGATAAAATAAAATGTTTGGGGGCGATGGATAAAGGTTTATTAAAAAATCATTATACAAATTCTGATATTTTTGTTCTCACTTCTAAAAAAGAAGGGTGTCCAAATGTGCTTCTTGAGGCAATGTCATTTGGCTTAGCCCCTATATGTTTTTCGGTTGGGGCAGTGCCAGAAATTATAGAAAATGGACTCTCGGGTATTGTAATTGCTCCGGGGGACAAAAAATCATTTGGCGAAGCGTTAACTAGTCTTTTAAATAATCCCCAAAAAATAATTCAGATGGGAAAGGGAGCAAAAGAGAGAGTAAAGGATAGATTTTCATTTGATATGCATTTAAAAAAACTGTTAAACATGCTTGAATTAGAAATATGAACAGATTTGAATTTGGCAAAAATTGGCAAAGCTTCCTAAATAATCATTTTTCTAATGAGGTGTTAGAGGCTAGTAAGCTCAAATTGGCTGATTTTTTGAAGGTAGATACACTGGCAGATAAAACCTTTGTTGATTTTGGCTCAGGAAGCGGGCTTCATTCGCTGGCAGCATTAGAGCTTGGAGCTAAAGTAGTGATGAGTGTGGATTATGACAAAGTGGCGGTAGAATGCGCTGAGCGACTTAAGGCCAATTCTCCATATAAAGAAAATTGGCAAGTACACCAAGGTTCTTTGCTTGATTCAAGTTTTATTTCTGGCCTAGGCCAATTTGATATTGTCTATTGTTGGGGTGTGGCGCATCACACAGGGAATATGTGGCAAGCACTGGAAAATATTTCAAAAAATATAAAAAAGGGGGGCGTTATTTTTGTGGCTATTTATAATAATGTTGAAGGGAAATTGGGTTCTAGAATGTGGTGGCAAATTAAACATTTTTATAACAAGTCCCCATTTATTGTTAAAAAAATTATGGAGTATATGTATATAAGTTATAATTTTGTGATTTTATTATTACACCTTAAAAATCCTTTTAATGTTATGTCCTCCTATAAGACAAAAAGAGGAATGGCATGGAGCACTGATCTGGTTGATTGGCTTGGGGGTTACCCTTATGAGTATGCCTCTGTCAGAGAGATTTTTGATTTTTATAAACAAAGAAGTTTTGAATTACAAAATATAAAAACTACCAATTATATCGGATGTAATCAGTTTTTATTTATAAAAAAATAATATGTGTGGCATATTTGGCACAACACTTAAAAAAGATTTTTCTTCATCAGCCGACGCTATAAAACATCGCGGTCCCGATGACGATGGTAAATTTAGAGATGTAAATATTTCTCTATACCAAGCCAGACTTTCAATAATAGATTTATCGGAAAATGGTCATCAGCCGATGTTTAATGATTCAAGTAATCTGTCCATAATATTTAATGGTGAAATATATAATTTTAAAGATATAAAAAAAGATTTGGTGAATCTTGGTTATAGCTTCAAAAGCAATAGTGATACTGAAGTTTTATTAAAGGGTTTTGAAGAGTATGGATCTGAAATATTTTCAAAATTAAGAGGCATGTGGGCGACAGTTTTATATGATGTTAAGAAAGGAGAGCTAACACTATCCAGAGATCAATTTGGCATAAAGCCGCTCTATTATGCTATTTCAGGTAAGGAAATTGTTTTTGCCTCCGAAGTCAAGGCACTCCTACCACAATTAAATAAATTAACTCCAAATACCTCTGCATATTTTCTTTATTATAATTTTGGTTATTTTCCGGGGGACCTGACTTCGTTTAAAGAAATTAAAAAAGTTTTGCCAGGTGAAATTATCAATTTTAACCTGAGGAGTGGAGAAATAAAAAGATCTTTTGCTAAAATAAAAAATGAAAATAACCGCACTCTAATCACAGATGAAAATGAAGCATCTCAATTAATTAACAAAAGTCTTTTAGAAAGTGTGGAAAAGCATTATATCTCTGATGTGCCAGTTGGCTTGTTACTGTCGGGCGGTAATGACTCTTCATTTTTGGCAGCCTTATCTAAAGAGGCAGGACAAAATCCCACCTGCTTCAGTGTCTCTATCGAGGGAAGCGGGGACAAAGGTTATGCAAAAAAAGTAGCTCGACATCTAAATTTGCCATTTGTTGAAGAAAAAATATCAATAGAAAATTTTAGAAATCAATATGATTTGTTGTGGGACATAATCGACCAGCCAACTGGCGATGTTTCTTTTATTCCTACATCACTAATTTTTTCAACCATAAAAAATAGATCAAAAGTAGTACTCTCGGGCGAAGGAGGAGATGAGCTTTTTGGAGGATATCAAAGACACAAAAATTTTGCCGGGTTTGATCAAATGAAGTTTGAAAGTTTTTTCCCCGAATCATTATTTTCCTTAAAATCTGAAAACTATATGAAATTTGCTAACCCCGTTTTATCAAGGGCTAGAAATTTTCTTAGTTCTTTTGAAACTCTAGGAAATGAATATTTGTATACTGCAAGAGTTGCTGATTTACCCATAAAGCAAAAAGAGACACTTTTATATATGCAAAATTATTATGAAAATCACCCATATAAAAATTTAATTCAACCTAATCTATTTTTTGATTTATTTATGTATTTGCCATACAACCTGATGTACAAAGGTGATATGTCTAGTATGGCTTATGGGATTGAGTCTAGAGTGCCATTTTTAGATAAAGAGTTTTTCAATACCTGCAATTCTGTTTCTCCAGACATTAGATTTTCGACTAGCGCCTTGAGTAAGAAAATAATGAAAGAAAGTATGAAGAAATATTTGCCTAAAGAATTGATATATAGAAAAAAATCTGGCTTTGGTATAGATATAAGAAAATATGCAAAGGAAAAAGTCCTTTCTGATTTAGACGAAGCCATTACGTATCACCAAAAATATTCTGAAGAACTGGGCCTTAAGGATTCTAATATTTGTGACTTAGTTAAAAAAGATAAAGCTCAGCTTTTGCTTGATAAATACCCTAGATTTGTTTTTTCACTTATCACAAATTATAAAGTGGTGAGTAAGTATTGGAAAAGTTAAATTAAAGTTTTTGGAAATAATAGTAGAGGATAGGGAATGAGATTATAGAATAAATTATAGTTCCCATAACAGCGCCCATAAGCCCGAAGAAATAGATTGATGTAAACATGACGAATAATTGGATGATTGAGCCAATGATACAACTTTCATAAATAAATCTAGTAGCCCCTTTGGCTTGCAAGACTCTGGAAAGAAGGGCAATAGGATACCAAACAAGAGGTATGGCAAGAAGTTGGGCATAGATTATAGCATCAATATATTTTGGCAAAAACCACCTAAAAAAGAAAGGCACTATGACAATAAGCACCAGCATAATCAAAGTGCAAACTACCATAGCTTTTCTAATTTTTTTGAATATGGTTGCCTTGATTTCTTCTATTGGAGTTTCTGTATATTTAGGTAAAGAAAGTTCGGGAATAATACCAAAAAATGATTGCAGTTGGGCTGATGGAGCCAAAGCAATGCTGTAAATAGCAAGTTGGATAGGGCCGAGAAAATGGAAGATAATTATTCCATTCAAATAACTAACTCCATAAGATATAGCATTAATTAAGCTCAAATGTTTTATGTAAGTAATTGATTTGGGATCAAACTTATCATTGAGCTCTATTTTTTTAAGAGCCAAGGCTCCAAATATAATATTTGCAAGAATATATGGCAAAAAGTAAGCAGCTAAAACAACTAAAACATTTTTTGAAAAAAACAAAACAATTATTAAACTTACTGCCGATACCGTACGAGTAGCAGAATAATATTTTGTTTGCAAATCAAACCTCTTTTTACCAGCTAGAATTTGTTGGTATGTGTTGAGTGACTCAAAAAATGGTAGAGCAACAGTGGCAATAATAAAACCATAGCCAAAAACATAATTATCCTGGGCAAAATAATAGAGCGATGTAAAAATAAGGCAAAGAGAGCCCAAAAGACCCCATTTCATTTGCACTTTTAAGGCAGGTTTAAAAATATTTTCATTACCTTCGGCCACAGTTTTTATAATGGCTGGACCAGCGCCAGTGAGTCCAAAAAGAGCAAATATACTGTAAATGGAAAGTATGTATTTATATGTCCCGTAAGTGGAAACGGGGAGAAGGTTAGCAAAAACGACTATTAACACTAAACTAAGCACATTGTTTATTATAGAACCTCCGGCCAACCAGGAACCCTGTTTGGCTATGTATCTGATGTCAGTTTTTAGAAAATCTCCTATTTTGAGCAGGATTAATTCTAGCTTGTATTTTAATTTTTTAAACATGTTGTAAAAAAGATAATTTAGTATATTGTATAACATATTATGAGTAATATCTCTAATTTAAACCAATGCCCAGTGTGTCTTGGTAAGATATATAAAGATCAAAAATTCAAGTATCTTGAAAAATATAATTTGGAAAATGAAGAATTTTCTTTGTTTGAATGCCCATTATGTTTGGTTAAGTTTTGGTATCCATTTAAAAATCCTGGATCAGAATGGTACAAAAATTGTCAGCAAAATTTAATGCATCGAGATTTTCCTGATAAGGAGTATTTTTTTTGGCTAGCTGAAAATAGAGGTATAACAAAACATTTTTTTAGAAACCCACCCCATCAAAATCCCAAGGGACTAAAATTATTAGATGTGGGCTGTGGAACTGGTGGTTTTTTAATTGAAGCTCAAAAATTTGGTTATGATGTCAATGGTGTTGATTTTGATGGTGAACAAATTAAAGTTGCTCAAAGCTTTGGGCTAAAAGAAACTTATGAAGATGATGTGGTTGATTTTTTAAATAGACACAAAGGGGAATTCGACGTTATCACTGGTTTTGAAATAATTGAACATGTCGATAAACCGCGCGATTTTTTGAAGGCTATTTATGGTGCCTTGAAGTCAGGCGGATTTATTTGTCTCAGCACTCCAAACAACTCGAGAATTGGTCCAAGAGATGAATTTTGGGATTTTCCTTATCATCATTTGAGTCGTTGGACAAAAAAGTCTTTAAAAAATATTGTTCAAATGGAAAATTTTAAGTCAATAAAAATAAAAGAAGAGATACCTGTAAATTATTTGATTCCTAAATTTAGAGTTGGGTTAGGTGTATTTGTAAGAAAATATTTTACAAATAAAGATAAAGAAAAGTTTAATCAGAACAAAAAAACAGAATATAAGGATACTGTAGCCAAACTGGGCTCGCTTAAAGATAAAATACTACATCTTATTCTTTTACCAATTGCTACTATTTTATTTATTTTAGGTAAAAAAGGTCAAGGCTTGTATATGATCGCTAGAAAATAAAATTATGCCAAAAGTTTCAGTTATTATTCCTGCCTATAATTGTGGCAACCTTATAGAAAGAACGATTTTAAGTGTTTGTAACCAGACGTTTAAGGATTGGGAGTTAATTATTGTCGATGATGGCTCAACAGATAAAACTAAGGAAGTGGTCCTATCTTTTCAAAAGAAAGATTCCAGAATAAAATATTTTTTCCAAAATAACTCCGGAGCGCCGGCAAAACCCAAAAATGTTGGTATTTTAAATGCTATGGGAGAATATATTGCCTTTCTTGACCATGACGATGAGTGGGCCCCGAAAAAACTTGAAAAGCAGATGTCCGTTTTTGAAAAAACAGACAATAAAAATTTGGGTTTGGTCGTCTCAGAGGCGATGATTGTTTCTGAAATTGATGGTTCCAGAAAAGAATACAAAATACCTAATGTCTCTAATCATATTTTGGCTCTCTTAGAAAGGAATTATATATTTTGTTCCAGCGGAGTAATGGTTAAAAAAGAAGTATTTTTTTATGTTGGTTTTTTTGATGAAAATTTTAGATTTGGTGATGATTGGGATATGTGGGTTAGAATTTCCAAAAATTTTAGCTTCAGTTTTATTTATGAGCCTCTTTATAATTTTTATCGTCATCCATTAACTATGACGAGTAAGACCAAAAACGACATAAAAATTCGTGATTATGAATATGGTTTATTAAAGCATTTTGATTTATATAAAATTCATCCAAAACAATTTAGTAATCGTTTGCTTGCAATGGGGCGCATATGTTATATTGCTGGTGCAAAGAAAAAAGGTATAAAATTTTTTCTAAAATCAATCTTAGTTAATCCTCTGAATTGGAGAAGTTATGTGAATCTTTGTTTTTCACTTTTAGGACCATATTTTTATAGAACGTTTGTAAACTTAAGAAGAAATAATTAATGACAAATTCAAAAGATAAAAAAAAGCTTAAAGGTTGCATATTTTTAAATCGTTCTTATGTAAGGTGGCAACATGCATTAGCGCTTGATTTAAAAGAACGCTATGGGGTGGATGAATGGTGTGCTTATGGGTATGGTAAAGGAGCATATGAAATAAACAAAACTCAAAAAGATATAAACTATGAGCATCTTCTAATAGATGAATTTTTATTTATAGAAGCTAAAAATGAGGTGGTAGATGAAGAATATTTAAATCAAAAAGAAAAAGAATATGGCCATCCCTATTGGTGGCAGGAATTTACAAGTGATAGACAGACATCAGTTAATTGGCCGAGGCAGTTTTATAACGATTTTAATCCGATTTTAAACCATTATCAGATAAAACAGCAATTTCAGATCAGGATAAGAGAAATAGAAAAAATGCTTGATGAGGAGAAGCCTGATTTTATATTTCTTTGTGATGCTGGAGCTATGGGGGTAAATATTCTTTATCATATGGCCAAAAAGAAAGGAATTCCAACATTGGTCTTGAGTATATCAAGGTTTTCAGACCTTTCAGGTTTTTCAGACAATCTGTTTGGGATTTTTAGCAATGTCGAAAAGATATTTGAAGATATTCGCTCTGGCAGACATATAAGTTCAAAAAAGAAAGAGGCTATAGAATTTATTGAAAAATTCAGAAACAAACCAACTAAACCAGATTATGTACTATCCGATGTCTGGAATAAGTCCAAACAAAGTGGAATGAAGAAGTTTATTTTGTTTTCCAAAAATTTGGTTAGAAAATGCCTTGATTCTTTCGACAATTCTTTCCCGAAGGTTTACGGTTATTCTCCTTTAGACTTTGTAAAACATAATTTATTGTTCTGGTTTAATTCTCACAGAATACCCAAATTTGATGCCCCTGATTATAAGGAAGATTACACTTTTTTTGCTCTGACTTCCGAACCGGAAGCGACCCTACTAATGCAGGCGCCATATTTTGCAGACCAAGTATGGGTGGCCAAAATGATCGCCCAATCTTTGCCTCTCACTATGAAGCTCTATGTCAAAGACCACCCGCAAATGCCAGGCTATCGTAGTTCTAAGTTTTATAAAGAAATAAGAAAGTTTCCAAACATAAAACTTATCGATACAAAAGTTGATTCGATGGAGCTTATTAAAAACGCTAAACTGGTTGTGACTATTACCGGTACCGTTGGTTTTGAATCTCTGTTTTTCAAAAAACCAGTTATTACGTTCGGTTCGGTTACCTACAATATAATGCCTATGGTAAATAAGTGTAGAACTCCAGAAAATCTCCCAGGGATAGTAAAAAATGCTTTGGAAAATCACAATCCCGATGATACCGAACTTGTTGATTTTGTGTCTGCGCTTTTTGAAGATTCTTTTAAGATTGATATTACTAAACTAATTTTTGAACATGATGTTGAAAAAATCAAACAAAATCCTGATATTAAAATAATTGCTGACAATCTTGTTAAATATCTAAAAAATCATTTTTGATTTGTAAGATAGTGGGTGAATATGAAAAATATAATAAAAAAAATAAAACCATTATATTTTATCTTAAATAAGATTAGGCATTTTAAGATAGAAATAATATTTACAAACATACATTATTTTATATGCCTGGTCCTAAAAAAACCATATTTTGGTAAAAAATATGGAGCAAATATACAAAGCAAGAAAGAGAGAGAGATATTGAGAAGATTAGTAAAACAGGTTCAGAATTTAAAAGAAAATATTAAATGTTTAGAGATTGGTTCTTGGGCAGGGTGTTCGGCTGTAACAATAGCTGAAACTATAAAAAAATCTGGTAAAGGTGGAATGCTTTATTGTATTGATGTTTGGCGAGGTACTGATGAGAATATAAAGATAACTAAAGGAAAAGTAAGTGCATCCGCCATATTTAATTTATTTAAACACAATGTAAAATATTCAGGGGTAGAGAATTACATAATTCCTATACAAATGACTAGTGATGAATTCGCTGAGAAAGAAAAAGATACTCAATTTGATTTCATTTATATAGATGGAGACCACAAATATACTCAAGCTAAAAAAGATTTTATAAATTATTTTAATATTTTGGAAATAGGGGGAATAATGTGCGGAGATGATCTAGATTACTTCTCAGACCAAATTGATGAAAATTTGGCTAAAGAAAACAGAGAAAAAGACTTCGTAACAGATAAAGAAGGTAGAACATATCATGCTGGTGTAACTCTAGCCGTTAAAGATGTGTGGAATAACAAAGTAGGTATGAGGCACTCTATTTGGTCTATTCAAAAAACTAAAGATGGTTGGATTCCGTATAATTATTCTTCCTAAAATTCATTGCAAAAATCTATATTTTATGTTAGAAATTGGCTATGAAAAAGTCTTTAGCCATTATCCCTGCAAGAGGAGGATCTCAAAGAATTCCTAATAAAAACATAAAGATATTTAATGGAAAACCATTAATTTACTACCCCATAATTCAAGCTATCCAAAGTGGGATTTTTGATAAAATTATAGTTGATACTGATAGTCTAGAAATTGCAAAAGTGGCGATTAGATATGGCGCGGAAGTTCCTTTTTTAAGACCAGAGCATTTAGCAACAAGTCAGGCAAAAATAGGGGATGTTATAGAATTTTTATTAAGAAAATTAAAGGAAGAACATAAGTATCAGCCCCACATTATAACTCTTTTACAAACCACTTCTCCTTTGCGAGAGTTAGAAGATATAAACGCTTGTTATGAACTAATATCAAAACCAAAAATAAAATCTGTATGCACAATTACCGAAACACATCCTCGATTTTATCAGCTCAATAAAAATAGCCAGTTAATTTTGGTGAACAAAGAAACTGACAAAACAACCAATACCACAGAAATGCAGAAAGGTTATATATTAAATGGATGCATGGTATATATGATTAAAACAAATGTATTTCTTCAGACTAAAAAATTTGTTGATGAACATACCGTCGGAGTCATCACCCCTAAATGGCGATCGGTCGATTTAGATCATCCGGAAGATTGGGTGCTGGCAGAATTTTTACATAAACATAAAGATAAAATAGATGAAAGACTTAAAAGATTTTAAATTTTTGGTAATAGGTTTGGGGTCAATGGGTAAAAGGAGAATAAGGAATCTTCTTTACCATGGTATTAAGGCAGAAAAAATATTTGGGTTTGACCCAAGAGAAGATAGACGAAAGGAATCGGAAACAAAACATGGCATCGTAACCTTTAAAAGTTTTAACACAGCACTCAAGGCGAATCCGAATGCCTATATTATATCAACCCCAGCTGACAAGCATTATATTTATTTCCTTAACGCTATTAAAAACAGAAAACATTTTTTTGTGGAACATCCGGTGACGGATAAGGGGTATGATAGGATTCTAAATTTGAAAGATGAAAATTTAGTGGCCGCGCCTTCGTGCACATTAAGATTTCACCCCGCAGTTAAAGAAATTAAAAAAATACTAGATAAAAAAGCAATAGGTAAAATTCTATCATTCCAATACCACCTCGGTCAGTACTTGCCAAGCTGGCATCCTTGGGAGGATTTTAGAGATGTATATTTTGCCAAGAAAAATACTGGAGCTTGTCGAGAAATGTTTGGTTTTGAGTTGGTCTGGCTTGATTTTGCTTTGGGTCTAGGAGATGTATCAAAAATTGCTGGATTTTCCGAGAAACTTTCTGACTTGGATATGAAGGCTGATGACAGATATTCAGCAATGCTTGGGTTCAAAAACAAAATATCTGGCAATATAGTTATTGATTTAATTTCAAAAAAACCTTTCAGAACTTTGAGAGTTATTGGATCAGAAGGAGTTTTGGAATGGGAATGGCAAGAAAATAAGATAAAAATATTTAAACAAAAAAAGATAGACAATAATTCTGGCCACAATTGGCGAGTAATAGATTTAAAAAAAGGAAAAAGCGAAAAGAACTATATAACCACTGAAGATATGTATGAAGAAGAGATAGGGCATTTTTTGAATGCGATTCAAAAGAAATCAAAGTATCCCTTTTCTTTTAAAGAAAGTCTTAAGCATCTTAAAGTTCTTTTTGCACTAGAAGAAAGCGCAAAAACAAAAAAATTTGTTTTATTAAAATGAATAAAAGATTATTAAAAATAGCAATAGGAAACAAAAGTGTGGGGGAAGGACACTCAACATTTATTATTGCTGAGGCGGGTGTCAATCATAATGGCTCTCTTGATTTAGCTTTAAAATTGGTTGATAAGGCAAAGGAGGTTGGAGCAGATGCGATAAAATTTCAGACATTTAAAGCAAATCAAGTAGTAACTAAAAATGTCAGAATGGCTGATTATCAAAAAGGAAATGTTGGTAAAAAAGAAAGTCAAATTGAGATGCTTAAAAAACTGGAGTTTAAAGAGGATTGGTATCCTAAAATAATTAAACGATGCAAGGAGAAAAATATAATTTTTCTTTCTACTCCTCATGGTGGTTTTGAATCAGTTGATTTGCTTCAAAAAATTGGAGTGCCAGCATTTAAATTTGGCTCTGGAGACTTGACCAACTTACCACTATTAAAATATGCCGCTAAATTTAAAAAACCTATGATTCTTGGGACAGGAATGGCTACGATAGATGAGATTAGAAAAGCAATAAATATAATAAAATCTGTCGGAAACAATAAAATAATAGTGCTTCATTGCACTACTAATTACCCATGTGCAGCTGAAAAGGTCAATTTAAGGGCCATGCAGACAATGATGAAGGATTTGGATGTGATGATCGGATATTCTGATCACACAATTGGTACTCAAGTGCCGGTCATGGCGGTGGCACTAGGGGCTCAAATAATTGAAAAACATTTTACTCTGGACAATAAAATGAAAGGCCCAGATCATAAAGCATCGGCTAATCCGGAAGTTTTCAAAAAAATGGTAGATGAAATTCGTCAAGCAGAAATAATTTTGGGTTCTAAAGAAAAAAAGCCAACTAAAGGAGAAATAAAAAATATAAATATAGTTAGAAAAAGTTTAGTTGCAATCCGTGGTATCAAAAAGGGTGAAAAGTTTACTAAAGAAAATATTAACATCAAACGTCCCGGCACTGGTTTGCCTCCCAAATATTATTTTAAAATTTTAGGTAAGATTTCAAAGATGGCTATAAAGGCCGATAATTTAATTAAAAAAAATGATTTCATCTAGACAAAAAAATAAAAAAATTTTTTATGTTTCTGGGACGAGGGCTGATTTTGGTTTAATGCTACCGGTATTAAGAGCAATAAAAGCAAGCAAGTCTTTAGATTTAATATTGTGTGCAGCAGGAGAGCATTTGATGTTTCAGTTTGGTAAAACCATAAATGATATAAAAAAACATTTTCCAGAAGTTCACACAATCAAGACAAGTTCTAAAAGTGATGAAAAAACTGGAGTAGCTGAGTTCAATGCAAATTTCTTTAAAAAAATTACGATTAAGTTAAAAGAAGAGAAACCAGATTTAGTGCTTGTATTGGGGGATAGATCAGAGATGCTTTTGACTGCGGTTGCCTGCCTATATTTAGGTATTCCCATTGCTCATATTCATGGAGGCGAAAAAACAGGCACGGTAGATGAAGTGTCACGTCACGCAATTACTAAAATCTCAAACATCCATTTTCCGGCTACTAAAGATGCTGCTTCAAGAATAAAAAGGATGGGTGAGGATAGTTGGCGAATAAACATAGTGGGAGCGCCGGCTTTGGACACGATACTAAATGAAAAATTGCCAACCAGAGGTGAGCTCCTATCAGATTTGGGAATGAATATAAAAGATAAATTTATTCTAGTGTTGCAACATCCAGTAAGTGACGAGGTAATGAATGCAGGTAATCAAATGAAAGAAACAATAGAAGCGGTTAAAAAGTTTGATATGCCAGCAGTTTTTATTTATCCGCATGCTGATGCTGGAGGCAGAAGAATTATTGACGAGATACAAAAAGAAAAAAATAATCCTTTATTTAAAATTTTCCCAAGTTTGGAATACAAAAAGTTTTTGGCTCTTGAAAGAGAGGCATCGGTCTGGGTGGGTAATTCAAGCGCGGCACTGATTGAATCATCCTCGTTTAAAACTCCGGTAGTTAATGTTGGTAATCGCCAAATTGGCCGAGAGAGAGGTCACAATGTTTTGGATGCGGATTATGATAGAAATAAAATATATAAAGCTATTCACAAATCTTTAAATGATAAAAAATATTTAAATAAACTTAAAAAAATTAAAAATCCTTGGGGTGATGGAAGGACAGGAATAAAAATCGCTAAAATTTTAGAAAAAATAGAACTTTCCCCCAAGATATTAAATAAGCAGATATGTTATTGATTATTTATAAAAATAGGATATTCTGAGGCGAGAAGAGGAAAAACATGACAAAAAATATAATTATCGTTGGTGCGGGAGAGAATGGATATGTGATCAGAAACATTTTTGATCACCAAAATTTTGAAAACAAGTTTATCGGTTTTCTTGATGATGTAAAAGTGGGCCCAGAGATACTTGGCAAGGTCTCTGATTTCCATAAATTTCAAGAAGCTGGTGATTATTTTTTTGTGGCGATCGGTGGTAATGGCGCTCGTCGTGACGTGTTTTTGAAACTTAAGGAGGCTGGAGCCAGGTTTGTTAATGCGATTCACCCCTCTGCCTTTGTTGAGTCAGATTTGATCCTTGGAAATAATGTGATGATCGGAGCGCTTTCTTACGTGAATGTGAGAAGTACGATCGGTAATGGTACGTTTATCAACAACGGCTGTACCGTTGAGCATGACAATCAAATAGGGGATTTTTGTCATCTAGCTCCCAGAGTTGTGACCGGTGGTGGGGTGATAGTGGGTGATGGGACATTTATCGGCTTAAACAGCGCAATTCGTGACCATGTCAAAATTGGAGAAGGGGCCATAATAGGTATGGCAAGTGCTGTTGTTGGGCCGGTGGAGGACAATATTACGGTTTACGGCAATCCAGCAAAGGTTGCCAGGAAGAAATAATGAGAGATGCACAAGGCGTGCAAATGGCCTCAGAATCTGCTATTCTGAGGCCACATTTTTATGAAATATCCAATAGCCAAACCATATATAAATAAGAGAGAAAAACAACTAGTTTTGGAGGTTTTAGACTCTGGCAATTTAAGTTTGGGCCCAAAACACAAGGAATTTGAGGAAAAGTTTGCTCAAAAAATAGGCACCAAATATGCCTGCTCAGTTTCTAGCGGTACGGCAGGACTTCACTTGGCTATGATTGCTGCTGGAATCAAAGAAGGTGACGAAGTCATTACTTCTCCGTTTTCATTTATTGCATCGTCTAATGCAGTCTTATATGTGGGAGCCAAACCAGTTTTTGTTGATATAGATCCAACAACCTATAACATTGATGTTACAAAAATAGAAAAGAAAATAACTAAAAAGACAAAAGCCATATTAGTAGTTCATATTTTTGGCCAAGCGACAGACATGGACTCAGTTTTAAAGATTGCCAAAAAGTATAAATTAAAAATTATTGAAGATGCTTGCGAATCAATAATGGCTAAATATGATAGTAAAAACGTCGGTACTTTTGGGGAATCAGCTGTTTTTGCCTTTTATCCAAACAAACAAATGACAACAGGAGAAGGGGGAATGATAGTAACAAACAATAAAAAAATTTATGAAATTTGCTGCAGTTTAAAAAATCAAGGACGCTCGCCAAATATGCAATGGCTCGATCATAAGTATTTGGGATACAATTATCGGATGGACGAGATGAGTGCGGCACTTGGTATTGCCCAACTTGAAAAGTTGGACTTTATGATAAAAGAAAGACAAAAAATATGTATTACTTATAATAAATATTTTGGTAAATATTCTGATTTGGTGCAAATTCCACAAGTGAGCGAAGACAACATTCATACCTGGTTTGTGTACGTTTTGCTTATAAAGAATAAAAAGATAAAAAGGGATGAGGTTATAAAAGATTTATATAAGATTGAAGTGGCGACTAAACCTTATTTACCATCAATACATCTGTTTGACTTTTATAAGAAAATATTTAAGTATAAGCGGGGTGATTTTCCAGTTTCTGAATCCGTAAGTGATTCGGCCATTGCTCTGCCTCTATATATTGGCCTTAAAGAGGGCGACATAATGGAAATAGCAAAAAAAGTTATTGAAGTGATTAAAAAACATGATAAACGAATTTAAAAACAAAATTATTTTAGTTACCGGTGGCGCCGGTTCTATTGGCAGTGCTTTAGTGCGGGAAATTTTGAAATTTGAACCTAAAGCTGTAAGAATTTTAGACAATCATGAATTTTCGCTCCATAAGCTTCAGGGATTGTTATCTGAAGAGGAATCAAAAAGAATTAGGTTTCTATTGGGCGATGTTACTGATAAAGACCGTATTTTGAGGGCGATGAATGGGGTAGATATTGTTTATCATGCAGCAGCATATAAACACGTTCATCTTTGTGAATATAATCCGCTTGAAGCCATTAAAACTAATGTTATTGGTACTCAAAATGTTATTGACGCAGCTTTACATAATGATATAAAGAAATTTATTTTCATAAGTACCGATAAAGCAGTTCATCCAATTGGCACATTGGGGGCCTCAAAACTTTTGGGGGAAAAAATAACTACTGCGGCAAATTATTATAAGGGTGATTCACCAACTATTTTTTCATGTGTTAGATTTGGTAATGTGACAATGTCTAATGGGTCAGTAATTCCTCATTTTATTAAACAATTAAAGGCAAATCTGCCCCTAAGTGTTACTTCTTCAAAAATGACTAGATTTCTGATGCCGATGGGGAAGGCTGTTGAACTTATATTTAAAGCTACCGAAAAAATGCAAGGAGGGGAAGTTTTTGTTTTAAAAATGAAGTCTGTAAATATAAAAGATTTAGCTCAATGTATTATTGATGAGCATCTCCTGATAAGCGGTGGTAAAAATAAAATTCAAATTCTAAAAATGGATAAAAGAGCTGGGGAAAAAATGCACGAAAAACTTTTAGCTGAAGAAGAAAGCGGACGAGTAGTGGAGTTTGAAGACATGCTCGTTATTTTGCCATCAATGGAGCCTCGTTATGGAGACAGAAAGAATCCACTTATGGTTCAAGCCAAAAAAATAAATCCAAATTCCTATTCTTCGGATAAAAGGGTGATGTCTAGAAAACAAATTACTTCTTTTTTAAGAGAAAATAAAATATTTGAATCTACTACTTTTTAAATTCAAAATGTTCTAGTTTTTC
Organism: Candidatus Zambryskibacteria bacterium RIFOXYC1_FULL_39_10; assembly: GCA_001824275.1. Classification (GTDB taxonomy): domain Bacteria; phylum Patescibacteriota; class Minisyncoccia; order Phycocordibacterales; family WO2-35-19; genus WO2-35-19. The sequence continues at coordinate 52,837 of MHWW01000003.1, read as the reverse complement.
TTTTGAAGTTGATTTGTATGCTTCTAGTCCAACAGTCTCTTCTCCTGGACGAGGCAAAATATAACCGACTACTTTATTTAAAAAACCAATTCTGGTACCGGCTTTATAAATTCTGTATTCTAAATCTATATCATTAACTCTATTCCAACTTTTTCGCCAGCAGTTTATATTGTATTTAAAAAATTTTAGGTAGGATCGATAAAACCATGTTTGAACTCCTCCGAGTTTTGGACCGATATTTATCTTGGCATGATTTTTTGGATTAAAATAGGGTCCATCAGCCATCTCACCGTCTACAACTCGTCTTTGACCGTGTCGTTCTTCAATATATTGAGCTGAAATAAATTCGTAATCTCCTTTTTCGGCAAATTCCAAAAGTACTTCCAGATGATCAGGGGTCCAAATATCGTCATCATCTATTCGAGTAATCCATTCTCCTTTGACCATTTTTAAAGCTTCATTGTTTGCTATTACGGGCCCAGCAAACCAATGATTTTCAGTTGTTGGCGGATAACGATAACTTCTTTTTGGAATATTATAAAAACGAATTCTTTTGTCGGTTATTTTTGATATATTTTTTTCAGTGTCATCGGTGCAATGATCACCAATAATGATTAATTCAAAATTTTTATAAGTTTGATTTAAAACACTAGGCACAGAGCGTTCAATCAAAAGTTTGGATCTATTATATGTTGGTAAGCAAATACTTATAAGTGGTTGTTGGTCTTTGTCACTATATTCTTTTTCATGTTTAAAGCGCTCTAATTGAAGCAAGAATGGTTCGGTAAGCGCGTATCGCAAGGCATTAAAACCGCTAATTAAATGATTCATCTCTCTATACTAACAAATTCTTATTTTTAAAAAAGCGAGGCTCGTGCTCCAAAGAATGAAACACGAGCCGTTAAAGACATTTACTCAGTCAAAGTGATCTGAACCAAATCCCCGACCTTTTCAAAGAGAGGGGGGTTGTAGGTGTTAAAATCCTCATCTTTGTCCAGAAGGTTGGTTTGGGGGTCGTGTCTCCACGGTGACCAGCCGGTTCGGAGCATCTTCTCTATTTCTTCTCGAGAGATCTTTTGGTTGAATACAACCACTTTGCCATCTCGAACTCTCGGAGACCCGGCTTTTCGTAGCAATTCTAAGTTGCCGGCAGAGACGATGTCGAATTGTTCCGAAGCTCTTACTGCAGGCATCGGAATCGCGGCACTACAACGGGTGCATGATCGCTCGACTTGATCTAGGAATTGGTTGGCTTCTTTTGCCCACCAGCCTGGTTCAAGTGGATAACCACCTGGTCCATCAAAGAGCATGTCCATAGCGGCCGCATGTTCACAAAAGAATCCGCCTTTGGGAGTGCATCCGAAGGACCATCGTTCCTGGATCCAGCAATTGTGAATTAACTTCCACATGAGAACTTTGTCATCCACTACCTCGTCGGAAGCGATCAGGAGCGGTTGATGTCGCCCCGTTTCGTCTTCGTGTCGGTTGAGGAGGACGAGATCCGGATCCCATGTATCGTCTATGATAGACCGATATCGTTCAAGACGATATCCATCCGTCCAGAGCCCTCTCTTGCGACGGTTAGGGATCAGTTCCTGAACCAGCTTGCAGATTTCGGCAAACTGGGGATGGACGGTCGGCTCGCCACCAAAAATGCCGATGACTCCAGGGAATCCCTCAGGGAATTCCTGGCTAATCGTCGTGTATGGGGTTACGAGTGACAGAATCGCCCGACGAACTGTCTCTGTGTCCATGAAGTAGGGTTTCTTGTAGTGGCCAACCATCTGGGTGCAGTTGGAGCACTCTAGATTGCATGCGTTAGTGACAATCACATGACCAGCTTCCATGCGGTAGATAGATCTCATATTTCTCCTTTTTTGAACTTTATGTCCGCATAAATATTATCAATAAAAGAGTAAAAGGTCAACTTCTGATTGACAAATTATAAAAAATACGCTATACTTTAAAGTAGAGGTGTATTTTGAAAATATTGTTTGTTTCTCGAGACAACGGTGGGGCTAAAATGTCCGTTCCTACTGCAAAATTGGCCCTAGATAGGGGTCACGAAATCCTAATTGTCGTTGAAGGACTTGCCGCTGATCGGTTCCAAGAAGCGGGGTTTTTCAACTACGATTCAAAAGCAAAGCTTGTCTTTAAAGGGCCGGAAAACCAAAAGGAAATAAGTTTTTCCGTGGAGGCTCATTCGGTCTTGGTGAAGTTTAGACCGGATGTGGTGGTGGCAACCAGAAGTGTGCCGGATAGTCTAGAATCTATTTTTGGGGAAGCCGCGAATACTCTCGGAATACCTCTGGTTCTCATGGAGGATTACTGGGGCTGTTGTCAGTTGTACAAGGCAAGGCCTGATGTTGTCGTCACACTTGACGAATATGCCAGGGAATTGGCAGAGATGTCATATCCCAACATGCGCGTCATAATTGCTGGCAACCCAACAGTGATTGAAAAAATGAGCATTCCTGATGAAGTTGAGAGAAGGGTTGAAGAACTTCGTTCTCAATTTGGCAGGGTCATCGTCTTTGCCGGAGGCAATCCACAAGAGATGACGGTTGAGCTTCAGTTGCTCATCGAGTGCCTGAAACTTACCGAAGATTGGTGTCTGATCTCACGACCTCACCCAACAATCGCTAAGAGCGATAAGGAGCCAGGCTTGAAGTGGGCAGACTACTGGAACGGTATGCTTAGTCAATTTGGCGAGCACATTGTTTCAGTTGATTGCAAGTTGGGAGATGCTCTGGCTGTCCTCTGTGATGCGACCATTTCTGGGTTCAGTTTGATGCTGAACACAGCAGCGTACGCTCGAAGAGCCGCCATTTCTTTGGAGACAGAAATTGGGAAACAATTGCTGTTTCAGTCTGGAGGATTAACTGAGGTTCCGATTGTGAAGCTGGGCTGCGCGCAATCCTTGAAAGAACCGTGCGACTTGGGTCCTTTTATCCGGTCAGCGGATGAGATCAGTCTGGCTAAATTGAAGCCATTCGATCCGGCCATCGCCCTCAAAGCGATAGAGAGTCTAGTTTAACGTTGAGTTTTTCTGGGGCGTCGAGAGTATACTCGATGCCCTTTCTTTTTATTCTTTATTTAGGTCATCCAATATTTTTTTCATTTTGGCTTCTGCCACTTTCCAATCATCCGGTGTATCAATGTCGATATTATATTTGTTGTCCATTAAATAACCATATGTGCTGTCGCCCCACATACTACCATTACCCTTGAAAAGATTTTCAGCTTTAAAAGCGTATACTTGTGGGTTTAGTAGATATGATTTAGGTATCTCTCTTGAACTTTTTGGCATATTTTTTAAAAGTTCATTATCCCACGCTCTAGAAATAAAATTATTATTATCTAATTTAATTTGCATAACATGGGTGTATTGATCTGGAAATTCTGAAATACCTACGACTGAATCAAAATTATTGTTTCCTTGTATAATTTTTGCAACATCACAAAAATGAAAAGGTTGTTTTGCAGGAGCAGTGGGTTCAAATAAAAATACCCATTCAGGATTATATTTTTCTTTATTACGAAGCCACTGAATTGCGTGCCTTATGGCATCGTCAGAGGTAGCGGTGTCACTAGCCAATTTTGAAGGTCTCATAAAAGGAACTTCTGCACCCCAATTTTTACCTACAGAAGCGATTTCTTCGTCGTCTGTAGAAAGAACTATACGATCAAATATTCCACTCTTAAGTCCAGCTTCGATAGACCAGGCTATCAATGGTTTATCTAAAAATTCCTTTATGTTTTTTCTTGGAATTCTCTTAGATCCCCCTCGCGCAAGAATTAATCCTAAAAAATTTTTCATGTTTAGTATATTATATTATTCCCAAACTGTATGTCTTAATCTCCACTCACTATTTGGTAATTTTTCCCAGAGATGAGGAGAACGAAATTTATCAGCTAAATGAGCAAAATATTCGTGGTCCATTTTTGGATGTGAAAACATTTTATAAGCATCGGGAAATTCCTTTTTTGTTATAGTGAGATAACGAAAAAGTTCTTCCTCAAATCTTTCAGGGTACTCTCCGTCAAATCTTTTTACCAAAGACACTCCTTCCTCTCTAGTAATATCTCCTGATCGGATTTCTTGAGCAGCATCATAGGTGGCTCGGCCAATTCCAAATTTTATAAACGTCGTATAGTAATGAAGATCGTCAATTTTGTCATCAATACTATTGTATTTACTGTATGTGCCAGGAGTTCTTTCAGGAGACGCTTCAAAATTACTATGCTCGGTTGTGTAATAGTAACAACTTTGTGGGTGCCATTTTAAATAGTAACCTAAATAATGAACTTCCATTCCAAGCTTCTCTATTTTAGAAGGATCTGCCGGAAGGTATGGTTGGAGATCGTTATTTGTTAATCCATAATCTTTTATTAAATCTGTAGCCGATACTCCACCAAGATGAATCTTGGAAATATCGGTGGCACTAAAATATTTTTGATCTCTTTTTGGTGATGTAGCATCTGCAACTGGGTTGCCGTATTCAACCTCGTTTTCTCCAAAAAAGACTAGAGGAATGTTGAAAAGAATGGCCATTTTGGGGGCCAACGATTTTTGTCCTAACATAAATGCTTGAAAAGGGTGAAAAATATTTTCAACCGCCAGGCGGGTCAATAAGCGGTGAACTTTTCCATTTGGGGTACAAAGATAATTATCAAATCCAGCATGAATCCACGATTCAAAGTTTCTCCATCCCCAATCTGTGTAAATATGCGGTGCCCAAGTAACAGTTAGTGGATGCATATTGTATTTATATTTAAGAATGTGAGCTGCGTAAAAACTATCTTTTCCTCCGGAACCTGGAACGAGGCAGTCGTATTCTCCATTATCTTTTCTATGACGGTTGCAAAGTTCAATTAATTCTTTTTCTCTTTCTTTCCAGTCGATTTGAGTTTTTATTTTTGCGAAATTACATGCGTCGCACACATCATGCTCGTCAAAAAATATGGTTTTTTTTAAGGAATCCTTGGTATGAGTAAATTCAATTGCAGAATTTGGTCGCTGATTTGAGATCACACACTTTTTACAAAATTTTACCTCAGAAGGTAAACCATATTTTGTTTCAATTTTTTCCATATTTTATTAAATTTATAAAATTATTAATTAATTTTAATCCTACTTCGCCACTTTTTTCAGGATGGAACTGACAACCATAAATATTTCCTTTTTTAACTATTGAACAAAAAGTGTATCCGCCGTACTCCGTTAAGGCAAAAATATTTTCCTTTGATTCTGGTTCTAATATATAGGAATGAACAAAGTAGAAACTGTTTTTAGGGTCAGATGAATCCAGGATCGTATCTTTCCAGTCTATATTCTTGGGTGGGGAAATTGTATTCCAACCAATGTGAGGAACTTTTTCATTATTATCTAAATTTGGAAATCGTACAACCTTTCCTCTGATAATGTCTAATCCTTTAAAAATACCAAATTCATGTCCTAGAGAAAGCATTAATTGAGCACCTAAACATATACCGAGTATTGGTTTGCCACTCTTGGCAATTTCCTGAATTGTTTCAACCAATTCTCTTATTTCCAAACCCCTCATTCCAGCTTCGAAAGAGCCCACTCCGGGTAAAACAATAGCGCTCGCTTCTTTTAAAACTTTTGGATCTTCACTCACGATTGCTTGTACACCCCAAAATTCAAAAGCTTTGATTAAACTATATAAGTTGCCAACACCATAATCTACGATTGCTATTTTCAAATCATTTTTCATACATTTCTTATATTGATTTTATTTTTATACAAATATTTCTTCATTTCTTTTATTGGGAATTCATTGTAATGGAAAATAGAAGAAATACCTAAAGCGTCAACTTTTGCATCAAGCACCGCTTCTTTTAAAGTTTCCGGTTTGCCAGCTCCGCCGTGAGCAATCACTGGAATAGGGGAGAAGGCTAAAACTTTTTTTAATAATTCAATATCAAAGCCTCGTCTTGTGCCATCTTGATCGACTGATGTGAGCAATATTTCACCAATACCCAAATCGATAGCTCTTTTTATCCAATTGACTACTTCAAATCCGCTTCTTTCACGGCCACCGTCGGTGTAAGCTTCGTAGTCTCCATTTGGTTGTTTTTTTGCTTCGACATATAAAACTATACACTGAGAACCAAATTCACGAACAGCCTCACTCAAGAATTCTGGATGTCTTACTGCGTATGTATTAATGGCAATTTTGTCTGCTCCTGAGCGCAGAACATTATTTATGTCATGAATACTTCTAATACCTCCTCCAACGGTTATAGGAATAAAAATATTTTCAGTGACTGATTTCAATAAATCAAAATCTATGTTGCGCCCATACAGACTAGCAACAATATCTAAATAAATAAGTTCATCAGCTCCACCTTCGTAATAATGTAAGGCTAACTTTTTTGGATCACCAACCACTCTCAAGGCTTCTGTTTGGACTGGTTTTACCACATTAGGCCCTTTTATATCTAATCTGGGTATTATCCTGATATTTTTCATTTTATTTTTTAGACACCAAAACAATAACAGAAAAAAACCTTTTTTTAAAGGACTTTGATATTTTGCACAGGTTTAGTAATATATAGTATATGTCAAACAATCAATTGCGTTACGTTATTTTAGCTGGGCTTTTTGCCGTGCCGTTCGTGCCTTTTATTGTGGCTTCATCGCTTTTTTTCCCTTTTATCACAGGCAAGGCTTTTATATTTAGGCTCATTGTGGAAATTATATTGGCCTGCTATTTAATACTAGCAGTTAGGGACCCTAACTACCGGCCCAAGTTTTCTTGGATTTTGGGAGCGATAATAACTTTTTTGGTAGTTATGGGAGTCGCTGATATTTTCGCTCAAAACCCACTCAAAGCATTTTGGAGTAATTTTGAAAGAATGGAAGGGTACGTCACTCTCCTTCACCTCGGCGCTTACTTTTTGGTTTTGGGTTCAGTTTTGAAAACCCGAGGAATTTGGGACAGGTTATTTGCTACTAGCGTCGGAGCGTCAGCTATGATGGCGATTTATTCCTTTTTTCAAATTGCTGGCAAGGTGACGATCAATCAAGGAGGGGTGCGAGTAGATGGTACGCTTGGTAATGCAGGATATTTGGGTATTTATATGGTCTTCCACATCTTTTTTGCGGGGCTACTTGTGATGAGATATAAGGTGTTGTGGCAGAGAGGGGTACTCGTATTGGTCACATTGATGAATATCATAGTTCTTTACAATACCGCAACCAGAGGGGCAGTTTTGGGGCTTTTGGGAGGCATTTTGGTCACTTTCATCTATTTGGCGTTGAAAACCGAAAAAGGCGAACTCGCCCAGTCGGAGGCCCAAGAGGTGAAGAAAATAAGAAAAATTGCTGGTATTGGGATTGCTGTGCTTATAATTTTGGCTGGAATATTTTGGTCAGTCAAAGACACTTCTTATGTGAATACGAGTCCGGTACTCAGACGATTTGCCACAATCTCATTCTCTGAAATAAAAACTCAGGGCCGATATTTCGTCTGGCCGATGGCAGTAAAAGGCTTCATTGAAAAACCGATTTTGGGCTGGGGTCAAGAAGGATTTAATTTTGTTTTCAACAAATACTACGACCCTCGAATGTATACTCAAGAGCCATGGTTTGACCGAGCGCACAACACTTACCTTGACTGGCTAGTTGCTGGCGGAGCTCTGGGACTCATTTCCTACCTGCTCATCATCGCATCGCTTTTATACTATATATTTAAATCTGAGCATTTGGAAAAGAGAGAAAGGGCGATTATTCTTGGGCTAATATCTGCCTACCTATTTAACAATTTTTTTGTTTTTGACCAGACTAGTAGCTACATTTTATTTTTTACCGTGCTTGCTTACATTCATTCAGTCGCGTCAGAGACTTCATTTGGACTCTGGGATAAGATTTCAAGCAAGACGAGAGTGATGCTAGAAAACGAAAAATCAAAACCAATCATCGAAGCTTTGGTAGTGATAATTATGGCAGGAGTTGTTTATTTCATTATTTATTCGCCTTGGCAACAAAACAAAAGTTTGATGGCAGTCCTCGTCTTAAACAATCAAGGTAAAGTCGGCACGATTGAGAATTATGCTAAACCTTTTTCTGGTTCAAGCCTGGGTTTCGCAGAAAGCTTGGAGCATATTTCACAAACCGCTATCACTGTCGCCGGCAACCAAAATGCTCCCGTCGAATTAAAACAGAAATTGTATGAAGAGGTTGATAAAGCTTTTAATAGACATATTGTGAGGGTCCCTAACGATGCTCGGTATCGAATATTTTATGGCACCTTCCTTTCCAGATTTGGTTGGTATGGTAAAGCGATTGAGCAATTTAAAGAAGCGGAAAAGCTTTCTCCCAAAAAACAGTCAATATATTTTGAACTCGTCAGTAACTTCCTTATGGATAATAAAATGGTTGAGGCGGTAGATGCGGCAAAAATTGCTTATGAGCTTGAGCCTTCGTATGAAGAAGCAAAGTTTGTGTACGGTTTGACTCTGCTTGCTTCGGGCAACGTGAGTCTCTCTAGTGAAATTATGCAAGGTATACCAGAATCAAAAATAATTTTTGATGACAGGTATATCACAATCTTGCTCGCTGTCCAAAGATATGACGACATAATTAGCATTGCGAAAAAGAGGATTGAGCTTGATCCGACAAACTTGCAGCACCAGATCACCCTGACGGCCGCCTATTTGCAGGCGGGTAGGAGGCAGGAGGCAATCCAGAGCTTGGAGGAAATCATTCGGCTTGACCCTACCTTCAAGGAGAAGGGGGAATACTATATAAATGAGATAAAGGCGGGGAGAAATCCGTAATCCACAGGTACACTTGCATAAATATGTCAAGTATGCTATACTTGTAATGTGAGTGCAGAAAAGCAATTTTCAGCACAAATGAATGTCTGCGAAAGCGCCACCCCCCTGGTGGCATTTTCGTTGATGTTTTTCCTACCCCTCCTTAATGTAAGGAGGGGAAAGGGGAGGTTAGATAAAATTATCGAAATGATATATTATTAATATGTGTTGCGGCGTGACCGGCGGTTCGCACTCACATAGACATTTGTTTTGGAGATAGCTTCCGCCGGTCGCGCGACAACGCATAAAAAATTCCGACATGTCGGAATTTTTTAATTTTCAATTTCTAATTTAAAATTTTCAAATAATTTTCAATGTTTCAATTTCCTAATTTAAAATTTAGACATTTATTAAAAATTAAAAATTGTAAATTAAAAATTAAAAAACTTTTCAAAAAAAGTTTTTTCAGTTATCCACACATTTGATGAAAAAAATATTTACTTAAATATTTTTTAGAGCGATAATTAATACAGGTCGATCGCTCCGAAAAAATTTTAAAAAAATTTTCATCGGAACAAGCGCGCTTAAAAATAATCTCATTCCAATCCCTAGTTTTAACAAAGGAAAGGAATAAAATAAAATGCCAGCAAAGAAGAAAAAAGTAGCAAAGAAGAAAGTTGCTACAAAGAAGAAAAGAGCTTAATCGCACTTTTCCCACTTAACAAAGATTCCGCTCTCAAGCGGGATTTTTGTTTAGAAAAAAGTCGAAAAATATGTTAGTATAAGCCCGTTATGTCATTTTTGAACAAAATATTTGGAGATCAAAGTAGTCGTTATATTAAGGATATAATGCCTTTGGTTGGCAAAGTTAATAGTTTTGAAGAAGTTATTTCGAGTCTTTCCGACGAGGCTCTTAAAAATAAAACTTTAGAATTTAAAGAAAGAATAAAAAAAGGGGAAAAACTGGACGATATTTTGCCAGAAGCTTTTGCAACAGTGAGGGAAGTGGCTAAAAGAACTTTGAGTGAACGGCATTTTGATGTGCAACTTTTGGGGGGCATCGTGATGCATCAAGGTGGTATCGCCGAAATGCGAACCGGAGAAGGAAAAACTTTGGTAGCGACATTGCCCGTATATTTGAATGCTTTGATGGACAAAGGAGTACATGTGGTGACAGTCAACGACTATCTTTCTCGCAGAGATGCGGTTTGGATGGGTCAAGTTTATTCAGCGCTCGGTTTGACTGTGGCGGTTATTGCACACGATTCCTCTTTTATATATGACCCAAGTCATTCTGATAAGGACAAAGAGAGAGATGAAAAAGGATCTTTCAAAGTCTTGAATGAATTTTTAAGACCTTGTAGTCGGGTAGAAGCTTATGAGGCCGATATCACTTATGGAACGAATAGCGAATTTGGTTTTGATTATTTGCGAGACAATTTGGAATATAAGTTTGAAAGTGTCAGACAAAAAAGACACCATTTTGCGGTGGTGGACGAGATTGACTCAATACTTATCGATGAAGCGAGGACTCCGCTTATAATTTCGGCGCCAGCGGCTGACTCTGATATTTTATACAAAAAATTTGCCACCGTGGCTCAAAAGCTCAAGGAAAATGAACACTATACTATTGATGAAAAACTTCATTCGGTTCTTTTAAACGATGAAGGTATTACTAAGGCCGAGGAAATTTTAGGCCTAGAAAATATTTATGCCGGAGGTACTGTAAGTGCCGGAGGTACTGGAAGTACTGAAGGTGGAATAAAGATGGTGCACCATTTGGAAACTGCGGTAAAGGCCAAGGCGCTTTATCATAAAGATAAAGATTATGTGGTTAAAGAAGATGAGATAATTATTGTAGACCCTTACACGGGCAGAATGCAGCCCGGCCGAAGGTGGTCAGAAGGCCTGCATCAGGCAATTGAAGCGAAAGAGGGTGTCTCAGTTCAAAAAGAGAGTCGGACTTTCGCATCAATCACATATCAAAATTATTTTAGAATGTATGACAAACTTTCGGGTATGACAGGTACCGCTACGACATCTAGTGAAGAGTTTTATAAAGTTTATGGTCTCAACACTGTTGCTATCCCTACCAACAAGCCCTCGGGTCGCGTAGATAGGGATGACTTAATTTTCCAAACTGAAAACGGCAAACTTTTGGCTATTGCGAGGAAAGTTAAAGAACTGCAAAAGAAGGGGCAACCAGTCCTCATTGGTACTATTTCGATTGAAAAAAATGAACTACTCTCTGAATATTTAAAAAGAGAAGGAGTTTCTTTTGAAATGCTTAATGCCAAAAATCATGAGAGAGAAGGAGAAATAGTGGCCCAAGCGGGCCGGGAGGGCGCGGTCACCGTCGCGACCAACATGGCCGGTCGCGGAGTTGATATCAAGCTTGGGGGAGCACCCTTCCAGAAGGACGCTTATGAAAAAATTAAAAGTGTGGGCGGGCTTTTTGTCTTAGGTACTGAAAGGCATGATGCAAGGCGTATTGATAATCAGCTTCGTGGCAGATCGGGTAGGCAAGGAGACTCTGGAGAGACTCAATTTTTCGTTTCGATGGAGGATCATATAATGAGAGTTTTTGCGGCGGACACAGTCAAAAATATGATGGGGCGGCTCGGTATACCTGAGGATGAGGCTATCCAAAACAAACTCATCACCCGCTCACTTGAAAACGCTCAAGAAAAAATAGAAGGCTTAAATTTTGATGCTCGTAAACATATTCTTGAATATGATGATGTTTTGAATTTCCAAAGAAAAACTTTTTATGAAAGAAGAAGAAATGTTTTGGTTGGGGACACCGATGCGGTTTTGAATTATTTAGCCAAAATACTTGAAAACGCTTTGCTGGAAATACAGGAAGCGGTGGCCAAAAAAAGAGCAGATTTGGGGGAAGAGAATTTCATCAAAGCATTCAGAGAATTATGTTTACAAACTTTTGATATGTTTTGGGTTGATCATTTGGAAATGATGGATTATTTGCGAGGCTCTGTGAATCTCAGAGCGTATGGTCAAAGAGACCCACTCGTTGAATATAAAAAAGAGGGCCTGAAATTGTTCAAAGAAATGGAGGAATCGATAGAAAACTCTATTTTGGGCACTATCACTAAAGTCGATGAATCAACGGTAAATCTCTCGGCGCAAAAAGAAATAGAAAACCAAGCGCTTAAAATAACCAGTGTGACTGATACGGCAAATGTTTCAAGTACTTCTTCTCAACATAAGGATATTGGCAGAAATGATCCATGTCCTTGTGGGGCTAAAAAGTCAGACGGAACTCCTGTTAAATATAAAAATTGTCATGGAAAATAAAATAAAACTCTTTATCTTTGATTGGGGAGGAACACTTTGTGATTTAAAAACTGACATTATATTTAAAAATGTCCACGAGGTTCTCTCTTACTTATCAAAACGTTATAAATTAGTTTTGGTGTCACTTGCTGTAAGTGAATCTAGTCAAATAAGAAGTGTAAAAATACAAAACAGTGAAATAGCAAAGTTTTTCACTCAAATTATTGTGGGGGATAAGGGAAAAGATCAAATGTACGAGAAAGTTTTAGTCGATTTTGAGGTAAGACCAGAAGAAGTTGTGGTGGTGGATAATCAAGTTGTGTACGGTATAAAATGGGGCAATTCTAAAGGCGCAACGACAGTTTGGCTCAAGAATGGAGAGTTTGAGAATGACTTACCAAATTCAGAAACAGGTATGCCGTCAGTTACAATAAATAATATTTTAGAACTCAAAGAACTGTATTGATAATTATCAAAAAGTGTCATGGGAAGTAAGAATAATAAAACTCAAAGAGTAGTGGAAAAATTGCATCATTTTTCTTGTTTGGAATGTAAAAAGTGGTGGACAGTCAGTGGTGCTCTTGTCCAAAAAACGAAATGGTTTTGTCCTTGGTGCGGCAGTGAACAATTATACAAAAATCCGCGACCGCGGAAATCTGTATAAAACAAATCTTGAAAAAGTAAAGTGTCAAAGACGGTCTTTGACACGTGGGGGTGTGGTGTAATTTGGGCTTTCTTTTTGACATAATTTTGATTAGACTTAATTTATAACAATAATTAAATAAATTTATGTTTGAAAAATTTTTTAATAAACCCAAATCGGAACAAGTTCCAGAACCATTAATCCCAAATTTTTTAGAAGATCCTGAAGTACAGGATATAGTTTCTAGATGTGCCACTGCACGTAGAAATGCTTTTGCCTATGTTCATGATGGCCAATTAGATAAGGCTGCTGAATATGATAAAGAAGTAAGAGAAATCATAGTAGAGAATGAAGAAAAACTGAAAACATATCTTAGTCCCTATATAGATTTGGGTAGTGATGGATTAAACAGATATACCAGCGGGACCGAAAATGACCGCAGACAGGTGGCCAGTCTATTAATGATTTTTGATAAAGAAAAAAATGCAGAAAATAAATGATTGAAATTTTAATAAAAGCACGAAAATGCCACGGAAAATAATAAAAAATAAAATAACTAAAAAAGAACAAGAACAATTCAAAATAGTTTGTTTTTATATGGCAAATTTGGGTAGTGAAGTCCAGAGAATTTTTAGTTGGAAGGAAAAAGGGGACAAAGAGACAATGCAAAACGCCTATAAAAGAGCAACTTTAATAATTGATAAAATTAAAAGTTTTAATAATGAAAGTGCAAACGCAGAGATGGATATTTTGCAAAAATTTTTTGATGAACTTATTCTTGAAAAAATGGAATATTCAATAAGCCGCAATCAAATATCTTCATATTTTAACCCCTTTGCTTTGAGAGTGATTAATAGTCTTTAATATTAAGATAAAATTGAGCTTTATTTTTGGGGTGAGTGGGGGTATTATCAGAGCGGGAGAGTAATTATGGACTTAAGAAGGAAAAAAATGGTGGCAACACTGGTCTTTCCTATAAAGGAGGGCAAGGTTTTGCTTGCCAAAAAAACTCGAAAGATTGGGATTGGCAAATGGAATGGGTGGGGTGGAAGCCAAGAAGAGGGCGAAACCATACGGGAAGCGGCGACAAGAGAGCTTCTCCAAGAATCAGGGCTTTCGGCACAGAAAGAGGATTTGGAATACTCTGGCAAGGTCACTTTCCACAATCAAAAAGCAGATGGTAGAAAGTTTGATGTGGAGGTACACATGTTCCTACTCTGGAAATGGTCAGGTGAAATTAAACCAAATCCAGAAATGATAGAGCCAACTTTTTGGTCAATTAATGGGCTGCCATTTGAAGAAATGATGGCGTCAGACATAGATTGGCTTCCTCTTGTTTTGGGTGGCGAGAAGATTGAAGGAGATGTTTGGTACATCATGGATCAAAATCATCTCGCTAAACCTTCAGAAATAAGGATAGTGGAAAAACTGGGCGACGTTGATTAGGTTCAGCGTCGCTTTCTTTTTGGCATAATTTTGATTAGACTTGTTAAGTATGATTGAGGGATTAATACATTTTTTGCAAGTAAGTATTTTGCCGTGGGGGGCACTCGGCGTTTTCGTAGCATCGGTTTTGGAAGAAGTGGTTGCTCCTATTCCGTCTGCTCTCATTATGACAATGTCTGGTTTTATTTTTGTCACCGGACCGGTTTCAATTAAAGCCATTTTGGCTCTTATTTTCAAAGTAGCAATACCCGCGGCCCTTGGTGTGACAGTTGGTTCATATTTTATTTATTTTATTGCTCGTTATGGTGGTAAATTCACTATAGAAAAATGGGGTAGGTATATCGGCCTTTACTCTAGTGATATAGAAAAATTGCAAAATAAATTGAGCGGAACAAAAAAAGACGAAATACTCATAGGTTCTGCGAGAATTTTGCCAATCGTCCCTTCGGTCGCCATCTCAGCCTTTTGTGGAATCATGGAAATGAGTTTGGTTAAATACTTTTTCATTACTCTGATTGGGACATTTTTTAGAGGGCTTATTTTGGGTGCAATTGGGTGGCAAGTAGGAAATGTTTACGGAAAGTACGCTGACCTTATAAATTCTATAGAAAAAGTCATTTTACTATCCACTATTCTTGGTTTAGCAGTGTTTGTTGTGTTAAAATATAGAAGCAGATTAAAGGATTAAATCCTATCTGTCTTTATGTCTCAGAAAACAACACAACTGACATTTTTCGTGGTACTCACCATTCTACTTTTGGTGCTTTTATTTTTTATACTCAAACCGTATTTCGGAGTGATTTTCATAGCGGGAGTGTTTGCGGTCTCTTTTTATCCTTTATACAAAAGGTTGGTGCGCAAGTTTGGTGACAGAGAGAATTTGGCCGCTTTGACCACCACTTCGATAATTTTGTTTTTTGTTATTATTCCTATTGCGGTAATATCAACCCTTCTACTGAAAGAGGCGGTGGATTTGTATAATTCGATGGCTCTGGGAGGTAATTCTCAAAATTTAATTTCTCAAGCCAATGCGTTATTCAATAGATTGAGCTCAGTGCTTCCTCCGGGAGTGATTGACACAGAGGTTAATTTTGAATCGTACACTCGAGGCATTTTAGATTGGATAATAGGCAATTTTGGTTCTATTTCTGCTGCTATTTTTGGAGGCATTTTAAACTTTATACTTATGCTCGTTTCTCTCCACTATTTGTTTGTTTATGGAGACAAGATAAAAGCTGGCCTCAAAATATGGAGCCCTTTGCCAGATAAATATGATGAGGACTTCATCCAAACTCTCAAGGCTTCAATAGATGCGGTACTCAAAGGCAGGATTTTGGTTTCAATCGCACAGGGTGTTTTCATAGGTATTGGTTTTGTTATTTTTGGCGTGGGTTCGCCAGTGCTTTGGGGTTTCGTCGGTGGTGTAGCGTCCTTGGTGCCAATTTTGGGGACATCGGTGGTGACCGTTCCCGCTATCGCTTATCTTTTCCTGTCTAACCAGATTGGGGCAGGCATTGGGCTTCTTGTCTGGGCCGCCGTGGCTGTCGGTTTGGTAGACAATTTCATGTCAGTTATTTTTTTGAAAGACAAAATAAAGGTGCACCCTTTGGTAGTCCTTTTTTCAATACTTGGAGGAGTCGAGGTGCTTGGGCTTATCGGTTTTTTGGTAGGGCCAGTGGTGGTGAGTGCGTTTATCGCGCTTATGAAAATTTATCCTTTTGTTATGTCCAATAAAAATCAGTCCGTAAGTTGACGGATAAAAAAGTGACTAGTGCAAAATCACCAAGTGTTCTAATGTTCGGATGGGAGTTTCCTCCATTTAATAGTGGGGGATTGGGTGTTGCTTGCGAAGGTTTATCTAAAGCTCTGGCATCAAGTGGGGTTGATTTGACTTTCGTTTTGCCATTTAAAATTCCGGTTTCGGCACCATGGTGTAAATTTGTTTTTGCTAATGAATCTACTGATGTATTGATTGAGAGCCAGATAAAGGGGCTATTTTCGGGCTATAACAGTCATTCGATTAATGTGCAAAATTGTAAAATTCAAGATAACGGTTTGCCCGAAGCCATCTCTGGAGATTTGATAGAGAGGGTGAGGGCTTACGCTCTTAAGGCTGGAGCAATTGCTAAAAAAAATAAACACTCCGTCATTCACGCTCATGACTGGCTCACTTACCCGGCAGGGATTGAAGCCAAAAAAGCTACGGGTAAACCACTCGTGGTGCATATTCATGCTACCGAATTTGATAGAAGTGGCGATAATGTTAACAAAGATATTTTCAATATTGAACTCAGAGGTTTTAATGAGGCTGATGCAATTGTAGCTGTTTCTGAGCATACTAAGCGGAAAGTTGTAAGTAAATACGGTATTGCTCCAGAAAAAGTTAAAGTAGTTCACAACGGAATTGAATTTAAAAATAATTTTTCTCTCGTTGAACGAAATTTAAATAATTTAAAAAAATACGGTAACGCGATAGTTTTGTTTGTCGGTCGAATCACAATGCAAAAAGGGCCAGACTATTTCGTAGCAATGGCTGAAAAGGTGCTTGCGCACGCACCGAAAACATTTTTTGTAGTCTCTGGTAGTGGCGATATGGAAGGAGAAATGATTAGGATGGTGGCAAATCGCGGCCTCTCTTCCAAATTTATTTTCTGTGGATTCCTCCGAGGAGAAGAGTTAAATCAAGTATATAAAGCCGCTGATATTTTCGTTATGCCGTCTGTTTCGGAGCCCTTTGGTTTGGTACCGCTGGAGGCTATGATATCAGAAGTGCCAGTCTTGGTCTCCAAAGAATCTGGAGTGAGTGAAGTTATTTCTGCGGCTCTTAAATCACATTTTTGGGATACCGATGATATGGCCGACAAAGTGATCTCGGTTTTGCGTCACAAAAAGTTGGGGAATCATCTTTCAGTTAGCGGAAGAGAAGAAGTGAAGACTATCCACTGGAAAAAGGCGGCAGAATCTTTAATTTCATTATATAATTCTTTAGACAATGCCTTCAGTATGTTTTTATTTCCAAGTCCACCAGCCTTTGAGAGTGCGAAAGTACAGAGTCTTTGATGTTGGACAAAACAGTTCTTATTTTAACGATGAAAGTGGTACTAGTTTGGACAACAAAGCCATTGTTGAAAAAGTAGCTCGCAAATGTTATTTGCCTGCCAACCAAGTTCTCCTTCAAAATATAAAAAATAATCCGGATTTTAAAGCAAGTTTCAGTATTTCTGGTGTAGCATTAGAACAATTTGAGAAATTTGCTCCGGAAGTGATAGATTCGTTTAAAGCCTTGGTTGATACTGGCAACATCGAATTGCTTTCAGAAACTTATTATCACTCTCTAGCCTCAATATATTCTGAAGAAGAATTTATAAACCAAGTAATTCTGCATCGCAAAAAATTACGGGACCTTTTTGGAGTTACGCCTTCGGTCTTTCGCAATACCGAACTCATCTATTCAAATGAGATAGCTAAGATGGCTGAGAAAATGGGCTATAAAGGTATTTTGGCTGAAGGAGCTGATCATATTTTGGGTTGGAAAAGCCCAGCATTTGTTTATAAACCAGTAGGTACCGAAAACATTAAATTGCTTTTGAAGCATTATCGACTTTCTGACGACATCGCCTTTCGTTTTAGTTCTCGAGATTGGGCGGAGTTCCCACTCACTGCCCCAAAGTTTGCCAATTGGGTGGCATCTCACAATGGTAATGCTGATACGATAAATCTTTTTATGGATTATGAGACATTTGGAGAGCATCAATGGGAAGATACTGGAATTTTTGATTTTCTGCGTTATCTTCCAGAAGAAATACTCAAAAATCCTGATAACAACTTCATGACTCCGTCTGAAATAATTGATCGCTACGATGCTCGGGGCGAACTTGATGTGCCTCATTATGTCTCTTGGGCTGATACCGAGAGAGATCTGTCAGCTTGGATATCAAACGATTTGCAAAGAGAAGCGCTAGACACGGTTTACGCACTAGGCAGTGAAATAGTGCATATTGATGATCCGGTTTTGCTTGAGGATTGGCGCAAACTTCAGACTTCAGACCACTTCTATTATATGTGTACTAAGTGGTGGAATGATGGCGATGTCCATAAATATTTTTCTCCATACGAGTCACCTTACGAAGCTTTCATCGCTTATATGAATGTAATGCATGATATGCGTTTGCGTTTGGAAGAAGCCAAGAAAAATCAAGAGCACGGTGTTTCTTTGCATCGTGTTAAACCACTCCGATTTAGTGAAGTGTAATTAATTTGTGATAAAATATTTATATGGCTCGCTCAATGGTCTTGGGAAATGGCAACACTTTAGTCTGTCTAGATAAATTTGGGCAGGTGAGAGATTTTTATTTTCCCTATGTTGGCCAAGAAAATCACGTAGGTTCAAATCATGTCCATAAAATAGGGGTCTTTGTTGATGACAAAATGCATTGGATTGACAACGGAGAGTGGAATATTGAAATGGGTTTTGAAAAAAATTCTATGGTCTCTCACACGAGTGCCCGAAACGAAAAGGCTAAAATTTCACTGGAGATGGTTGACACAGTTTATAATGAAAATAACATTTTTTTAAGGAAAATTACCTTAACGAACAATGATTCAAAATCGCGCAATCTAAAAATATTTTTTGACCAACAATTTAAAATAGGCGATACTAATCACGCCGACACGGCATATTTTTCAAGCACTATTGAATCTATAATTCATTATAAGGGTAGAAGAGTTTTTCTAGTTGGCGGCATGTGTGATAGTAAACCTTTTGATGATTACAGCATTGGTTTTTGTGGCATTGAGGGTAAAGAAGGTACTTGGAGAGACGCAGAGGATGGTGTTTTGTCCAAAAATTCAATTGAACATGGAGTGGTTGACTCGGTAATTAGTTGGAATAGAGAGGTGCCAGCCGGAGGCTCAGTGACTTTGTATTACTGGGTGGCGGTGGGTGAGACTTATCGAGGGGTGTGCCAATTGCTTCAATATATTTTTGACAAGACTCCAGAGCATCTGATGGAATCAACCAAAGATTTTTGGCAGGCATGGCTTAACCAGGTTCCAATTTCGTTTCCGGGTTTATCGGGTAAGGTCAAAGATCTTTTCTATGATTCGCTTCTGGTCATGAGGGCGCATTCTGATGATAGGGGCGGTATCTTGGCATCAGCAGACTCTGGTAATGTTCAATATGGTGGAGATACGTATGGGTATATTTGGCCAAGGGACGCTTGTTTTATTGCTTGGACTTTTGATTTGGCAGGGTTTTATGATGTTTCTAAAAGATTTTATAACTTTGCAAATGATGTGTTGACCGAAGAAGGTTTTGTTTTACATAAATATCAGCCCGACCATTCTCTCGGGAGTTCTTGGCATCCATGGGTAAAAGATGGTAAGAGGCAATTGGCTATTCAAGAAGATGAGACGGCAATACTGCTAGTTGGACTATGGGAACACTATGTAAGGGCCAAAGATCTTGAATTTATAGAAAGTATTTATAACAGTTTCGTAAAAAAGGCGGCAGACTTTTTAATTCATTATAAAGATATTCATACCGGTCTGCCATTATCAAGTTATGACTTGTGGGAGGAGAAATATGGTGTATCGTCTTTCACTTCTTCAGTGGTTTATGGGGGACTTGTCTCGGCATATAATTTTGCCAAGACTTTAGGCAAGGAAGAGGATGCAGATAAATTTCATACTGAAGCAGAATCTTTACGGAAAGCGATATTGGCATTTTTGTGGGATGACAAAGACAAAACTTTTTGTAAATTGATTGAAGAAAATTCAGATAAAGATACAAGCCTAGACGCTAGCAGTTTTTTTGGGCCTTTTCGTTTTGGAGTTTTAGCGCCAGATGACCCAAGAATGAAAGAGTCATTTAAAATTTTCAATAGTAAACTCACCAAAAATATAAATATAGGTGGTATTGCGCGTTATGAAGGGGATAAGTATTCTCATGCGGGCGGGGACTCTGCGGGTAATCCTTGGTTTATTACTACTCTCTGGTTTGCTCAATACAAAATTGCGATCGCTAATACTGTAAATGATTTGGAAGAGGTGGCAAAAGACATAGAATGGGTAGCAAAATTTGCCAGATCAGGAATGCTTTCTGAGCAACTCAATCCGTACAATGGTGAACAGATTTCGGCGACCCCGCTCACTTGGAGTCATGCGGAGTTTGTACGCACAGTTATTGAGTATGAAAAAAAGATGAAATCTTTTGGAGAGCCAAAAGTGTAATAATTTTCATTTAATACTTTGCATAATTTCATAAATTAGCTTATATTTTCTATATAAATATGGCAAAAGATATAAATTGGAAACCAACCATAGGTCTTGAAATTCACGCGGAATTGAAGACAAAAACTAAGATGTTTTGCTCATGTAAAAATGATGCAGACGAGAAAAGGCCAAACATAAATGTATGCCCGGTTTGTATAGGACACCCTGGTACCTTGCCAGTAATCAACAAAGAAGCGGTAAGAAATGTGTTAAAAGTCGGTTTATCAATAGGGGCGAAACTGGCTGATTTCACCGAATTTGATCGAAAAAATTACTTTTATCCTGACATACCAAAAGGTTATCAGATAAGCCAGTATAAGCATCCGCTAGTCTCAGGTGGACAACTGTCGGGCGTGAGCATTACTCGGGTCCATCTTGAAGAGGATACGGCAAGGTCCTCTCACGAGGTAGGAGACCATAGCCTTGTTGATTTCAACCGAGCAGGAGTGCCACTTATGGAATTGGTGACCGAACCTGTAATCCATTCGTCTGTTGAGGTTGTTAAATTTGGAGAAGAGTTGCAACTTCAACTTCAATACTTAGGCGTAGCGGAAGCTAATATGGAGAAAGGAGAAATGAGGCTTGAGGTTAATATTTCGGTCCAAAGGTCAGACCTTGAAAAAGGCCCCAAAGGTCTGACCTTGGGTACTAAAGTTGAGATTAAAAATTTAAACTCATTTAGATCAGCAGAAAGAGCTATAGAATTTGAGATTACTAGACAGGTGGAGATACTAAAAGAGGGAGGCAAAATATCTCAAGAGACCAGAGGTTGGGACGACAAGAAACAGGTAACATTTTCCCAGCGATCCAAAGAAGATTCTCACGATTACAGGTATTTCCCAGACCCTGATTTGCCCAAATTAAAAATAAGTGAAGTCCCTGAATTTGATGCAGATGTATTAAGAAGTGAGCTTAGGGAGACACCGAAAGAAAAGAGAGAAAGGTTTGGTAGCAAATATGGCATCAAAGAAAGTGATATTAATTTTTATATTACAAATATTGGACTTGGCGATTTGTTTGAAGAGACTGCGGTTTTGTTAGATAAGAGTGAGCTACAACTGCTTTCAAATTATATTGTGAGCGATATTGCAAGCCTAAACCCTGATGTCTCAATGGTTAAAACTGAGTCAGTTGCTACTGTGGTTAAAATGATTGTGTCTGGGGAACTATCTTCTCGAGGAGCCAAAGATGTATTGAAAATAATGCTTGAAACTGGCGAGGAGCCTAAAATAATTGCAGAAAGAGAAGGGTTATTTCAGAAAAGTAATGAAGATGATCTAATAAAAATAGTAAATAAAATAGTGTCAGAAAACGAAGCGGCGGTGGCAGAATACAAAAATGGCAAGCTCTCAGCTCTCCAGTTTTTAATCGGGCAAGGAATGAAAGAAACCAAAGGTTCGGCAAACCCAAATGTCCTAAAAGACTTATTTCTAAAGGTAATTTAAGCCTTCTTTTGCGGTACTAGTTGAGACAAAATCCTTATATTTAGTTTGGTCCTTAAATTGCTTTAAGATAATATCGGTTGAAAGGAAGTTTCCCCACCTGTTTAAACCAATATAGTCTTGATAGCTTGAATAGGGGTACTTGTCGTATGAAGAATCCCAACCCTCAATCTCCCTTGGATTCTTGTGGATATATGAAGCCAAGTGTAATAATTGGTCATTATTTTTAGTGTGCACGGCTTTGAAAGGTCCTTCAAAAACATGGCCCTTCTTTTTATATTTAGCGTTAAAATATTTACTATAAGCAGTTAAAACTCGGTGCATATAAACCGAGAGTATTCCATCTTCAAGATTTTGTATTAATAGATGAAAGTGATTTTCCATTAAAGCAAAGGCGACAAGTTTGGTGCTTCGATGTTTAAGTATTTCATCAATCTTGCCCTCCTTAATACCAAAAAAACCTTTCTTAATAAAACTGTCTGTATACCAGGATACATTGTAGACCTTAATAGGGGATTGAAAATGGGTAATAAGAAAAACAAATCTCGCTTTATCTTGATCATCTATAAATATCTTTTCCTTGTTAGTGCCTCTACCAAAGACATGATAGTGTTCGTGTACAGCAAAGTTTTCGTATCTCATAATATTAATTATATCTTAGTGGAGAATTGAGAGTTTTGAGGACTGTGGATAACTACTAAACGCTCAGCGTCTAATATTGGACGCTGAGCGTTTAGTATAGTTTTTTGTGTGAAAACATGTTGTAATATAAGAATTATATTAAAATTGAGCAGGTGGGTTCTAGAATGTTTTTGGTGATCATGAGACATATTTTTAGTAAAATACTGATTAATAAAATATGCTGAAATATGAAATTATAAATAAACTTAATTGTTGTGAAGGTCACAATGTTGGCGGCTCAAGGTATTGTGTGTCTTATTGTGCAGTATTGATTTGCAGTAAAGGGCAAAGATTGGGATAGTAAAGATTAATATAAAAAATTATGGAGATGACCAAGTCTATTGATAAATCAAAAAATCACTACAATTGGGGGGGCACTAGACATTGTGCTAAATCATAAAATAGAAACTAAAATAGAATGTGGAATCTGATAAAATGAATGCTCATTAATTAACAAAAGAATGCTTTCACATCATACTATATAGATATTAATCTAAGCCCGCTCATCTTCGAGGTGGCGGACTGCCAACCTACGAATCTCACTTTTCCTCTTAGAAATAACAGTATTGTTACTCTCAATCATTTTTAAGACATTGTCAATATCCTCAAGTTTGTAGACTCGGTAGTTATTAAAGGGATGTCGGTGAGCTTTGAGCTTACCGGACTTGTCCCAATTGCGAAGAGTGATCTTGGATACACCTAATATAACAGATGCGTCTTTAATTGTTATATAGCTGATAGTTTTATTGTTCATAGTATAATTAAATTATTAACATTAGTAAACATATATAAACATTACTACTTAAGTATACATAATTATGAATAGTTATGTAACTTTAATAATGTGGATAACTAGATTTTAAAATTATTATTGATGATATAATGTATATAGATAATATCATGTTGATGTTATAAATCTAGTTATTGAGGTTACCCGAGGTTTCTGGACTTAACCTTCATAGCACTGATGATTATGCGATCTTCTGGGTTATTTATTGGATTCAATTATGTTCACATTTTTAAATAATTTTTATAACAAAATAATTTGAGATTTATCCACAGGTTTTTTATTCATCTCGGATAGCCGAGATAGTATAATATACCTGTGAATAAGACTCTCTATTTGAAGGGTAAAAAATACATCTCGGCAAGTCGTGCCGCTGAACTTACTGGTTATGCTAGTGACTACATTGGCCAACTTTGTAGAGCTAAAAAA
Source organism: Candidatus Zambryskibacteria bacterium RIFOXYC1_FULL_39_10 (assembly GCA_001824275.1). GTDB lineage: Bacteria > Patescibacteriota > Minisyncoccia > Phycocordibacterales > WO2-35-19 > WO2-35-19. The sequence continues at coordinate 29,058 of MHWW01000003.1, read as the reverse complement.
ATTCATGCAAGCTTGGTTGGTAGAAGTTGGTATGTTTTGGAGAGTGAAATTTTGAATCACAAGGATAAAAATTTACTTACCCACAGGAAGACTCTTAAAATTCGTAAATCAAGAAGGGAAGTTGCAATCTTAAAAACATTAAAACCAGATTTAAAAAATAAGGAAAAAGAGACGAAGATACTGAAAAAATCTAAAGCTAAATCTGAGCTTGAATTAGGAATTGGAATAGATAAAAATGAAGTAATATTTTCAGAGAAAAAAGGTCTTAAACCTCGTATCTCGAGTATCCGAGATGTAAGAGGAATAAAACCTATATATTATAACGATAAAAAGGAATTATTTCCAATTATTAAAAGGGAGTTTGATATAGATAAAATTAGATATTACGCTTCTGCCAACATTGATGAAGTAATTGAGAGATCAAAAAGGAAGTCTGGTTTCGAAAAGTTTGCAATCTCAGCCGCTTCAATTTCTGTCATAATTTTGTTGACTTTTAGCATTGCTTTTAATTTTTCCGAGATTAAAAAACTAGCTTCTCTTAAAGAAAGAATAATAGTTAAGACTTCTCTTGTTTTTGAATCTGGTATTAGTAACATTAATAATAAAGTAGCTTTAGGAGAAAATAATTTTGCTTCTATCTTTTCTGCTAATGGATGGAATGATGTAACTAATTGGACAAAAAATGTTGCTCTTAAAATAATTAAACCTTGGTTGAGGAAAGATGAATCAGTTTTAGTTAACAAAGAAAATAATCAAGAAATAGTTATAAATCAAAATAATAAAACACCATCGCAAGCTAGAACAGTTGTAGTGATGGATTCTGACAGAGAATATGTAGATTTTAAAATTGCAGAATTAAAAAATTATTTTCTAGTCAATCCGTTAGCGCCAAATGTAAATAGATATTATGTGACCAGACAGAATGACACGATCGTAAATAATTTTGGCAATTCCATATCAAATGTAAGTAATGACCTTTCTGATTTTCAAACTGCCATTGGCCTTTCATTTTCGACTGGTGATTTGACTGTCACCGGTTCAACGACAGTTGCTGATCTTACGGCCACAGAATGGCTGGCCGTTGGCACCACCACTCGACAAGATATTCTGACTTTAGATGGGGCTTTGTATATTGAATCGTCTTCTCCTGCCGATACTTATTCCCGTCTCTACAATACTTCAAGTGATCTTTATTGGAACGGTTCTTTGATTGCTGGTGCGGGTGTGGGGAATTGGACAACTGATGGTACAAGTGTTTGGAGAGCGACAGGCAACGTCGGCATCGGGACGACGACGCCTTCAGCCAAACTGACTATAGATAACCGAGATTCTAATACCTCACCTTTAACTATCACTACCAACGGCTCACCCGGTAACTACACCCCAGCTAATTCCGGCATTTTTATAAAAGATGCGGCGGGTACGGAGATGTTGAGAATCTTTGCGAGTGATCCGGATGATGCTAATTATAATGCTGGAAATCTTTATATTGGAAAACAAGCCGGCTTTAGTCAACCAACCGATAATGTTGATGCGGGATATTGGAACACGGGTATAGGTAGTCGAGCTCTTAAATACAACACTACAGGTTTCTCTAATACAGCAAATGGTGAAAAATCTCTCATGTCTAATACTACAGGCGGTATCAATAGCGCTTTTGGTGTGGCTTCTCTCATGTTAAATACTACGGGTGATAGCAATGTCGCAATTGGTGCGCAATCTCTTATGTTAAACGAAACTGGATCAAACAATGTCGCTCTTGGAACTAGTGCAGGAATGTATGAACTCGGTTCCAATTCTTTTTACATAGACAACCAAGACCGCGAAAACACCAACGGAGATAAAGCAGGAGCTTTACTTTATGGAATGTTTAATGCCACACCAAGCCTTCAAACCTTAACCATTAACGCCTCAACCACCATTGCTCAAAACTTAAGTGTCCTCGGCACAGGCAACTCCTACTTTGCCGGCAACGTCGGCATCGGGACGACCAGTCCCAGCCAGAAATTAGATGTTGCGGGGAATATAAATATAAATACTAATGGTACAAATGCTTTATTCTCTACTTACAAAGGTGCTAATTCAGAGGGTGATAATCTCTTTATTGGTGGAGGAGGACAAAGTAGTGTGGGTCAAGTAGGTGCTACTTGGAAAGGTTCCTACAATACAGCGAATGGCTATCAATCTCTCTTCTCCAACACCACAGGAAACTCCAACACAGCGAATGGATCTCATTCTCTCTACTCCAACACCACAGGAGCCTACAACACAGCGAATGGATCTTTTTCTCTCTACTCCGACACCACAGGAAACTCCAACATAGCGATTGGATATGGTTCTCTCTACTCCAACATCACAGGAAACGACAACACAGCGATTGGAGATTCTTCTCTCTATGCGAACACCACAGGTTCTGACAACACAGCGATTGGGAGGGGTGCTGGTTTTAGTGGTACTGGTGTCTTTATACAAAATACTCTTATTGGTTCAAAAGTTGGTTATGGTGGGTCTACTCCATATTCATACAACACAGTCGTAGGATATAAAGCAGGATATAATCTATTTGGAAATAGTAATGTAATGTTTGGAATGTATGCGGGTGCATACGAACTTGGTTCCAATTCTTTTTACATAGACAACCAAGACCGCGAAAACACCAGCGGAGATAAAGCAGGAGCTTTACTTTATGGAATGTTTAATGCCACACCAAGCCTTCAAACCTTAACCATTAACGCCTCAACCACTATTGCTCAAAACTTAAGTGTCCTCGGCACAGGCAACTCCTACTTTGCCGGCAACGTCGGCATCGGGACGACCAGTCCCAGCTATAAACTAAATGTAGTAGATACAAGCCAATATACTTTAGGTGGATTGTTCCAAACAAATAGTGCTCAGACTGCTTTCGGTAGCTTCCCAGTTTTTGATTTAATGAACACAAATACCACAGATAATACCGGGCTAGGTTTGCGATTTAATACTTTTGATGCTAATAGTGCCATCAAACCTGCGACCCAAATTGGCACAACAATTACTTCTCACGTAGCTAATGCAGTTAGTGCAGACCTTACTTTCATTACTACGTTAGCAGGAACCTTTAGTGAAAAGATGAGAATTTTAAGTTCCGGCAACGTCGGCATCGGGACGACTTCACCATACGCCAAACTTTCAGTGGAACATTTGAGTACGACGGGAACAGTCATAGGCACGGACGCTCTGACCGGTTTTACAGGCAATCTTTTGGATTTGAAAGTCGCTTCAACTTCTAAATTCACTATTGATTACACTGGAGCAATCACCACAGGAGGTTCTCTCACTCTCTCCGGTGCCGCAATCAATTCTCTTCTTTCTACTAACGCATCAGGTGTCATCGTTGCTACTTCAACTCCAACATTTGGTAACTTCAACGCTACTTCAACTGCAGCGACTTCAACTATTGCTGGAGGATTTGCAATCGGAGGTACAGGGTTTGTTTATGACTTCTCAACAGGAAAAGTTGGTATTGGGACGGCGACGCCGATTGAATTACTGCAAGTAGCAGGGCCACTTTACTCCAAAATTGCAATAAGCACAGCATCCGACACCGGCTTTAGTCAAATTTCAGTTAATAAACCCGGTCAGACTTGGTCGTTTGGGCTTAATGACGTAAATAACAATTTTCTTTTTTATGATAATACCGTAGCACCAGTAGGAGCTACTAGATTAACAATTGCCGCAGCAACTGGCAACGTCGGCATCGGTACGACGAGTCCGACATCAATTTTGCACATTGCAGCGGCCTCACCAACCTTTACTGTTGAAAGAACAGGCGTCTCAACTGTCACATTCAGTAATTCTGGCTCGGTGTGGACTTGGGCTTCAAGTGCTGCTTCTGCGAATCACTTTGCTTTTTCACCAGCTGGGACAGAGGCAATGAGAATAATGAACGGTGGCAACGTCGGCATAGGCACCACCTCTCCCTTCGCATTGTTGAGTGTAGCAGGTAGCGGATTTTTCAATGGCAATCTCACAGCAGCGAACATTACGGCAACAGGGACAATGTCAGTATCAGGTCTAACAACTCTTGGGTATGCTTCTACTACTGCTATCACCTCCACAGGTTCTGCCTACTTCGCAACTCTTGGTGGCAACGTCGGCATCGGGACGACGAGTCCGAGAGCTTTGCTTGATATTAGTAAGACTACTGATGCTGCGAGTAATCTTGTTGTGGTGTTGCAGGGAAATGAACGAGCCACACCAACTGCTGGTGATGAGGCATATGTCTCTTTCTACCTCGATTCCGCTAATGATGTAAGAGAATCTAATAGAATGAGTTGGGTTGCCAATGATGTCAATACGGGCAGTATGGAAAGTGCCTTCACTTTTGATGTTATGAGTGGGAATGCCTTGAAACAAGTTTTTGAAATTGGAGCATTGCAATCTGACTCGAGATATGTCAAATCTACAATTTCAGGAGCCTCTGGTTATTTTAATGTTGAGAATGAGTCGAGTAATAGCTTGTTGTATGTAAAACAGACCGGCAACGTCGGGATAGGCACTACATCCCCATGGGCAAAACTATCAGTGGTAGGTTCAACCGGAACACTCATAGGAGCAGATGCAATCACTGGCTTCACTGGTAATCTATTAGATCTCAAAGTTGCTTCAACTTCTAAATTCACAATTGATTACAATGGAAACATCACTACAGGTGGTTCCCTCACTTTCTCTGGTCTTGCAATCAATTCACTACTTTCTACTAACGCATCAGGTGTCATTGTTGCTACCTCCACTCCAACATTTGGTAATTTCAATGCGACTTCAACTACAGCAACCTCCACCATCTCAACCGGTGGCTTCGCTGTCGGTACTTCACAATTCATCGTCCAACAAAATTCCGGGAATGTGGGAATTGGGACAAGCAGTCCAGGAGCGAAGTTGGATGTGAATGGGGGTATTCGTTTCAAAACTAATTTCGGAGTGTTTGGTGGTAATGGTGCTGATACGGGTGGATTCTATGAAAGTGGTGGTGCTATCGGATTTCGTTCTGGAGGAGTTGATAATAGAATGTTCATTGCAAGCGCCGGTAATATCGGCATCGGGACGACGAGTCCGGGGGCATTGTTACATATTTCTGGTGCAGCTAATACGCCTGTTATTGTTGAAGACACAGCTGCTGCGAGTTCTGCGTTTATACAGTTTAAAAACGCAGGAACATCTAAGGGATATATCGGGTATTCCACTCTTGGAAGCACTGGTCTGGCTTTTGTAAATGCTGCGGGGAGCACGGCAAATGTGTTAGTAACAGATAGTGGCAACGTCGGCATCGGGACGACGAGTCCGCAGAGTAAATTGCATCTTTCAAGTAGTGCGGCTTCAACACCGGTTCAGTTGACAATCAGTGCTTTTCCGGCAGGGAACGGCTATGAGATTGGCGGTATACACTTTAGAAATTCATATTCAACATTAACCAATCAGGAAGTTGCTTCGATACAAGCATTGCAAAGTATTGGAGGAGGAAATTACAGCGATTTAATCTTCAATACTTCTAATAGTGGTGTCCCAACGGAAAAGGTGAGAATAACAAGTGCTGGCAACGTCGGCATCGGGACGACGAGTCCGGGGGCATTACTGGATGTGGCGGGAAATATTAGGGGTGGAGGAATATTCTACCCTGATTATACAACTGATGCGGGAACGTATATTGCTGGCACTGAAGCAAACAAACTTAAATTATATGCCGATAGCTATATAACATTCAATTTAGGAGGAGAAAAAGGATATGTTGATTTATCCGGTAATTTGCAAATCGACGGTTTACTAAAGTCAGATGGGACTGGAAATAATTATTTACTAGGCAACGTCGGCATCGGGACGACGGGACCGGTGAGTAAGTTGCATGTTAAAGGTATAACTACGATTGAAAATGGTGGGGCAGACGCCACGTTTGCAGAAGTATTGCGATTATCGAGAACATCTTTCCCAGATACTTATTATCATAGTATATATACAAATCATGCTTCAGGTGTGGCAAACAACTCTATAGATTTTCGTGTTAATTATGGCGAAACGGTGCAAAGGTCAGTGTTGACATTATTAGGAAGTGGCAACGTCGGCATCGGGACGACGAGTCCTGGTGCAAAATTAGCCGTAAATGGTTCTGTGATGTTTCCGGCACTCGTCAACGAGTCCACTGGCTACTTTGTTTGTGCAAATACGACCACAGGAAACTTGGCGACTTCAACTACTCAATGCGGAGGTTCATCGCTCCGTTTCAAGAAAAATGTTAACCCATTAAATTATGGTTTGGTCGAAATTGCACAGCTCCAGCCGGTTTCCTACAACTGGCAAGAAAGTTTTATGCCCAATAACCAAACTTCACAGGTCGGATTTATTGCGGAAGATGTGGCAAAAATAATTCCAGAGATAGTTAGTTTTGATGCACAGGGTCGACCATCAAATGTGGACTATGGTAAGCTCACACCTATTTTAGTAAACGCCATTCAAGAGCAACAAAAACAAATCGCGGAAGTGAAATCGGTACAGGAAATGTATGCTTCTTCAACCGCTGAATTTTTAAGTAATAGCGAAATTAAATTTGAAATTTTGAATGCAAAAATGGCAGATTTGGAGAATGATGTGTCCGCTACGACTACCATTGCCGTGGATGGTAAAGAAACGCTCCTAGGGCGAATTGTGGTCTATTTAAAGGGTGTCGGGGTGGAAATAGGGGATGAGTTCACTAAGATTACAAAATTGTTTGTGGGCAGTTTGCATATTGAAGGAGAAGTTTGTGTAGATGATGTCTGTGTGACCAAAGAGCAGTTTAAAGAATTGATTCGTTCCGCTCCCGAAGTTGCCGGGGTTACAACGCAAGCCACTTCGACATCAGAAACAACGACAACAACGACAACAATTTCGGTAATGGGGAATGAACTCAACGGAGAGGCAACGTCGGCAGTGGGGAGCTCAACACCAGAAATAATAACAGCAAGCACAACTTCTGAAAGTGTAATAATAATTCCACCAGTTGTAGAAATAATTTCTGCGCCAGCTGAACCGGTAGTAGAAATTGTAACTCCGCCAGCAGAAATAATTTCGGCATCGGAAACAGTTTCAACAGATGTCAATATCGGTACTGGGACATCTGAAACCCCCTCTTAATTTAAGAGGGGGCAGGGGGAGTTAGGAAATAAGAAATTTGAGGATGACCCTTTGGGGCAAAATTATTTGACAAATGTCAACAAAAATGCCAAATAAAATATCACGAATAGCACGGAAAGTGCCAAAATATCCGAAAAGCGTGAGATTTTGAGTAGGTCAAGTCGTGATACGAGACATCAAAAATAAAATGGAAAACAATAGAGCAAAAAAGAAAATAGGAATATTTATTGATGGAGCCAATATATATTATGCGTCTAAAAAAGCCGGTTGGAAATTGGACATAGAAAAAGTGAAAAAACTTTTTGGGTCTATTTTTGAAGTTAAGATTTTCAATTATTATGCCGCCTTACCTGAAAAAACCGATACATCTTATGCCGATTCAAAGAAATACCTTGATGTTATAGAAAAATTTGCCAAAGTGATAACCAAGCCTCTTAAATATATAAATGGACAGAAAAAAGGAAATGTTGATATAGAAATAACTTTAGATGTTGTAAGAAGTCTTAATAATTTGGATGAGGTAATGGTTTTCAGCGGAGATAGCGATTATTTTGAATTATGGAAATATGTTTTTATAGAACAGCACAAAAATATCCGTTTCGTTAGTTTTAAGGGTAATTTGGCTTTTGAACTAAAGAAAACAAAGTATTTAATTCTTGAAAAGATAAGAGAATTTGTCGAATTAAATAGGAAAAATAATACTCCCGACCTTGCGGCCGGGAGAATATCAGTGCTATCCATTATAGACGATAGAAATTCTTTGTCAAGAGGGGCTGTGAATAGTAAAAAACACCGCCTAAGTACAGAACCTTAGGAGGTGTAATTCATTAAAGATACATGATGAGTATAGCAAATCAAAACACAATGTCAAGCGAAAAAACACAAAAGAATATGCAAAAACCAAAAAATATAATTAAAAGATTTTTGGCGTGGATTGGTTTGAAAGAGAAAATTCATAACAACGAATCTTTGCCGCCGTTATTTAAAGAGAATGAAATATGGTGGTCTTATATTGGAGAAAATGTTGGGGTTGAAATAAATGGTAAAGATCAAAAATTTACTCGACCGGTTTTTGTATTTAAAAAATATGACAAATATTCTTTTTTGGGATTACCACTTACTACTAAACCAAAAACTGGGTCATGGTTTGCTCCGATAACTTTTATTGGGATTAATCAAAATGTTGTTTTATCTCAGGGAAGGGTTTATGACTATAGGAGATTCAAAGAAAAAATAGGAGAATTGGATGAGAAGGATTCAAAAATAATAAGAGATATGTATTTTAAATTACATAATATTGCTGAAAAAAATAGACCTCCTGTCATTTCTGACAGGAGTCGTGGGTAACCCCAAATATAAATTAAGTATAGCAAATCAAAACACAATGTCAAGCGAAAAAACACAAAAAAACGGCATAACAAAAATGTGGGACAAAATCACGGGGATTTTTGTTCCCCCCTCTCCTGCATCTAGGAGAGGGGACGGGGGTGAGGTTAAAAAAGGAGAAGAAACAGAAACAATTCGCAATGCTCGTGATGCCTCAATTTGTCCATATTGTATGTCAACCAATTTTGTTAAAAGAGGAACCCGAAAAAATAAAAATCAGGTAGTGCAGTTGTATCTTTGCCGAAATTTTGGTTGTGGCAGGACATTTACAGCTCAGGATATAAAAGGTAAACATTTTCCACTTCATATTATTATTGAATCAATGAGTTATTATAATCTCGGGCTAACACTGGAAGAAACTTGCAAAATTATAAAACAAAAGTTTGGCGTAGCACCGGAGCCAGCAACGCTATCAGACTGGATAAACGAATACAAAGAACTTTGCCGATATGAAAGACTGCGGCCTTATGCGATTAAAATGTTTGGCCCAAAAGATGTCGTTGAAGTGACCACTATGGCTCATCGTCAGCTTTATCGTTTCCGCTACCACCGAGCCAAAACAATTTTGATGTTGGATGAATTTAAAAATAGAGTTTTATCACCGCTCAAAAGTTATTTGGATAATGTCTCTAGCGAAACACCCCATCAATATTTTCAAGATGGTGAAAGAATGTCAGAAATCCGCAGTAAATTTGATAAGGCTGATATGATCGTTAATTCAAAATTCAATTATGCCAACCGTTTGACTGCGTTCGTCTTGCAATCAATTCCTGATAACAAAGAGCGTCACGAACATTTACAAAGATTTATGCTTGCCAACGACTCTTGCACAGTCGCGACCGAAGTGCCGGTGTATATAAGGAGAGAAGATGTGGAGCATATGGAAAATGTATTAAAATTTAAAATAAGCGATAACAAAAAAATAACGCTTAAAGGTGGTAAAGAGATTGATTTACCGAAATTGTTGACCGGGCATATAGATATAGTACAAATCAGGAACGGCCAAATACATCTACTTGATTACAAACCAAATGCTAGTAAGGAAAAACCAATTGAACAGCTGACATGGTATGCACTCGCTATGTCACGCCTCACGGGACTGCGAATATTCAATTTTGTTTGCGCTTGGTTTGATGAAAAAGATTATTATCAGTTTTATCCGCTTCATGTGGTCAAGAAAATCTCGGATAAAACAAAAAAGAGGAGACGAGTATTTTATAGGGACGGCAGTATCGCAGAAGTGCCGAGGGAAAATGAATTGACAATAATTCCGAGATTATCAAAAAATTTAACAAACGCGCCCCCATAAAAAATAATCGAGTAGTAAGGAAAAAAGAAAAAACAAGAAATGAAAAAAGAAAATATACAAAAGAATACAAATCAACCAAAAAGCTTAATCAAGAGATTTTTAGAATGGATAGGTTTGAAAGAAAAAATTCACAATAATAATTCTGTCTCCCCGTTTTTTAAGGAAGGAGAAATTTGGTGGTGTGCAATTGGCGAAAACATTGGAATTGAAATAAACGGCAAAGGCAGATTATTTTCTAGACCTGTCTTTGTTTATAAAAAATTAAGCAAGGAAGGTTTTCTTGGAATTCCTTTGTCAACTAAAGATAAGAAAGGAACTTGGTTTGTGGAAATATCATTTAAAGAAGAAAAGAATATAGCGAATTTATCTCAAGTTAGAGTATTTAGTTCTTTTAGAATGTACGAAAGAATGGGTTTATTAGATGATAATGATAGCAAAAAAATAAAGAACGGATTTCTCCGTCTTTATTCTTAGATATATTCTCTCTCTTACGAGAGAGTACGTGGCGAATGCCAAATATAAGTCAAGTATAGCAAACAAAAAAACAATGTCAAGTTATCAAAACAACAAATATAACAAGCCTTTTACACCAAAGAAACCTGTCAGAAGTTTCCGTGATTTGGATGTTTATCAAAATTCTATAGGATGCACGGTCATTATTGTCAAAGATATGAAGCTTAAATTGGTAAAGCTTAAATATGATTATTTGGAAAATATGTTGAATTGCAGTATGTCGGTGCCTCTATATATAGGAGAGGCACATAGTACCCGATTTGCTGATTTTAAAGGTGGGGTTAGTTTATTGGAAAAAGCGATGGCGGGGTGCAATAAAATGATTGTCTATTTGGAGGCTGTTAAGGGGGTGTATGGCCCAAAAGTAGATGGCAGTTTAATTGACGATATTATCGGTCGATATGCAGAAATTAGGATTAAATCTTTTCACTTGGAGAAAAGCTGGAAGAGGTTTAAAGAAGGGAACCCAGAGGGGACAGCTTCTCAACAAAAGGCAACTTCGGGAGCGGGACGCCAAGACCCAAGATATTAATTAAATTTAAATAGTTATCAACATAATTTTTAAAGTATAATTATCCTAAAACTAATATAATTAAATGTATGAATGAAATAAGATTTAATCC
>MHWW01000003.1:0-18074 GCA_001824275.1 Candidatus Zambryskibacteria bacterium RIFOXYC1_FULL_39_10 | reverse complement strand
TTGTTTAAAATGGTGTTGAAAATTTTGGTAGCCATAATGATTGCGGTGGGGTTGGTTTTTGTTATTTTTATAAACAAAGACAAAATATTTGGGATTTTTAATGGAGAGAATTTTTATAATGCAGTATTTTTAACTAACGGAGAAGTTTATTTTGGTAAAATAATAAAACAAGATAGTGACCAGATAATTTTGAAAGATGTTTTTTATCTGCAAGCCCAAAAAGCTGAAAACGGCAGTCAGTCGGTGGATAATAAAATGATTTTGGCCAAACTGGAACAACAATTTCATGGTCCGACCGATGAGCTCTTTATCAATCGTTCGCAGGTGGTATTTTATGAAAAATTGAGAGATGACAGCAAGGTGGTGGAGTCCATCAAAAACTATAAATAAATCTTATCCACTTTTTTACTTGAAAAAAGGTCTGATTTTGACACAATATAGACAGTATAAATTATAAGGTTATTAGTAGTAATTGCTTTTCTAAAACCCCTTATTTTAAGGAGAAAAAAGAAACCAAACCTTCTTTGTAAGTTTGCCGTCCTCGCTAAGCGTGGCACAGGCGAACAAGAGGGGGTGGGATGATGTTTTTTCTTCTTTTAAAACAAGAGGGAGGAGGGGGGGCGTAAATAATATGGAACAAGAAGTCTACGTAGAGGCTCCGACTCAAGTGAGTCAAAATAGTTCGGGTAATTTGTTAGTCAAAAAACTGGGGGTCATCCTTTCGGTTTTTGTTTTTTTATTGCCGGTATTTTTCATACCCGCAAGTTCGGTCAGTTTGTATGTAGCTAAGATATCGCTCCTCGCGACAGGACTCGTGGCGATATTTGCAGTGTTTCTCTCAGCTGTTCTTTCAACGGGGGTGATTGAAATACCCAAAGCTAAATATCTGATACCGCTTTCCCTCTTTGCGGTAATAGCACTTATTTCATCAATACTCTCTGGTACTATCAATGCTTCGGTCGCTGGCACGGTATTTGATCTTGGAACTTCGGGTTCAATTTTGATGTTGGTGTTTGCAACCTTCATGACTATCGTGGCGATAAAGAGTGTGGGAGTAGTAAATAAAGTCGTTTTGGCTTTTATGTATTCTACTATGGCTTTGGCAGTGTATACTCTCTTTGGTATCTTCGGTGGCCCATATCTCCCAGCAACATTCGCGGCCAAACTCCCACTTTTCCTTTCTGGTGGGCTCATTGATACGGCTATAATTTTTGGTGCAGTCACTATAATGGCTCTCTGCGCTATCAATATGTCGGAAATATCAAATAAGATGCGATACACCCTGTTTGCACTCATGGCATTTTCGGTGGTGTTTATAAGCGCTTCAAACTTCATGCCGGTAGTAGTGATGCTCGGTCTCATCTCACTCGTTTTCTTTGTTTACATTTTATCTTGGTCTGTTGGTAGAGTTGGAGAGGGTCACAATGTCTCACTTTCCTCCCTAGTTATATTGGTGGCCTCGGTTGTATTGCTTTTGGGGGGCTCAAATATTGGAGGTTATGTGTCAAAAGCGATGAAAATTCAAACTACTGAAATACGGCCAAACTTCCAAACTACTATGGCTCTGACTACGACTGCTTGGAAACAAAATATTGCTCTTGGTATCGGCCCAAACAATTTTTCAAAATTTTGGGCAGCTCACAAGCCGATAGAAATAAATCAGACACAGTTTTGGAATTCAGATTTTTATGCTGGTTCTGGATTTATCCCTACCATCGCGATTACCACGGGTCTCTTGGGGCTACTCTCACTCATTGCTTTTATAGGTATGTATTTGCTGAGCGGTGTTAAGGCGATATTTGCTCAGGTCAATGCTAGCCGTTCTAGGTATTTAGCCACTTCCACATTTCTTGTCTCGCTTTATTTGTGGGTGATGCTTTTCCTCTACACACCAAGTATTACCGTCTTAGCATTGGCGTTTATATTTACAGGATTATTTACAGCGACACTTGCGCCTCAAGGAATAATCGGTCAGTGGAAAATAAATATTTTTTCCAATCCTAAAACCAATTTCCTTTCGGTACTTTCGATCGTCCTGTTGCTCATAGTCTCTATTGCTGGCGGTTATTTCGTCTGGGAAAGGACGATTGCTGTTACGACATTCCAAGCTGGAGTAATCAAATATCAAACTGATGGCAATATTGCTATAGCAAAAGAATCAACAGCCAAAGCTATCAATATGGTGCAAAGCGATACCTATTGGCGAGGACTCACTGAAATCTCGGTGACTGATTTGGGTAGAGTGCTTGGCAGTATCACTAATCAAAACCAATTGACGGAAACAGTTAGAGCTGAAATTCAAGGACTTATCGTCGACTCTGTGGAGTCGGCCAAAAAGGCAGTAGAAATAGATAATGGAAATTTCCAGAACTGGTTTGCGCTCGGACGGGTCTATGAGATCCTGGCTTCGAATGGCATCGAGGGGTCACTCGAAAATGCTCGCAGTACTTATGCTGAAGCCGCTTTGCGTTCGCCAAGTAATCCATCAGTGCCACTAGCACTCGCGAGACTTGACGCGCTCGCAGGAAATTTGGATGGAGCAAAAACAAACATAGCAAAAGCATTGGAATTGAAAAACAATTATACCGATGCTTACTTCACTCTAGCTCAACTCGAAGTGGCTTCAAACAATATCCCTGGAGCTATAAGATCAGTTGAGACGGCAACGCTAGTGGAACCAAATAATTCTGGGCTATTCTTCCAATTGGGTTTGCTCAAGTATAACCAAAAAGATTTTGCTGGTTCTGCAAATGCGTTTGAAAAATCAGTCGCTATAATGCCAGATTATGCCAATGCAAAGTATTTCCTAGGGCTCTCATATTATCAATTGGACAGAGAAACAGACGCTACCAAGCAGTTTGAAGAAATAGCTGTCACAAATCCGGAAAATCAGGAGGTACAACTTATATTGACAAACCTGCGAGCGGGTAAAAGTATTTTTGCTGATGCTAAGCCTCCAGTTGATAGTACTCCTGAAAAAAGAACAGAACCCCCACTCAGCGAAGAAATTTAAAAAATAACTCACAAATGTGATAGTATAAGCAGTAAATGGTAAGAAGGTTATTTGGAGCTATTACAAACAAAATTAGCGGCTTACATGAAGCCGCTTTTTGGCTGGCTGGATTTTCTATTTTGTCTCAGATTTTGGCTTTTTTAAGAGACCGTCTGCTCGCTTACTATTTTGGTGCGGGACAGGTGCTGGATGTATACTACACTGCTTTTAGGATTCCAGATTTTATTTTTGTGACGGCTGGCTCCCTCGTTTCAATTTCCGTCCTAGTACCTATGTTCTCAAAAAAAGCGGCTCAAGGCAGTGGGGGAGTAAAGAGTTATGTGAACTCGATATTTACGATTTTCTCTATTTTGATTGTATTGAGTTGTGTTTTGGCTTTTGTGTTTATGCCACAGATGGTACCGTTTTTATTTAGAGGTTTTGATACGGCCACACTCACAGAGATAATTAAGCTTTCAAGAATATTGCTTTTGTCGCCACTTCTTTTGGGGTTTTCAAATTTCTTTAGCAGTATCGTACAATATGAAAAAAGGTTTTTACTCTATTCACTCAGTCCGCTTTTTTACAATGCTGGGATAATAATCGGAACCTTTTTGGGAGCAGGTAATTTTGGAGTGATGGCGGTAGTATTTGGGGTGGTTCTTGGTGCTCTCATGCATTTGGTAATACAGGCGGGCTATGTTATTTGGTCAGACAATATGCCGAAACTCACAAACAAAATAAATTTGGAGGAAGTCAAAGAGACCGTACTCATTTCTTTCCCCAGAGCGCTAGCATTGTCAGTCACTCAAATTATAAATATAGTCTTTACAACCGTAGCCTCATTTTTTGGAGTGGGAGCAGTAGCGGTATTTAATTTGGCTCTAAACTTGCAGTCAGTACCCCTGTCAATTGTTGGAGCGAGTTATTCTTTGGCAGCATTCCCGACACTCTCGGCACACTTTGCAGAGAATAATATTAAAGAATGTGGCCGATATATAGGTGAATCAATAAGATATATGATTTTTTGGACCCTGCCGCTATCGGCTCTATTTATAATACTCCGAACTCATGTGGTCCGAGTGGTGCTCGGAGCCGGAGCGTTTGATTGGGCTGATACTAAGCTCACTGCGGCGGTCATGTCGCTTTTTGCTTTGTCTTTTGTCTTCCAAAGCGCCCAGCTCTTTTTGACTCGGGCCCATTATGCTCTTGGTAAAACCAAAGTGCCGCTCATTTTGGGGTTTTCGGGTGCGATCTTAACAATTATTCTTGCGTACTTATTTTATTTTGATTTTTTGGCTCCGGTAATTGTTTGGCTCCAAAAATTTCTTGAAATAGAGGGTGTGATTGGGGCAAAAATAATAATTTTACCAATTGCTTTTTCGTTTGGGACACTCCTCACATCGCTTGGCCTATGGTTTTTCTTGGACAAAGAAACCAAATATATTGCCAAAGAGGGCATACTCAAAACATTTGTGAGCGTGCTTTTGGCCTCAATTGTAATTGGACTTGTCACATTTTATTCTTTAAGAATTTTTGATGATATCTTCAAATTAGATACATTGCTCAATGTTTTTGGTCACGCTCTGCTCTCAGGATTGGTGGGGATACTTGCAGGTGTGCTTGTCATGTATATCACTAAAAATAAAGAGCTCCAATCAATGATTAATAAATTCTACTAACTTTATGAAAAATATCAGAAATTTTTGCATCATAGCGCACATTGATCACGGTAAGTCTACTCTGGCTGATAGAATGCTTGAAATAACTGGCACAATAGAGGCTCGTAAAATGAAGGAGCAAGCTCTTGATAGTATGGAATTGGAAAGGGAGAGAGGTATCACTATCAAGATGACGCCAGTGCGGATGGTGTACCATCCACAATTGAAAATTGAAAATTCTAAATTGAAAATTTCAGATTCAGGATATATCCTGAATTTGATAGATACTCCAGGACATATTGATTTTTCGTATGAAGTTTCGAGGGCGCTTAAGGCGGTTGAGGGGGCAGTGCTTTTGGTTGATGCTACTCAAGGAGTGCAGGCTCAAACTTTGTCGGTACTGGCTATGGCGAGAGCTCAAGGGCTTGTGATAATTCCCGCGCTCAGCAAATGCGATTCGCCACTTGCAAGGGTTCCCGAAGTAAAGGCAGAAATAATTTCACTCCTTGGTTGTCGTGATGAAGAAATAATACAGACTTCGGGCAAAACGGGTGACGGGGTGGAAAAACTTTTGTTAGATATTGTAGAGAAAATACCAGCACCGGATGCCGCCACTGATGAGCCTCTTCAAGCTTTGGTTTTTGATTTTAAATATTCGTCGCATCGAGGCATTATCGTTTTTGCCAGAATAATGAAGGGGGAAGTGGGGGCGCGAGAGAATTTGATTTTTAGAGGAGCGGAGCAAAAATTTGTAGCTCTTGAAGTGGGTATATTCAAGCCCGATGAGGAGGCCAAAAAATCACTCAAAGCAGGAGAGACCGGCTATATTGTGACCGGTATCAAGACTCCTGGCATTGTGTCCGTCGGTGACACTATTGGTAAAGAGAAGGAGGTGGCGCTGCCTTTGCCAGGTTATAGCATGCCAAAGCCAGTCGTCTGGGCATCAGTATTTCCCGAAGATCAGGGCGAACTAGTCGCACTCCGCCAAGCACTCGCAAAGCTGAAACTCACTGACTCGTCGCTTTTTTATGAAGAAGAATCATCGGGAGTGTTGGGCAAAGGTTTTAGGTGTGGATTTTTGGGCATGCTTCATTTGGAAATTATAACGGAAAGGCTTAAGAGAGAATTTAACTTGACCCTTATCATCACCCAACCTTCTATCACTTATGATTTGGAATACAAGAATGGTAAAAAAGAAAAAATATTTTCACCGGCATTTTTTCCTGAAGATGGGTTGATTGAAAAGATTGAAGAGCCTTGGGTGAGTGTAAATATAATCGCACCATCTCAATATGTTGGTGGACTCTTACCTTTACTTTATGAATACGAGGCGGAGATTGTATCTACTGATAGTTTTGGTTTGCTAGAGTCTGCTCAGGCAAATAAAACCAATATCCACGCACTTATGCCATTACGAGAATTGATGCGGGGATTTTTTGATAAGCTGAAAAGCGTCTCTCAGGGTTATGCTTCGCTTTCATATGAGGAGGCGGGAATGAGAGAGGCCAATGTCACCAAGCTGTGTGTGCTGGTAAATGGTGATGAAGAGCCTTCACTTTCACGAGTGGTATCAAAAAGAATTGTTGAAAGAGAGGCCGAATCAATCGTGGAAAAACTCAAAAATCTTTTGCCACGACAAATGTTTGAACTTAAAATACAAGGCAAAGCTCTCGGCAGAGTAATTTCATCGAGAACTATTTCGGCTTTTAGAAAAGATGTGACTCAACATATGTATGGGGGCGACATCACTCGCAAAATGAAGCTTCGGGAAAAGCAAAAGAAAGGCAAAAAGAAAATGAAAGAGAGAGGTAAAATATCAATACCCCAAGATGTATTTATAAAAATAATGCGTCCTGACTAAAGGTTTATAGAGGAATGTACATAAGTACCATACCGATTATGAGGAATATGGCTACAATAAACCATAAGATTTTTATTATTTTTCGTGCTTTTGGGCTCCAGAGCATGTTATTATGTTAGCATAAAATCCTATGAGCTTGAAAGGCCTAAAAAATAGAGAAAGTGAGAAGTGGAAAAAGATCGCAATTGGCTTGGCGCTTATTTTGCTTTTGGGTTTGCTTATAAATTCGGTCACTAAAGTATATAAAAAGAAAAAAGAAGCAGAGAAAGTGCTTGTCAGAATGGAGAGTCAGGCGGCCGAGCTTAAAGAGAGGGATGAGTTTTTGAGGGATTCCTTAGAAAAATTGTCAACCGAAGAAGGGATTGAATTTGAGATACGTAAAAAGTTAAATGTGGCGGAGGCAGGGGAGGGCGTGGCGATTATTGTTGAAGAAGAGTCAACAACATCGGCTCCAAGCGCCAAAATTTCTCCTTGGCAAAAATTCAAAAACTTTTTTACTGGTTTGTTTGAATAGTGTGCGGGTAGGGGGAATCGAACCCCCGTCTCAACCTTGGGAAGGTCGCATCATACCACTAAACTATACCCGCTCTTACTAATCCTAGTGTAGCAATTTTAACATTTTTCTAACTACACTCAAATATTCGTTTTTTGTGCATGTGTATATGACCATCCCCTAGTTGGCCTATCGGTCAACTAGGGGATGCGGTATAATAAAAGTTAAATATGTTTAATAAAAATATATGAATAAAAAATTTATAAGAAATGAGAGAGTTTTAGAAATTCTAGAGGCTACTGCAAAATTGGGATTTATCTTTTTTCTGGGAGTGGCCGCTCCTAACGCAGCTGGTCATATAATTAAACTGCTTGGATGGGTTCCGGATTATAAAAATAGATACAGAACCGAAAGAACACTAAGTACATTGGAAGACAAAAAACTTGTGCGTTTTTGGTACAAAAATGGTAAAGGAAAATTTGAACTAACTTATGAAGGAAAAATGCATTTGGCAAATCTGAAGGCTAAATCAATCAAATTGCCACATGGTCCTGAAAAATGGGACGGTAAGTGGAGGATGGTGACTTTTGATATTCCTGAAAAATTAAAAATTAACAGAAGGCGTTTCGCGAGAACCCTCAGGTTTTTGGGAATGTATAATTTGGAAAAATCAATTTTTGTCTATCCTCGTGAATGTAAGAAGGAAATATTTCAAATTGCTGAATTGTATCTGGTTCATAAATACATTCGTTATATCATCGCACATTCAATTGATCCAGATATCAAAATCAGAAACAATTTCCCTTATGCTAAGTACTAAGTAGGTTTTTTAAACATCCCCTAGTTGGCCTATCGGCCAACTAGGGGATGAAAGGAAAAGATTGGGGAGAAATAGTGATTAATTAAAATTGATTTAAAATTAATTAATTTTTAGTAATTAGATCTATGGAGATGTTGGGTTAAATTAAGGATGATAGAGTTTTTTTGATAATACTATCATTTTCTTTATCCTCCAATACAAAACCTTCTCGCTCAATTTCTTTACGGAGCTCGTCGCTTTTTTGCCAATTTTTATTATGGCGGACCAGGTCCCTCTCTTTCTTTAAATCTTGAATGTGGTCGGGTATATCACTTGCTACTTCATTTGCTAATTTGGCGATATTTAATCCCAAAACTTTATCAATTTCCGATATGGTTTTTTGGCTTTTCTTTTGGCCAAAAGCCTCGTGTAGAAGAGCCAAAGTTTTGGGTGTGTTCAGGTCATCGCTTACAAATTCTTTAAGTTGATTGATCGTGTCTTCATCAGTCTCATTGTTAGGTAAATTGCTAAATTCAAAAACTAATTTTTCAAGTGCCTTTTGAGAGCCCAAGACTGAGTCCCAAGTGAAATTCATAGGGGAGCGATAGTGGCCCGAAAGAAGCCAATGTCTAAAAGATAATGGATGGATTTTCCTCTGTTTCAAGTCAGAGATAGTGTAAGTGTTGCTGAGGGACTTGGACATTTTTTCACCCTCTACGGTAATAAATGCGTTGTGGAGCCAGTAGTTTGCGAGGGGTGCGTCAAAGGCGCATTCGGATTGAGCAATTTCGTTGTTGTGATGAACGGGAATATGGTCTATACCGCCAGTATGGATATCAAAAGGTTGGTCGAGATATTTGCGGCTCATAGCCGAGCATTCAATGTGCCAACCAGGGAAACCCCTGCCCCAAGGGCTGGGCCATTCTTGAAGCCGTGCAGGTTGCCCCGAGTCTGCTTTGGGACTAAATTTCCATAAAGCAAAATCAGTTGAATTTATTTTCTCACTATTTTTTTCTACCCGTGCACCTTCTTTTTGTTCACTTATGTTTATATTGCCAAGCTTGCCATACCCCTCAAATTTGCTGGTATCGAAATAAATACCGTCAGAGGTCTGGTAGGCAAAACCCTTTTCTAATAATATTTTTATTATTTCGATCTGCTCTCCAATGTGTTCGGTAGCTCGAGGGAAAATGGTATTCTCGGTGCTTATATTTAAATCTATCAAATCTGCCAAATAAGCCTTTTCATAGAAGCGGGCGATTTCAGTCGCGGACTTGCCCTCTTTTTTGGCCGTACTTTCAACCTTGTCATCTCCTGCGTCTCCGTCATCTACCAAGTGGCCGACATCAGTTATGTTTATAACTTGCTTAACTCGATAGTCAAAATATTCAAGCGTCTTCCTCAAAATATCGGCAAAAACATAGGCTCGCATATTACCAATGTGGGCAAAATAATAAACGGTCGGTCCGCAGTTATACATTCTCACTTCTTTGGGATTAATAGGTGAAAATAGCTCTTTTTGACCGCTTAAGGTGTTGTGTATCTTGATTTGCATCATATCCATCTTTTATACTTGAAATAGGTAAACATTACAATACTCACAGCAAACATAAGCCCAAGAATCAACCAAAAGTCGTTTTGTAGACCTATAATTGGCATAAAAGAGGCATTCATTCCGAAAATGGTAGCGATAAGTGAAAGGGGGAAAGTGACAAAAGCGATAATAGTAAATATTTTCATTATTTCGTTTTGTTTGGTAGAGAGGATGGAATTGTTGGTCTCACGAAGTTCGTTTAGCATATTTTTTATATTTTCTATTTCAAAAATTAAACGACGCCATTCTACAAGCAAGAGTTTGATATCCTTTTTAAATTTGTCATCAAAAATATTTTCGCCAACGCGACTGAGCTCGGAAAGGACAAGTTCGTGAGGAGTGATGGTGCGTTGGAAGCTTAAGAGGTTTCGGCCGGCGGTAGAGATACCAAAAACCATCTCCTTTTCTTTACCTTCAAAAATATTTTTTTCAATCTCTTTCATCCAATCTTTCATATATTCGATTTCATCAAAGAGAAAATGATAAACCTCTCTCATCATTCCAAAAAAAAGATGAGAGTGATTTTCTTTGTTGAGAATCTCATTTACTTCAATTTGTTTGGCAAAATGGTGCAAGGCGTCAATACTGTCATATCGAGTAGTGATCATACCTTTCCTTGTGAGGATAATGTCGATTTCTTGTTCTAAACTGGTTGTATGGGAATTTTTGAAATAGGGGATATGGATGACGGCGTAAATTGCATCATCAAACTCTTTGATGTGTTGCTTGGGGGTTGGTGTCAAAAGGTCTTTGGCGACCATAGGGTCAATATCGCGAGATAATACAAGCGAGTCTAGCTCATCTTTGGTGGGGGAATTGAGGTCTATCCATGTCTGATCAATAAATGAACGAGTTGTTATCATTTTAATTTTTGTAAGCGCTAAATATATGATATATTATATCAGAAAATGAATCCCGTTAGAAGTTTACAAAACTAAGAGCGGGAGAGGTTTATTTATTATATTATAACTTCTAACGGGATGAATAAGGAAAGATACACCCAAACATTAGTTTCTATCGTGATTGCTGGCATTTTATTTGCCACCGGTTTTTATGTTGGGAAAAATGACGCACCTGAAGGGCTCGCCGCACAATTTTTAAATGCTACTAGTACCAAGGGAGTTGATATGGACCCATATTGGAAAGCTTGGAAGATTTTGGATGAAAAATTTGCACCCGCTGGTACGACGACGCCAATAGTTGGCGACGATGATAAACTTTGGGGCTCTATAGAAGGGCTCGCTAGTTCATACGATGATCCTTATACGGTATTTTTCCCTCCCGTTGAG
This sequence comes from Candidatus Zambryskibacteria bacterium RIFOXYC1_FULL_39_10, assembly GCA_001824275.1. Lineage (GTDB taxonomy): Bacteria > Patescibacteriota > Minisyncoccia > Phycocordibacterales > WO2-35-19 > WO2-35-19. Next base: position 7,385 of record MHWW01000003.1, on the reverse strand, counting down.
TCAAAGGCTTTTGAGGAAGAGATAAGTGGTAGCTTCGGAGGAGTGGGTATGGAAGTTGCACTTCAAGATGGAATGCTTACGGTGGTGGCGCCACTTAAGGGCACTCCTGCCGAAAAAGCCGGAGTGATCTCGGGTGATAAAATTTTGATGATTGGAGAGAAGTCAACTTCAAATATGTCAACCGATGAAGCAATAAAATTGATTAGAGGAGAAGTGGGGACACCGATAGTAGTGACATTTGGTAGAAAGGGGGCAGATGGACCGCTTGTAAAAACTTTGGTGAGGGACAATATCGAAATACCGACAATAAATACAAAAATTGTTTCTGGTGATGTTTTTGTGATTAGTCTTTATAGTTTTTCGGCCATTTCCCCAAATCTGTTTAGGGGTGCGCTCCGTGAGTTTGTGGAATCGGGCTCTGACAAATTGGTTTTGGATTTACGAAATAATCCTGGAGGATATCTGGAAGCGGCGCTTGATATGGCGAGCTGGTTTCTGCCAACAGGGAAAGTGGTAGTGACTGAAGATTTTGGCGAAAAGCAGGAACCGAGGATTTATAGGAGCAAAGGTTATAATGTTTTCAGTAATGATTTAAAATTTGCTATTTTAGTAAACGAGGGCTCGGCCTCAGCTTCGGAGATTTTAGCAGGAGCTCTAAGGGAGCACGACAAAGCCATCTTGGTGGGAGCCAAAACATTTGGGAAGGGCTCGGTCCAAGAATTGGTTTCGCTAACAGATGAGACCTCGCTTAAAATCACTGTAGCTCACTGGCTTACACCGCTTGGAAACTCTATTTCAGAGGGTGGGCTTACGCCAGATATAGAAGTAAAGCTGACTCCAGATAATGTTAAGGATGGTAATGATCCTCAATTAAACGCGGCAGTGGAGTATTTGAACAGATAATTTTTTCAGACCTCACCCCTTACCCTTACAGGGTCTGTCCACTCATTGGATTTTTTTGCAAAAAATCTCAATGAGTCTTGCGGATGCTTGAAATCGCATCCTCACCCTCTCCTAGCCTTAGGAGAGGGGAACCAATGTCCATATATCAACAATTCTCTCGTTCCTTCTTTCTCCCTTCCCCTGCATCTAGGGGAAGGGGTGGGGATGAGGTTGATTTGTAAGAGAGGGTAGGGTGAGTTATACTAAATTTATGAAAGTCATATTAAAACAAAATGTAAAAGGGGTAGGGCACAAGTATGAGATTAAAGAAGTGGCTGATGGTTATGCCAATAACTTTTTGATATCTAAAAAATTGGCTGAGTATGCTAGCCCGGAGGCAGTCAAAAAAGCAGAAATTTTGAAAGCAACCAGTCTAGCCGAAATTGAAATAAGAGAAAAATTGACCGAAAAACAAATTGAGATGTTAAAAGGAGTTAGTGTGGTCCTAAAAAAGAAAGCTAATGAAAAGGGTCACTTATTTGAAAAAGTTCATATCGAAGAGATATCCAAAGTTTTGAAGGAACAGGCTAATATAGAAATTGATTCAGAATTTATTGTTCTAGAAAACCCAATCAAAGAAATTGGCGAACACACTATAATAGTGCAAGTTGGCAAAAATAAAGGGGAGTTTAAACTAGTGGTTGAAACAATTTAAACAACAGTAGCGACTTTTTTGATGATAGTAGTGCCATCAAAATGAACCTTTCTTTTGGAGGCCATTTTGACTTTACCTTCTTTGAGAGCGAAAAGAGTGTAGTCTCTGCCCATACCAACATTGTTTCCAGGAAGGATATTTGAACCTCTTTGACGCACCAAAATAGAGCCTGTGATGCAGGTGCTTCCGTCTGAGAGCTTAATTCCTAAGAATTTTGGATTGGAATCTCTCCCGTTTTTAGTTGTTCCAGCGGCTTTTTTATGTGCCATATAAAGAGTATAATAGATAATAATCTAAAATGCAAGAAGGCAATAATACAGAGGAATATATAGATGAGAGCGAGGTAGAAAAAGAGGAAGGGGGAGGATGGAGGGATAAGTTTAAGAATCTTATAGAAGGGCGGTATTTTGTGCCTATTGTTATTGTTTTGATAGCTATAATTGCCTTTTCTTTGGGTAGGGTTTCGGGTATGGAGGAAAAGAGGGAGCCGGTGAGGGTATTAGATAACAGTGGGGAAGTGAAAGGCGCTTCGATCAATACCTCACCCCCAAACCCCTCTCCTAATTTAGGAGAGGGGAGTTCCGCTCTTTCCGATACTGGCGGTAATGTGATAGCGTCGAAAAATGGGACTAAATACCACTATCCGTGGTGTGCTGGCGCCAAGCAGATTTCAGAAAAGAATAAAATTAGTTTTAATTCTATTGAAGAGGCTCGCGCCGCTGGTTATAGCCCAGCGAGCAATTGTAAGGGACTGAAGTAACCTCACCCATGTGTTATAATGAAAAGTCGCACTCGGGGTCATCCCAAAATTGACGTTGGGATGACATGATTCCGCAGAATCACTCCTCGTGCGACATGATTCCGCCAAATCAAATGCAGAAACAAAAGACAAAATTTGAGGATTTATTAATCTCGGTGAAGCTGGGATTTTTCTTGGCATTTAGACAGATTAGAAGATCAAACAAAACCACCACGGCGCTCATTATTTTCATCATGACTTTGACCTTCCTGAACTTGGTGGTGGTGCGTGGAGTTTTGGTTGGACTTATCCAAGGAGTGGTTGACGTGCAGAAAGAAATTTATTTTGGTGACCTGTTTATTTCGGTTCCCAATAAAAAAGATTTCATAGAAAATTCTCCCAACATTATTGAAATAGTCAAAAATTTGCCGTGGACGGAAAGTTATACTGCCAGATATACTTATGGAGGGAAGATAGAGGGAACTTACAAAGAGAAAGTTAATTATACTGATAAGGCCAATGAGGCGGGTGCCACTATCGCTGGGATTAATCCGGAAATGGAGGACAAAGTTTCTCACTTGTCATCTAAAGTGGTGGAGGGCTCATATCTAACATCAGATGATGCTGATTCGGTTTTGATTGGGGCATACCTCCTCAAAAAATATTTAGAGATTGAGTCATCAGCTTTTCAAACTTTGGAAAATGTTGATGTGGGTTCAAAAGTCCGTCTCACTATCAAAGGTAATACAAAAGAGTTTACGGTCAAAGGTGTTTTGAAAACCAAAGTTGATGAGATAGATTTGCGAGTCGTGATGCTTGATTCAACACTCCGAAATATGATTGGCCGGACTGATTATAATGTCAACGAAATCGCCATTATCACCAAACCCGGGACCGACCCTCTGGTGGTGAAAGAGGCACTACTGCGGAGTGGGGTAGGGACTACCGCCAAGGTTCAAACTTTTGACGAAGGAATGCCCAAATTTGTGAAGGATATGAAAAACACCTTTGCCTTGCTTGGCAACATTGTGGGCTCGATAGGCTTGGTTGTTGCCTCTATTACTATTTTTATTGTCATCTTCGTCAACGCTATTACCAGACGCAAATTTATAGGTATTTTGAAAGGCATAGGTATTAGTTCGCGAGCTATTGAAATCGCTTATGTATTTCAATCACTGTTTTATGCGACACTGGGCATCGGTATTGGGCTACTGATTCTTTATGGATTTTTGGTCCCATTTGTTGAAGCGCATCCAATCAAGTTTCCGTTTAGCGATGGTATATTGGTGGCTGAGGTTTCGGCGACCGCCTGGCGAGTAGTCTTGCTCGCCCTCGCTACGCTCATTGCTGGATATGTGCCGGCGCGTATTGTGGTCAAGAAGAATACTTTGGACTCTATATTGGGGAGATAAAATAAGATTAAAAAAAGATGAAAGAAATTATTAGTGTAAAAAATTTAACAAAGTCATTTAAAACCGGAGATAGTGAGCTCGTGGTTTTGAACAATATGTCTTTTGAAATTGAAGAGGGCGACTTCTTTTCAATCACTGGCCGATCAGGTTCGGGCAAATCTACTTTGCTTTATCAGCTTGGGCTTTTGGACCATCCAAATTCTGGTGACATAATTATCGACGACGTGAATGTCACAAGTTTGTCTAAAGAAGGGAGAACCAAATTTAGATTGAAAAAGCTCGGTTATGTTTTCCAAGACTACGCTTTGGTGCCCGAACTTACGGCTATTGAAAATACCGTTATCCCACTACTTATGCAGGGCTTACCAAAAATTGAAGCCTATGCAAAAGCGGAGTGGGCACTCAAAAAAATTGGTATGGAAGAAAGGCTTCATAATTTACCCAACCAATTATCCGGTGGGGAACAGCAGAGAGTTTCAATTGCGCGAGCGATCGCTCATGACCCTAAAATAATATTTGCCGACGAACCCACAGCCAATCTTGATACAGAAACGGCCGACAAAGTGATGAAAACTTTTTTGGAATTAAATAGTCAGGGGCAGACTATCATCATGGTGACGCACGAACCGGAGTATGCTCGACTTACCAAGAGGGTAATAAAAATCGGTGATGGGAAAATATTGACAGACGGAAAATCGGAAGACATTATTTCAATCTAACCAAAAATTTGTTATAATCTTAAAGTTATGTTGAATATTTTTAAATCAAAAAAGTTTGTCATTTATGGAATTTTGGTCATTATCGTGATTGTGGTGGCTGTTTTCGGTTTTAAAAATGGCAATGGCAAGCAGACTGCAATAGTAATGAGAGCCGATATTATCCAAGAGGTTGTCTCGACCGGCAAAGTTAAGCCTAATCAAAGTGTTGATTTGGGTTTTGATAAGTCTGGCCGAGTAGAGAGTGTTTCGGCTGAGGTAGGGGATAGCGTCGTCAAAGGTCAAGTAATCGCCTCTCTTGAATCGGGTGAAATCGGAGCAGATATTGCCAAAGCCAGAGCATCGCTAAATGAAGAGATAATAAAATTGAGGGAAATACGAAATACCGCACCCATCTCGTACGATGATGCTTATAAAAATTTGGAAGTTGCCATGAAAGAAGGTTATTCTTCTGCTGATAATGCGGTGAGAAATAGAGCCGATCAGTTTTTTGTTAATTCTTCATCCAACCCTCAGTTTGAAGTTTCTTTTTCAGATGGGAATTATGTGCATTATTTTAATGTGCCATCAGATCTGATAATCGTCATAAATGATGATAGAAAAAAAGCTGAAGACATTTTGAATAATTGGGAGAAAAAGTTGGCAACACTTGATTCATCAAAGGTGACCTCTGAAGTAAATTTATTTTTGAATGATTTAAACACAGTATCCAGATTTTTGGATAAAGTCGCATCGGCGGTCAATACTTTTGCGCCGGCCGAATACGCTTATCAAACAACTGTAAGTACCTACAAAACTACCATCGCTTCAGCTAGGACTGAAGTCTCGGGGTCCATATCGAGCATTGTAGTTGCTAAGGATAAATTGAATTCAGCGCCGACTTTGACAAACGAAGGGCAGTTTGAAAGTGTGCTCACTCAAGAGGCGAAAGTCTCTCAAGCGAGAGCAAACCTAGCTTCTTTTGAAGCTATGGCCGGCAAGTCAACTGTGAGGGCCCCATTTGACGGCACTGTCACGGTACAAGATGCAAAAGTGGGTGAGACGGTTTCAGCTGGAGCGCCGCTTGTGTCAGTAAACAGTAATAGTGCGATGTATATTGAAGCAAATATATCGGAAATAAATATAGGAAAGATTTCAATAAATAATAATGTCGCAGTTTCTTTTGATGCATTTCCAAATGAAGTTTTTCAAGGATTTGTTTCCAATATTGAACCCGGAGATTTCATCATAGATGGCGTGGTCAACTACAAAGTGAGAGTTGAATTAACAAATTTTGATCCTAAAATTAAAAACGGACTTACCACTAACCTAAAAATCGAAACAGCCAAAAAAGAAGGAGTCCTGACGGTGCCACTCTATGCCGTCTCAAAAGAAGGGGAGCGAAACTATATAAATAAGATGGTTGGCAATAATGTTCAAAAAATAGAAATTACTTTGGGATTAACGGGAAGTAATGGCACAGCAGAGGTAATAAATGGCTTAAATGAAGGGGATTTGGTGGGATTTGAATAGAAAAATTTGAACACATTTTATCCTTGACAGCAAGAGTAAAAAATGCTATACTTAATGCAAGTCCAGTTGATGCTGGATTTTGCTTTGTCCAGCGGAGCTTTAGCGAAGTTGGATCGTTATAGGGATGTTCTTTGGCTCAGGCATAAATTTGTCTACTTAATTGTAAGATAAGGTTCGCGCTTGAGGTTTATCTGATTTATATCTCTACTTTTTTCAACCAACAACCAATAAAAGATAAGGCCCGCCCGCCTCGCATACGCGAGAGCGTTGCGGGCGGGGGATTGAAAGAAGATTAAAATTAAACAATAGGCTTATTTTTCAGACTACTGCTTTGGGGCTAATAATAATGGCCTCAAACATCTCTGGTTTTAGCGGGGCATCATTTGTTCCAAATATCCTACCGCCAGAAGTAATTGAAATTAAAGAAACTCTTCCGAGCGAAAATAAAAAAGTCGCAATAAAAAAGAGTATGACTGTAGAAGAATATGTGAGAAATTATTTCTCAGATGTTCCTGTTATGGTGGAAATCGCCAGATGTGAATCCCGCTTTCGTCAGCATGACAAAGAGGGGGACGTATTGCGTGGAGAAGTTAATGATCTTGATCGTGGTGTGATGCAAATTAATGAATATTACCACAACGGAGATTCTGAAAAGCTCGGATACGATATCCTAACCATAGAAGGGAACACTGCATATGCAAGATACCTATTCGAAAAGTACGGAGTAAGACCTTGGAAGTCCTCTATCAAGTGTTGGGGGGGAACTGTCGCCTATACTGAATATAAAGAATTGGCAGTAAATAAATAATTAAAAAGAAAAGCCGCTCACCCAGAAGGGAGCGGTTTTTCTATTAATTGATTTATTTAAAATGGTGTGATCTTCATAGATTCCCCTAGGGGACAAGATGGTAGGAACGTCGCACAATATATCTTTTGGGTAGCAATAGTATTGCTACCCAAAAGATCGCCCACATTTTACAACGCTACCTTGTAGCATCGCAAAATGTGGGCTTCCCCACTAGATATTTTATTTTAAAATTAGAATTAAAATAAATAATAAAATATTTCCCCTATTTAGACTTGGCTAGAATATTTTTGGCAAACTCAATAAAGTAGTTCCAGACCTTCATTATGATATCTTGGTACTTTGACCAGCCAGTAGACCCTAGACTGTAAAATCGGTCCAAAAGCTCCTTAAATCGGCCTTGGGTCAGAAAACCAATGACATCTATATCATATACATATTTTAAAAGCACCAAAGCGCCGATTATGATAATGATCATGCTGATGAAGCCCTGTGTCCCCGCTCTTTTTTTTTGATTTTTCATTTTACTTATTTTATTAATTTTAATTTTATATTTTTGGCAGATAAAGCATAGGGTCAAGATAAGCATTGGTGCCGGCAATCG
>MHWW01000002.1:78010-95548 GCA_001824275.1 Candidatus Zambryskibacteria bacterium RIFOXYC1_FULL_39_10 | reverse complement strand
TGAGACGAATTAACCTTTTGTTTATCTCTTCTTTCGAAAGTTCCACCTTGACATTATATCATGAAGCGTGGTGAGGGGTGTGGATAGTTACATTGACCCAGTAGTGAATTTTGGCATTAGTTCACTCGCACTTCGTGCCATGCCAAAATCTACTACTGAGTTGACTATTTTAACCAAGTTTGGTAGCTTTAAGCCTGTAGCCCTTAGGGGCTTTTTAATAGAATTATATATGGCAAAAACTTCAGTTATAGCTAGGTCTTTAAAAAAGCCGAAATTCAGTACTCGGATTGTTAGACGATGCTTCAAGTGTGGCCGTGGCCGAGCTTATATGGGCGACTTCGCACTTTGCAGAATCTGTTTTAGAGAATTAGCAAATGAAGGGAGAATACCGGGAGTTAAGAAATCATCTTGGTAAAAACATGAATCCCGTTAGAGATAACGGAGAACGTAATTATGAGAGATTAAATTAGTAGATTAACTGGATAGGAAAAATACATTAAGTTGTATAATTTCCTATCTCTAACGGGATGAACGATCCAATAGGAGATTTTATAATAAGAATTAAAAATGCTGGGAATGTAGGCAAAGAAAGTATTTCTGTGCCTTTTTCCAAAATGAAATTTGCCATTGCCACACTTCTTTCAGAGAAGGGTTATGTCGGTGCAGTTAGTCAAAAGAGCAAAGGCAGTGCTAAATTTTTGAATGTAGATTTACTTTACACTGAAAATGGTAGCCCAGTAGTTTCAGGTGTCCAGAGAATATCAAAACCTTCAAGACGATTGTACGAAAAATCAAAAGATATAAAGAGATTTCGTCGAGGTTTTGGTTTATCAATTTTTTCCACTCCCAAGGGTATTATGGCTGATGTTGATGCCAGAAAGGAAAATTTGGGAGGAGAATTTTTGTTTAATATTTGGTAATTATAATGAGTAGAATAGGTAAAAAAGGAATATTGGTCCCAGAGAAAACAGAAACTTCTTTTAATAATGGAGTATTTTCGGTGAAAGGTCCAAAGGGCACACTTGAGAGAAGTTTTAAACTCGAAATCACCATTAAAATAGAGGGCAAAGATATTTCCCTTTCTTTAACAAAAGAAAACAAGCAGACTAGAGCTTTGTGGGGTACATACGCTTCACATATCAAAAATATGGTCAAAGGAGTAAACGATGGATTTGAAAAGAAACTCATTTTGGAAGGAGTGGGCTACAAGTCGCAGGTGAATGGTAATAAACTCGTGTTGGCTCTTGGCTTTTCTCACCCAGTAGAAGTATTAATTCCAACAGGACTTGAGGTAAAAGCCGAAAAAAATCTTTTGACTTTTTCGGGTATTGATAAAGAATTGGTAGGGAGCTTCAGTGCCAAAATAAGGTCTTTGAAGAAGCCAGAACCATATAAGGGCAAAGGTTTTCGTTATCACGATGAGATTATAAGAAGAAAACAAGGGAAGAAAAGTGTTTAGTAGCAAGTAGTAAGTAGTAAGTAGCTAGAAAATTATGAATACAAAAATTAAAACATTACAAAGAGACAGAAGAAGGAAGCGCATCAGAGCTAAGATTTTTGGTACTAGCGAAAAGCCAAGATTTTCTATATTTAGGTCAAACAAATACATCACCGCTCAACTTATAGATGATTCAAAAGGTGCAACCTTAGCTTCAGCTACTAGCAAAGACATAAAAGGCAAGAGTGTTGTAGAAAAGGCTAAAGCGGTAGGAGCGTCAATTGCCGAGCAAGCAAAGGCCAAGAAAATTGTTACGGCGGTTTTTGACAGAGGCGGTTACCTTTATACCGGATCAGTATCGGCACTCGCAGATGGCGCAAGAGAAGCCGGTCTAAAATTTTAATTAAGAAAATATTTATATTGAATAAAATTGAAATATGATAGATAAAGAAGAAAAAATAATAGAAGAAGAACTTATTCCACAAAGCGCAAACGAAGGAGTGGAAGCGAGTGAAGTGGCAGAAATAGTTGCTGAAAATGCGGCCCCTGTTCAAGCTGCAAAAGCTTTTGTGCCAAACGATAGAGACAGTCGAGACAGAAGAAAAAATGAACGAAGACCATCTCGAAGACCAGAAAGAGCAAGACAAGAATTTGATAATAAAGTAGTAAGTGTCAGAAGAGTGACTCGTGTGGTCTCAGGAGGGCGTAGATTTAGTTTCAGTATCGCTATGGTGATAGGAGACAAAAAAGGCAGAGTGGGTGTTGGTATCGGCAAAGCGAGTGACACTCCAGTAGCGATAGACAAAGCAATGCGCGCTGCCAAGAAAAATCTTGTTAAAATATCTCTTACACCCAAAAATTCTATTGCTCATCCAGTAGCGGCAAAATATTCAAGCATCAGAGTTTCTTTGATGCCAGCACCAGGGAAGGGGATGATCGCGGGTAGCGCCGTCCGAGTGGTGCTCGAGCTCGCAGGTATTACTGAAGTTTCTTCTAAACTTCTTTCACGATCAAAAAACAAATTAAATATTGCTAGAGCCACTATAAAGGCATTACAAACATTGAAAAATTCAAAGATCAAAAAAAATGCAATTTCATAATATAAAAAAGAATAAATCGAACAGAAAGGCCAAACAGGTTGGTCGTGGTGGCACTCGTGGCAAAACTTCAGGCCGAGGTACCAAAGGTCAAAATGCTAGAGCGGGCAGAAAGAAAAGGCCAGAAATGAGAGATATCATAAAAAGATTGCCAAAACTTCGCGGTAGAGGCAAAAATTCTTTGAAGACCAGACTCCTTGATGCGGTGGTGGTGAAGCTCTCTGTTATTGAAGAAAAATTTAAAGTTGGAGAAAAAATTAATCCACAAATCTTGATTGAAAAAGGGATTATCAAAACTAAGAACGGCAAAACACCAATCGTAAAAATATTGGCAGATAAAGAAATAAAAAAATCTTTTGTTTTTGAAAATGTTAAAATGTCAGAGAAGGTTAAAGAACTCACGGCTTAATTTAAAGCAAAATGAATAATTTCGTCCACAAATTCAAATTGGTATTAGGGGACAAGATACTCCGAGGCAGAATCTTGTTTACACTTTTTATGCTGGTTTTGTTTCGCTTCATGGCGACTATTCCGATTCCTGGTATAGACACATTTAGATTGGAACAATTTATTTCTGGCAATGATTTCTTTGGTCTGCTCAATATCTTCTCTGGTGGCGGCCTTTCTAACCTTTCTATTATTATGCTCGGTGTTTCCCCATATATCACCGGCTCTATCATTATGCAACTTTTGACTGTGATGTTCCCCAAACTCAAGGCGATGTATCAGGAAGAAGGGGATGCTGGCAGAAGAAAGTTTGCTCAATATTCAAGATTGCTTACTGTACCTCTAGCCTTGATGCAGGGCTATGCCTTTATTGTATTGCTTCAAAACCAAGGTATTTTGGCCAAACTCGGTACTTTTGATTTGATAACTAACCTAATCGTAATCAGCGTCGGCTCACTCCTCCTCATGTGGTTAGGTGAGCTTATAAGTGAGTTTGGTGTCGGTAATGGCGTCTCTCTCATCATCTTTGCTGGTATCGTCTCAGTTTTGCCTGGGGCTATTGGCAATCTTTTGTTTGCCTTTGACCCATCACAACTTCCAACTTATGTGGGCTTCATAGCCGCCTCATTGGTGGTTATCTGGGGGGTCGTAGTGATAACCGAAGCGGAGAGACCGATACCAGTGACATATGCAAAACAAGTAAGAGGCAACAAAGTGTACGGTGGTGTCTCAACCTATTTGCCACTTAGAGTTAACCAAGCAGGAGTTATTCCTATCATCTTTGCTCTTTCAATACTGCTTTTCCCTCAGATGATTGTGCGTTTTTTGGTCAATGTTACTATTGCAATAGTTCAAAAGATTTCTGCCTTTTTGCTTGCGGTTTTATCAAATCAGCTTTTCTACGGCATTGCTTACTTTTTGTTGGTGTTTATATTTACTTATTTTTATACTGCTATCACTTTTGATCCAGATTCAATTTCAAAAAATTTGCAAAGAAGCGGCGCCTTTATCCCTGGAGTTCGCCCTGGAGTTTCAACATCAGCTTACATCGCTAAAACTCTTTTCCGTTTGACTATGGTTGGCGCGCTCTTCCTTGGTGTCATCGCGGTTTTGCCTCTAGTTGTAAAATATTTCACTGGCATTAGTGCGGTTGCCATCGGGGGTACAAGCCTACTCATCGTCGTCTCTGTCGTCATCGACCTCATCAAAAAAGTCGACGCTCAAATTTCCGCGAGGGAATATTAAAATCGACCCCACCCCATCCGACTTACGTCGGATTGCCCCTCACCTTGCGAAGGTGAGGGGAGAAACAAAAAACAAATTATAAAAAGTGAAAGCCGGCGTGCATCTCGTGCGCGCCGGCTTGTTGTGAATTAGATGAACCCCATGGCTTCACGAGGTTCTAACTCTAACTGTCCTCGAAATCCATCATCAAATCTGCAACCAGTCGCATACTTTCCCTGAACGGTAAATAGCCCTTTTGGCCATCCCAGGGATGGGTGCATCCACTGTAATGTTCCAGTAAGTAACCAGTATTCTCCAGATTCCCGTCCTCCGTAGAATTTTCTCATGAGTCCTTCTGTGTCGATTTGGGCGACCCCTTCCTTGCCGTCTTCTCCAATGAGAGTGAAGTTGAGAGTTCGCCTTCCTCCCAAACCCATGCACAGCAGATCAAACTTTCCCGGTCCAGAACGGACCTTAAAACTCTGTACCATAAAGGTACCTCCAGTTTTGAGAATTAGTCTTTTGGGCTGGCTTATCATAAAGATCAGCTTGTCTAATTATACTACAGTCATTTATTATAGTCAATAAAAATTAAAATATGTTTAAAAATAAAGGAATTTAAGAACCTCACCTCATTTATATTTTAGTGTTATATCGATTGTGTCGGCCCCTCTCCTTAATTAAGGAGAGGGGGGTTGGGGGTGAGGTTTTTATTTGCTATACTGTGGACCATATGACACCACAAACATTTATATTTTTTGGCCCATCGGGGTCAGGTAAGGGTACTCAAGCTAAGCTTTTACAAGAAGAAATTAAAAAAAGGGACCCCGAAAGAAATATCCTCTACATAGAAACGGGACAAGGACTAAGAGAGTTATCAAATGAAAATTCTTTTACTGCTCAAAAAATAAAAGAAACGTTAGAAAACGGAGATTTGGCGCCAGTGTTTCTGCCTATCTGGGTTTGGGCAGGTTTGATGATGAAAAAACTGAATGGCAACGAACATTTATTTATGGATGGTATGTCGAGAAGAATTGAAGAAGCTTATGTTTTGGATTCAGCTGTTCAATTTTATAAAAGAGAAAATCCGACGATTATTTCTATAGAAGTTTCGGATGAATGGGCCACCCAATTGCTCAAGGGTAGAGGTCGCAGTGATGATAACGACCAAGAAATAAAAAAGAGACTGGGATGGTATCATCAAAATGTCGTACCGGCCATAGAATATTTTAAAAATAATTCTTACTACAAGTTTATCTCTATAAACGGCGAGCAAACTATTGAAGAAGTACATCGAGAAATAATGCAGAAGGTAGGACTATGATTAAATATAAAACAGAAGAAGAGATAGCGATAATGAGAGAGGGTGGGAAGATTCATGCGCGGATTTTGAAAGAGGTGGCTAAGAAAGTGAAGCCAGGGGTTAAAACTGATGAGCTCAACTCTTATGCAGAGCAACTCATTGACGAAGCGGGATGCACCGCTTCCTTTTTGGGTTATCAGCCAGAGGGTGCCAAGAGGCCTTACCCAGCGGCCCTGTGTGTTTCAATAAATGAAGAGATTGTGCACGGCATACCAAATGATGGTAATGAAAGGATTTTGTTTGAAGGCGACATAGTCACACTGGACTTGGGTTTGACTTACAATAATTTTATAACTGACGCCGCTATCACTGTGCCGGTAGGTAAAATTGATAAAAAAACTCAAGACTTAATAAGTGCAACCAAAGAAGCCTTGGATCGGGCAATCACTGCAATGCGTTTACACGGTCATATAGGGGACATAGGCGATGCTGTTTTGCAGGTAGCCAAGAAGCACGGATTTGGTATTGTCGAAGGCCTATCGGGTCATGGAGTGGGTTACAGTGTGCATGAGGAGCCATTTGTACCGAATAAAGCTAATAGAGGCGAAGGTCCGGAGCTTCGGGCGGGGCTCGTCATTGCCATTGAACCGATGCTTTCAATGGGTAGTCGTGATATAAAAAGACTTTCTGATGGTTATACCTACATCACTCGAGATAAATCATTATCTGCACATTTCGAGCATACCGTAGCCGTGACCAAAAATGGCATTGAAGTTTTGACGAAATAGTTATGCAACCAAAATTTATAGATCATATCGTTATAATAGTGAAAGATCTTGAAATATCCAAAGATTTTTATAGTAAATTTCTTGGTGAACCTGAAGAGAATTATAATGATTCAATATCCTACAAGATAGGAGATACAAAAATATTTTTTGGTTTGCCGTATGGAGAATGGCAAAAAACTGATAAAGATTTGAGCGGTCTTAATCACTTAGCTTTTGGGGTGAGAACCATGGAAGAGTTGAATATATTTGGGAAAATTATTAATGATTCAAATATAAAAAATAGTGGTATTATCAAAGAAAAAGATAGTAAAAAGGATTTTATTTGGTTCGATGATCCGGATGGAAACCGTCTAGAATTTTATTGCCGACCTGTCAATTTTTAATATTGTTTGCTATAATAGTGATATGAAAAATATTATTCAATTTTCAATTTCAGAAGAAGATGGAGTTTACACTGCAGAAGGTATCAATGTGCCAGTTGTTACTAGTGGTAAAACTTTTGAAGAATTGAAAGGCAATATACAAGAAGCAGTTGAGTTATTTTTTGAAGACGAAGACCCCAAATCTTTGGGTTTTGGTATGTACCCGTCTATATTTACAAGTTTTGAGCTTTCTTTAAATCATGGGGTCAGGTCTTAAGACACTTTCAGGCAAGGATTTGGTTATAATTCTTGCTAATTTTGGTTTTGAATTAATTAAACAGCGGGGTAGTCATATGAAAGTGAGAAGGATTGTTTCAGGTCATAATGAAACTTTAATTATTCAAAATGATAAAATAATTCCCGTTGGAACTTTAAAATCTATTTTTAATCAAGCAAGTAAATATATACCAAAGGAAGATTTATATAAACATTTTTATAATGAATAAAATTATGCAACATCCAAAACAAGAAAGAACGCTAGTTATTATTAAACCAGATGGAGTACAAAGGACTCTCATTGGTGAGATTATCAAAAGGTTGGAAAGGCCGGGGCTTAAACTGGTGGCGATGAAAATGTGTGTGCCAACCGAGGAGCATGTTGAAAAACATTACACTCTTGACCCAGAATGGCGCCGAATTACGGGGGAAAAAAGGATTAAAAACGCCAAAGAGAAGGGTGAAAAGTTGGAAACCGAAGACCCTTTGGAAATTACCGCCGTTATCTTAGAAAAATTAAAAAAATATATGACCTCAGGACCTGTGATAGCGATGGTTTGGCAAGGAGCGCATTCAACTGAGTTGGTCAGGAAAATCGTGGGTGGCACTGAGCCTCGTAGTTCGGATGTGGGGACTATAAGAGGGGATTTCGTCTTGGATTCTTATACTATGGCCGACACCGATGGCCGAGCCGTCAGAAACTTGATTCACGCGTCGGGCACTGCCAAGGAATCTGAGGCGGAAATAAATCACTGGTTTAAAAAGGACGAAATCGTAGACTATCGTTTAGTTCAAGAACAAATTTTGTACGATGTAAATATGGATGGAATACTAGAATAACCTCTTTATCCCCATCTCCGCACATTCCCCTCTACGGCCTACCGTTGTATTATATAAATGAAAATGAAAAATGTATTAAAAATCAAGTATCTTTTGATTTTTGCCTTAGTTATTTCCTCCCTCAGTCTGTACACTTTTTTAAATAACAATCCAGAAACCAAATCCATTACTCAAACAGAATCTATAGAGGAGAGAGATATTCTAGTACTTTCGGCCTCTACCACTCCCTTAATTATCGAAACAAATGTAGCTAATCCCACTATTACCAAAGAAGACATACTCTCTTGGATTAAAGATTATGTCACTCTATCCAAAACTGAAGAATACAACAGGGAAACTCCACCTACTCCTGTATACAACACCTACATCACTCGATCAGGTGGTTCTCCTGATGGTCTAGCTAATGCTGTTGGCAGAAGTGTTGCTACTATTAATAATGATATTGATAATCTCTTAACCTCACCTTCTATATCCGGTGATGCTTACTTTGGTGGTGATGTGGTGGTGGGGACGACGACGGCAGTGGCTGATTTCGCTGTAGGCGGGACTGCATATATAGGTGATAACTCCGAATATTATGATGAAGAAGATCCTTTTGGCGATGGTGATGGTGGCATGCATACACAATTAGTAGTTATCCATAAAAGCACAAGAACGGATGATAATATTCATGATGCTCGAATTGGTATAGAGCAGTCTCTTATAGTTCAACCCGAAGGTAATATAACTACAACCCCAGATTATTTTGGCATAATGAGCTCTACTGGTTTCAATGGGACAGAGGGACATGGAACGATTTATGGCTTAGAATCTGCTGTTGCGTTGTGGGGCACAGAAGGCAGTGCTTTAAATTATGGGAATACGGGTGCATATGGTTATGCTACTGGAATACATTCTTATCCACTTGCAATGGATGCAAATGTTGACAGACTATATTCTTTTGATTCGTCTTTGGAAATTTATACAAATTCGTTTCCTACTTCAATAAAAACATATGTAGATTATAATTCAGGTTCTTATATTTATGGCGCTACAATTGACAAATATTATGACTTTCGTGCCCAAGGTATTGACCCCAGTTATTTGTCTGACTATAGTGAGTCTGGGTCGTCAATTGATGAAATGTATGGTGTCTATATCGGACCTCACACTCAAGGTGTAACCAAAAGTTATAACCTGTATTCAGAAGGAGCAACAACCAAAAATTACTTTGAGGGTCTAGTAGGAGTGGGCACCACCACTCCCTCAGCCAAAGTCTCTATAACTCAAAGCGCTGACAGCGCAGTCGGAGGACTATGGTTAACTACTTCCAACAACACAGACTTCAGATCTGCATACATGAATACATCAGGGGTACTCAGTTTCTACGGAGGAGACACAGCTGGAGCATTAAACACCGCTACCCTAAACTCTGCTGGAGCTTGGACTAACGCATCAGACATTAGTTACAAAGAAAACATCGAGAACCTTTCTGACAAATACACATTAGAAGACCTAATGAAGATACAACCTAGATTCTACACTATGAAAGGCACCAATCTCCCTCAAATCGGTTTCATTGCTCAAGAACTTGAACTCATTATCCCAGAAGTGGTAGACGGTGTCGATGGTTCCAAAGGTATCTCTTATGGCAACCTGGTAGCTATGGTCATATCTGCACTGCAGGAGCTCAATCTGAAGGTGGAAAAAGTATTTAAATGGTTTGTGGGGGATAGATTTGAGGTTCAGGGAGATATTTGTGTAAATAATACTTGTATAACCAAAGATCAGTTTGAAATAATGATATTAAAATCGGGAGTTGGAGCTGTTCAAACTTATACTGCACCTCCTATATTGCCAGAAATTGAAATTTCATCTTCTACCCCTGATGAAATTATTGAAGATAAAGCTACGACAACTATAGAAATATTGGAAAACGATGAGACAACAACAGAGGCAACATCAACACCTTTTGAAACTCAGGAAGATGAAGGAACGATGGAATAATTTACTGCGACACATTATTTACAACTTTTTAACTTCCTAACTTGCGCCTTTTTACTATAATACTTGTAGGGTTACTTGGATATTTTCTAACTTGCAAATATTCAGGGAGGCTAACTTTTTCCGACGTTAAAATTGGAATCGAGGCCACCCACCTAATTTTTTTCAATTAGGGAATTATATCAAGTGGCCCTACATAAAAATCCCAGCGGAAGCGAGGGATTTTTATGTTAAAATAGTCTAATGGAATTTGACTCTAAAAAATCAATTATTAAACAGCCACTTTTTTGGGAGACATTTGTTCTACTCACTACCGTTGGTGTGCTTAATTATATTGCCAATATTTATCACCTATATTGGTCTGTGAATGAGTTTGATAGTTTGGTTCATTTCCTCGGTGGTGCGACATTGTCTGCATTTTTTTTGTGGCTTTACTTTTATTCCGGATTTTTCAATCCAACTAATAGAAAACTAAAAGATTTTTTGCTGGTTTCAGTTTTGGGCGCAATGTTTGTCGCGGTGTCGTGGGAAATCTATGAACTTTTCTTAGGAGAAGCGGTGATGAATAAAGCTGAATACCCATTTGATACGATGCTTGATATTATAATGGACCTTTTGGGCATATTAGCGATTTGTTTTTATGGATACTTAAAAGAACACAATGCAAAATACTAAACTTATATTTTATGGCGGAGTCGGTGCAACCACAGGGGCAAATATAATGCTCAAATATGCGGGCAAAACTATTTTGGTTGATTGCGGCCTGCTTCAGGGTTCTAAATTTGCTGAAGATAAAAATTTTGAGCCATTCCAGTACGATCCTAAAGAAGTTGATTTTTTACTCATTACTCACGCTCATATGGATCATATTGGTAAGGTGCCTAAGTTGGTAAGAGAGGGATTTAATGGGCAAATAATTTCAACTCATGAGACTATGGAGCTCGCGAGTCCAATGCTTCGAGATGCACTCAAAGTGATGCGCGCCAGGCACAAAGGCAAAATTCTTTTTGAAGAAAATGATATTTTAAATGCTTTAAATTTGTGGCAAGGTGAGGAATACGAAAAGGAAATAAATTTATTTGAAAATTGTAATATAAGGATGCAAGATGCTGGGCATATATTGGGATCGGCTATTATAAATGTTTCTTGTGGGGCAGGGGAAGAAAAAAGAACCATAGCTTTCACAGGGGATTTGGGCAATTCACCATCGCCACTTTTGCCCGACACCGAGATACCGGTCAGTGCAGATTATTTGATAATGGAAAGTGTCTATGGAGACAGGAATCATGAAAGTAAAGATGAAAGAAGGAAAAAGCTCAAAGAAGTTATTTTGGCGGGAATTAAAAAAGGTGGGGCGATGGTCATACCAGCCTTTTCGATAGAGAGGACACAAGTCTTGCTTTATGAATTGAATAATATGATTGAAGACAAGGAAATCCCTGAAATTCCAGTTTTTGTGGATTCACCGCTTGCTCTCAAAGTCACAAATATTTATAAAAAATACCAGAAAGATTTTAAGGAGTCGATTCAGCAGGAAATAAAAAGTGGAGATGATATTTTCGATTTTCCAAACCTTCATATTGTAGAGACGCCAGAAGAATCAAGGGACATTGAGAAAATTCCTGGAGCAAAAATAATATTGGCTGGTTCTGGAATGTCAGAAGGGGGGAGAGTGGTAAACCACGAGGCAAATTATTTGCCTGACCCCAAAGCGACTATTATTTTGGTGGGTTATCAATCGGTGGGATCTTTGGGGAGAGCAATTCAAGACGGAGTGAAAGAAGTTTTTATTGATACTGACGGCAATCTCAAAAATGGCAAAGAGAAAGTGAAGGTGCGAGCGACGATAGAAAATATAACCGGTTATTCTTCGCATAAAGACTCGGAGCATTTGTTGGAGTTTGTGGAAAAGACAACCTCACCCGGACTCCGTCTCGACCTCTCCTCGACTGAGGAGAGGCAAGGCAAACAAACTAGTTCCCCTCATAAACTTAAGCGCGTATTTGTAATAATGGGTGAACCCAAATCTTCACTCTTCCTCACCCAACGCATTCGTGATTATTTAGATATTGATGCTATTTATCCGGAGGAAAACAAAGAATACGAATTAGAATAAGTACAGAAAAACCCGCCGACCGAGAGCAGATTTTTCTGCCGCCGGTGGGCGGGTTTGGGTTAGAGGAGACTCATACCTGAGTACTTGTGGTACCCAATGGTTTCTGGGTCAAATCCATCAAGCGGATTTTGAATAATCTTTTCGGTGCCATCAAATGACGAGAAGTCACCATGATAGGTGTTCGTGTACGTGAGGTTGAATTTTAAATCATTTGATACGTAGGATTTGTCATCAACTCTCGCGAGCCCTCTACCACCCAAGAAAAGCCTGCGCTCGTAGGCTTTTGTTAGGGCCGATTTGAGGAGAGGAATAACCCCTTCCGTATAGTGGCCGCTATACTCCATCCACCACACCGGGGCCCAGATCAAAGCAAATCTGCAAAAGACGGTGGTTGTGCCGGCCGCTTCGTCAGAAAAGGGATTTGTGCAGAAGCGGTCTTCAACCTTGTACTTACCATCTTCGGTTGTGTAGGTGATGGTGGTATAACCATCATCATCTTTTACCTTAACAGACCTACGGTTTTCGCCACCGACGTAACCGTCAATCATGGCTTCAAAGAAGGCGGATTTGGCGCCTTCCAAAATTTGAACACGCATTTCAGGAGTCATAGATCCTTCCTTTCCGAGCAAAAGACTACCACAACATCGTTAGTACGGCAAATGTATTTTTTTGTTTTTCCTCCCCTGGACAAGGGGAGGGCCACACGAAGTGAGGGGTGGGGTTAACGAGCAAATTCGATAGTGCGAGATTCGCGAATGACAACCACTTTGATTTCGCCCGGGTATTTGAGTTCGTTTTCGACACGGATGGCGATATTACGCGCGATGTCCTTGGCTTCTAGATCGTTTACTTCAGATGGGGTGACGAATATTCTGATTTCTCTACCAGCTTGTAGAGCGTAAGCTTTTTCTACTCCAGTGAAAGAGGTGGCGATGGCTTCAAGTTCGCCTAATCGTTTCAAATAATTTTCAACACTGTCGCGCCTTGCGCCTGGTCTTGCACCAGAAATGGCGTCAGCTGATTGAACAATGTATGACTCTAAAGTGGAATATGGGTACTCACCATGGTGAGACTCCATCGCTCGGATTATCTTTTCATCAGCGCCAAATTTTTGCAAAATTCGGCGACCGATATCAACATGGGTACCTGCGATTTCGTGATCCACCGCTTTACCTATATCGTGAAGTAGGGCACCAGCTTTGGCGATATTTACATTGGCACCGATTTCGGTAGCGAGCATTCCCGAAATGTGAGACATTTCAATCGAGTGTTGCAATACATTTTGGCCGTAAGAGGTGCGGAAATGTAGTCTGCCCAAAATGGAGACAATTCTTGGGTCAAGATTGAAGACACCGCATTCGTAAGCGGCCGCTTCACCTTTTTCTTTTATAATTTTATTTATTTCTTGTTTAGCTTTTTCAACCATCTCTTCGATCTTTGCTGGCTGGATACGGCCGTCTTGGATTAATGCTTCAAGTGCCGCCTTGGCGACTTGTCTGCGAACTGAGTCGTAAGAGGAAATGGTGATGAGCCCTGGTGTGTCATCAACAATGATTTCTACTCCGGAAACTCTTTCAAAAGCCTTGATGTTTCGGCCTTCTTTGCCAATAATTTTACCTTTTATTTCATCCGATGGGATAGCGACTGATGTCGAGAATACTTCTGAGGAAACAGAGTTGGCTAGTCTTTGTATTGATGATGTTAGTATCTCTTTTGCGCGAGATTCTATTTTTTCAGTACCGCTGTTTTCCAGCTTTTGTAATCTGATAGTGATATCTTCTTCTGATTTCCTTTCAATCTCCTTGATTAAGGTTTCTTTGGCATCCTCCTCAGTCATTCTCGAAACCTTTTGAAGTTCTTCATATCTTTGCTTTTCAAGCCCTTCAGCCTTCTCTCTGATTGATTTTATCTCGGAAACTTTCTCTTTCACTTGCTCAATCTCTTTATCGATATCGAGCTGTCTTTTATCCAAAAATTCCTCCTTTTTAATAAGGCGGTCTTCGGTCTTTTTGACTTTTTCTTCTCTTTCTTTAAATTCTTCTCTTTTTTCTTTGGCTGTTTCTTCTGCCTTGGTAGTAGCTTCTTCAACAATTTTCTTAGCTTCCTCCCTCGCGTGAAGCTCCATCTGCTTGATGCGGAGCTCAACTGAACCGCGCTGTCCGAGTGAAATGATCCAGCGTAAGAAATAACCGAAGCCGACACCAACTAGGGCTGCTAGGCCCGCAAGTAGTACCGCTAATTTTAATGACATATATTTTGCTGTAATTCCGTCTTAGTTTAGACGAGTGGGTAGGCCTCTTTTAGACTTTGAGTAGATTGATGGACATGTTTTTAGGAAATTTGAACTCATTTTGTTTTAAATTGGGCATTCTTCACTGTTTTTGGGGCGAAATTACTATAATTTAATACTAATGTAAGCAATATACACCTCTTTCCCAAAAAATGCAAATTATAGAATTTTGTCGACTATTCCGTATTTTTTGGCCTCGTCGGCGGTCATAAAGAAGTCGCGTTCAACATCGGTGTCAATTTTGGCAAGAGTTTGACCGGTGTTTTCAGCGAGCATTTTGTTTAAATTTTCACGAGTCTTTAAAATGTGTTTAGCGGTGATAGCAATGTCGGTAGCTTGACCCTCAGCACCACCGATAGGTTGATGAATCATGACTTCAGCATTTTTTAATATAAATCTTTTGCCTTTTGTTCCAGCGGAAAGTACCAAAGCGGCGCCAGAGGCGGCGATACCAACACAATAAGTTGAAACATCGGGTTTGATAAATTTCATTGTGTCTACGATGGCCAATGTGGATGTGACCGAACCACCGGGGGAGTTGATATAAAGAGAAATATCCTTTTTGGAATCTTCAGATTGTAAGAAAAGAAGTTGGGCGATAATCAAGTTGGCCATTGTGTCTTCAATTTGGCCACCCAAAAATATAATGCGATCTTTCAAAAGACGCGAATAAATGTCATAAGCTCGCTCACCATTGTGAGTTTTTTCAATAACAGTGGGGACTAAAATGTTGTTGTATATTTCTTTTTTCATATAAACATAATAGCATAATTTTATAATTTAAGCTAGGATTATGTCATGCGGCTTCATAGATTTTATATAAATACCCCACTCGAACATACTCGGGAGATTATAGATGATGAAAAGCTTATTCACCAATGGCGCGATGTTTTTAGATACAATGTTGGCAGTGAAGTGATTGTCTTTGATGGTAGTGGCACAGAATTTGATGCAGTTATAGAAAAATTAAATAATAGGGAAGCGGAATTGAGATTGGTTTCAGAAAGAGAGGGGATAGTGCCAGATAGGGAAGTTGTTTTGTATCAATCATTAATAAAAAAAGACAAAATGGAATGGGTGGTGGAGAAGGCGACTGAACTTGGAGTCTCTAAAATCATTCCAATCATTTCTGAGCGAAGCGAAAAGAAAGGTTTAAATTTGGAAAGAGCGCGGAGGATTGCAATTGAAGCGAGCGAGCAGTGTGGCAGAGCGGATGTGCCAGTTTTGGGAAGTATTATGGGATTAGAAGAATGTATTATGGGAGCGGAAGGGGAGAAAATTGTTTTTGATATCACAGGTGAACCTTTTTCTTCTTCCGTAATACATAATATATATCCCATATCCCTTTTCGTGGGTCCCGAAGGTGGTTGGACAGAAAAAGAAATTGAAATATTTAAAGAATCAAACGCAAAAATATTTTCTTTGGGAAAATTAACTCTTCGTGCTGAAACTGCGGCTATTGTTGCTCTAACAACTTCAAAACTTCCTGATTGAGGAGGATGGTTGTGACATAGATGCGGGCGTTAGTTTCGGAAGCATCAGGGTAGTGCTTCATGACTTCTTTGATTTCGTTTTCTAAGATTTCTTTATTAGGTTCAAGTTTTTCTACTTCAGCAATTTTATTAAATATTAATTGAACCTTGGCTTTCTTTTCAGAACTTTCTCTAAAATCTTTTCTTAGTTCTTCCTCTGTTTTTTTGGCTTGAGTTAAATATTCATCAAATTTGCCACCCATTCTTTGAATGTCATCTTTCATCTGGGCTAAAGATTTGTTTATTTCACTTTCGATCAAAATTTCAGGCAATTCTATTTTTGTATTTTTAACAAGCTCCTCTATGATAGAAGCTCTAATTTTTTCTGCATTTCTTATTTTCTTTTCCGCTATTATATTTTCTTTAACCTTTTCTTTGAGTTCATCTACATTTTTGAAGTTACCGGCCTTTTGAGCAAACTCGTCGTTGAGTTCGGGTAAGTCTTCATCTTTTATTTCTGCATGATTGTGGCCCCCGCCCGCATCGCCTTGCGAAGCATGGCGGGCAGGTTTTTCATCAGGATGAGCTTCATGCCAATCAAAATGAGCCTTGTTTTTTCTTATTTGAAGCAAAACATCTTCTATTTCCTTATCTGACGCTTCTATTTTTTCTTCCTTGTCCGCCGTAGCTTTAGCGGAGGCGGATTTTGCTAGTGCTCGGTAGTCAGGAAGTTCAAAAACTGGCATCACAGCAAAGGTCGCTTTAAATTCCACTGGATTTCCGATAGCCAATTTAGTAATGGATATTTTGGGTTGGCCGATTATGTCGAGCTCCTCTTGCTCCATAATTTTGGCGAAGTGCTCTCGAAGCAATATGTCGGTAGCTTCTTCTAATATTTTGGCTTCACCAACTTTTTCTAATACAATATTTTCAGGTATATGACCTTTTCTAAACCCAGCAATTTCTATGGATTCGCCATACAATCCTACCGCTTTTTTTCGAGCTGATACCAAAAAATCGGCGGGGAGAGAAACTTTTATCTCCACCTCCGATTTTGGGAGTTTATTGATTTTAACTTCGTATTTCATTCCGCCAGTTTATACTAAAATTTCTTTTGAGGCAATAACCTCACCCCATCCTGAGTTTGGTATAATATTGATATTATCGGCCCCTCTCCTTAGCTAAGGAGAGGGGGTAGGGGGTGAGGTGGCATGACAAGAATCTATAGCTTAGTAAAATTAAAGGAAAGGAGAAGGGAGTTGCGTAAAAGATCAACTACCCAAGAAAATTTGTTGTGGGAAAAATTAAGAAATAGAAAAATTGGATGCAAATTTAGAAGACAACATAGTGTCGGTGGATACATTTTAGATTTTTATTGTAAAGAAAAGAGGCTTCTTATTGAAATTGATGGAGGAATTCATATGAAAACTGAAGCGAAGAAAAATGATGAAGTCAGAGATAAATATTTTAAAGAAATAAATTTTAAAATTTTGAGGTTTAAAAATAATGATATTGAGAAGGATATAGATATGGTTGTAGAAAAAATAAAATCTTATTTTTAAAAAACAGAAAACCTGTCGTACAGTCGACAGGTTTTCTTGAGTTTTGCCCCTCTCCTTAGCTAAGGAGAGGGGGGTAGGGGGTGAGGTTTTTGAAACGGGATATTATTGCAACTCAGCTTCAATCACAGCCGCGCCCTGATCAAGGCTGTCGAGGTCGGTAGCGTTTAGATCGGCCTCTATGGAACTTAGGTCATCGGTTGTACCTTGTTGGTTTAGGGAAGCGGTGACGCTGTCCTCAGTTGTCTCAGGGGGCACTACATAAGCGCTTTGATTTGAACGAGTTTTGAGGAAATACAAACCGCCAATAATAATAAGGGCAAGGATGATAATGACAGCTACA
>MHWW01000002.1:10695-78002 GCA_001824275.1 Candidatus Zambryskibacteria bacterium RIFOXYC1_FULL_39_10 | reverse complement strand
GGGCCTGCCGATTTTTTTTCTACATTACTTTGCATCGGAGGCATTTGACTTGGATTGAATGTGTCCATATGTTTAAAATTTTTAATTTATAATTTTTTAATTTTAATCTTCAGTTTCATCCGTGGAGGATGCGTTTCTAAGTTTGTTGTCACCAGGTTTGAGGTTTTTGATCATCTCTACCAAGGCGGCATGAGCCTCTTTGATATCTTCTTTGGCCTCTTCCATCTGAACCCTCATAAGTTCAAAACCATCTTTCATAATATCTTTGGTAGATGAAGCGGTCGTTGAAGCAGTGGTTGTGCTTATGATTTTGATATCTGCAATGCTTAATTTGGCGACCTCAATCTTTGCATTAGCCTCGATCATTAATGTCTTGGCTTCTGATACATCGATATTTGCTTCCTCTAATTTGGTGATTCTTGATTCGATACGATCGCTCAGAGTTTCTAATCTATTTGTAGCGGCATTGTATCGGTTCACTATGTTTTGAATAAACTTATTTACTCGCTCTTCGATTTTATCAACAGCATTTTGTCTCCTTTCTTCAACTGAATTTTTCACAGCCTCTTTTCTTGATTCTATCTCGTCTTTTATAGTCTCTCTTTTTTGTTCTTTTTCCTCTTCTCTGATTTCATTTCTTTCTTTGATCCCATCTCCCTCACCCTCCTCATTTCGTGCTTCATTTCTTTCTCTAACGCTTGTTGAAGCATTAACTGAAGCATTGACAGAGGCTTTAATTGAGCCGTCTGACTCCGCAAAAGATAAGCTTGGTAATACAAGGAACGAAACAACGGCTAAAATTAAC
The DNA here is from genome assembly GCA_001824275.1 of Candidatus Zambryskibacteria bacterium RIFOXYC1_FULL_39_10. Taxonomy (GTDB): domain Bacteria; phylum Patescibacteriota; class Minisyncoccia; order Phycocordibacterales; family WO2-35-19; genus WO2-35-19. Next base: position 77,197 of record MHWW01000002.1, on the reverse strand, counting down.
AATTTATTTTTCATATATTTGATTAAATTAATAAACACTAACACTGAACAAGTGTATTATATCATGTACAGAAAATAAAAAACAAAGAGTTATTCAGCGATTTCGAGTTCTTCGCCTTGAGTTGATTTGATATCTATGCGCCAACCAGTGAGTTTGGCCGCTAATCTGACATTTTGACCACCCTTGCCGATAGCGAGAGACTGTTGGTCCTCGGAAACTACGACATTGGCTTGGTGATTTTCTTCATCCATCTCAACTGAGACTATTTTAGCGGGAGAAAGAGCATCTTCAATGAATTCCACAGGATTTTCGGACCATTCGATGACATCAATTTTTTCTCCTCCTAATTCAGAAGTGACGGTAGCGACTCGGACTCCTCTTTGACCAACGAGTGAACCTACGGGGTCTATATAATTATCATTTGAAGCGACGGCAACTTTGGACCTTGAACCCGCTTCTCTGGCGACAGATTTGATTTCGATGGTGTTGTTTACCAATTCGGGCACTTCATTTTCAAAAAGTTTAATTAGAAATCGTGGGTGAGAGCGAGAAAGCCTCAGGGCGACACCCTTTGGACCGTCTTCTACTCGATACAAATATGCTCTCACTCTTTCGCCTTGGCTGAACCGCTCTCCGGGCATCTGCTCTTCGTACGGCAAAATACCGACGGCTCGGCCGACATCTACGAAAATGTTTCCGCGCTCAATCCTTTGGACAGTGCCGGAAATAACTTCGCCTTCTCTTTCACCAAACTCTTTGAGTACTGAATTTCTTTCAGCTTCTCTGATTTTTTGCATGATGACTTGTTTGGCTGTTTGGGAAGCGATACGCCCGTAGTCACCCTTTGATTCAAGAGGGAATATGATTTCATCTCCGACTTGGGCACCCTTTTTTATCTTTTGGGCATCTGGCAAAAGGATGTGATGTTCGGTATTGAAAAGTACTCGGTCGTCATCTTTTTCCTCCGCATCTTCCAGCGCATCTTCTAAAGACTCTTTGTCCATAAATACTTTGGTATCGTCAACCACGATTTTCACTTGGTGCATTTCAACTGAACCACTATTTATATCAAAATTGGCCTTAATGATTTGGCCGCGTTTGCCATACTCTTTTTTGTAAGCGGTAGCCAAGGCCATTTCAATAGCTTCCAAAACCTTTTCTTTTGGTATACCACGCTCTTCTTCGAGTTGGTCTAAGACTGAATTTATAACTTTTAAATCAAACATATGATTTTGCGAAATCATGTCGCACGATACCGTCATTTGGAGTGCGACCTGAAATTATATTAATCTTATAATCGAAAATATGAAAGAAAAAATCCGCGGGTAAGCGGAGTGTCAATCTTTCAGTATTAGTACCATTATATACATAAAGTAATAAACAAGTCAAGCGTTGTTTTTAAACTCCTTTGCCGTATAATTTTGGATATATGGAACCAGATTTGAATAATTCTCCACAAAAAACAGAAATTAAATATCCCGATGGGTATGAAAATTGGTCCATGGATGATAAACAAAAATTTGAAGGAAGTATAGATAAACTTAATCCTGGAGAGTTAGAAGATATACATATTAAGGAAGATGAAGAAAATGAGGAAGACCAAGAAGACCAAGAAGAGCATGAAGAAATAAATACTCCAGAAATTGTTGAGATAAAAGAGGCGACAGACAAAAATGGTGAAGTAATAAAAATTGGTGATGAAGTTGCGTGGGATTTTTATGGTGGGTCAGATAACGGCAAGATAACCTCGTTTGTGTCTAGGGGTAGCACAGTTTTGGCAAATATTTATTCTGATACAGAAAAAGAATTAGAAATTAATGTTGGGAATATTTTTTTAGTAAGAGAGCCGGAAAAAGTTGAAATACCCATCGCACCAACCCCAGAAATAAATAATGAAGCAAATGATATGCCGGAATGGCAGAGGGGGAAGGAGTGGGTAGAGTTTGAAAAAATGAGGTACAAAAGAGCTAAGGTGGAAGTTGAACATAGAAAAATAGCAGGATTTGGAAAAATTTTTATTGATGAGATAACTTTAAATATTAAAAAAAATAATAAAGATTTCCAAGAATCTAGTGATTTAAAATTGGAAAAAGAAGATATATACAACTATCAAAAAAATATTATTGCTAAAAGAATAGAAGAAACTTTTAGAAAAAATGCTGGAGAAAATTTGACGCCTGAGCAAGAAGCGGAACTGCGGTCAAAAATTAACAGCAAGATTTTTGAAGAATTGGTTCAAAAAGAAAATGATGCGTACTTAAAATCTTTGAAGGAAGCTCGAGGTGAAACTATGATGGGTAAAGCTATCGAAAGTGCCAAAAGTTTGCTCGGCACCAAAACGATGCAGTGGTATCTTAGTCTTTCTAGAAAACAAAGAATGGCTTTGAGTTTTGGAGTAGGTAGCATAGCTGGCTTAGCTTTTGGGGCAACTGTAGCACCGGGAGCGATTGGGGTGGCAAGTTATTTGACTTGGCGGGCCGCAAGAGTAGGGCTTGCTGGTACCGCCGGTATGAAGGCTGGAGAATGGGCTAATAAAAAATGGTCGGCTGAAGAATTAGAAATCGCCAAAAATAAAGAAGTAGAAGATTTAAAAAATTCAGTTTTATCTTTAGAAAAAAAATCTAAAGGATTTGAGGATATAGAAAAAAGATACAAAAAAGAAAAAATAAAAATGACTCTGAAAAAAATGGGTACTACTATCGCGGCTGGTGCCGGTACTGGTTTACTTACTGGTTTGGCAGAACATGCAGTGATGGGAGCAGGAGGAGTCACTAAGGAAGCTATGGAATCAAGGGATGGTAAAGCAAGCACTATCCAGGAAAGCAGATTACCAAGAAAAGGTTTTGAACCAAATCCAGTTAAGGCGTCTATCCCCGAACAAGCTCCAGAACCAACAGTTCCAAAGGTCGCAACTCCAGAAGTTACTGTTTTGGAGGCAGAAAAATTATTTGAAGATCCAAATATTTTAAAACACGAAGTAGTGGTGGGAGATTCAACTTGGAAAATTTTGAAAGGCACATTAGAAAATAATGAGCAATTTAAAGGTATGACCGAAGCTCAGAAAACTTATGTTTTGAGTAATTTGACCAATAAAGTACTGCAAAATCCTGAAAATTATGGATTAAATAAAGCGGGGAGTCTCAATATCGGAGACAAAACAGATTTTACTAAACTTTTTGAAAATACTAAAGAAGTAAATGGTGTTTTTGCAAAAGCTAAGGAAACTATTATGGGAGGTAGTGCACAAGAAAAATCTATTCTATTAAATAATGAAAAGATTGCTGCGTGGGTAGAAGCTCATCCAAATGAATCGCTTGGTGAGGATCGGGTGACAGAAATTTTAAATAGTAAACCAGAAATTAAAGTAGCTCCAGTTCCAGAAATACCAACCGCCGAAACATCAGTGTCCGAACCAGAACTCGTGCCTCAAGTAGAGCCGGAACCAAAATTACAAGCAAATAATGCTGAAATACTTGCTGGCGGAGCGATTTTGGCAGGAGCGGGGCTCGCAGCAGGTTTGAGTGACAGAGCTCAGTTTGAAAGAGGATTAGAAGAGGATAGAAAAAGATTACAAGTTTTGGAAGGGGGGAGGGATAATAATAAACCAGAAAGTGTAACTAGAAATCCAAATTTAGAAAGGTCTCTTGCAAACGATTTAAACAGAGCAAAAAATGGTAGCGAACTCGATCTGGCTGTTAAAGCGGCAAAAGAAGAAACTATAAATCATTTTTTCACGGAGGGATTAATATTGAAAAAAGAAGGTATAAAATCCAAAAAATGGAGATTCATCAAAGACCTATCTTTTAAAAAATTGGAAAAATACTATACAGGAGATTCAAATATGTCTGGTTTAAATTTGGAAACAACAAATGAATTAAATAAATCGAACAATTACAAAGACTTTTTTGAGCATGTTTCGTGGCTTAAGGATCAAACGGATGGGGCTGTTATTTTAGCGGAAGGAGAAGACCCTTCTATAGAATCAGTGCTTGAAGAAAGGGGAAGATATTTATTAAAAAACCCTCAATTAGCAAAATTAAAAAAAGCGGCGTAAAATATATAAATAGATAAAATGAGCGATGAAATAAATAAAAAAATAGCAAAGGATTTTGGACTCGACAATATGGATTCTCGAGAACAAGAGGAAATGGTTGAAAAAATAGGCAACCTACTTTTTGAATCGGTGGTGGAAAGGGCAATAGATGTAATGGATGAAGAAATGATAGCAGAATTTGAAAATACCGTAAGCGAAGCAGGGAGCGATTACCAAAAAGTCATTGGTTTCCTCAAGTCAAAGGTGCCGGGGTTCAACCAGATAGTCTCGGAAGAGCTCTCGCGTCTCAAGCGCGCCACTGCTGGAATATTTGCATAAAATGTTTTTTTGGAGAGAAAACAGAAAAGGATTTACCCAGTCACTAGAAAACGGCATTGCTTCTACGAAGCGTGGGGAAACCACGATGCCATTTTTCAGTGCTGGGTTTACCCTCATAGAACTTTTGATAGTCATCGCTATTATTGGTGTGCTTTCAAGTATTGTGATGGCAAATCTCAACAATTCTCGTAATAGAGCAAAGGATGCAGCAGTAAAATTGGCGATGGGTCAAATGGCAAATTTGATGGCCCTAGAATATTCTGCAACTGGATCTTACTGCAATCTTCAATATGGCTGGATTACTGCTGGTGGTGGCACTTGCGATACTGTATTTTCTGGAAGCTATGTGAATGAAGCAAGAGCAATTTGCAAAAGTATATTTAATAATGCCGGTGAAAATGGGTGGAGTACTCCGGGAGCTTATAAAATATATTCTAATACTGGGCTTGGTTGTGCCAGTACATATTCTTTTATGATATATCTAAACAAAGGCAAATGGTATTGTTCTGGCAGTAGTGGTAGAAAGGGTGAATATGCAGCCTACAGCAATGTCCAAAATGGCAGCGATATTGGCGTTACTCCTGGTTGTTATATGCAGCCATAACTAAATATTTGACTTCTTTTTTTATTTTGTTAATATATAGTCTATTGATAAAAAAGGTGCTTTTTTATTGCACCAAAAAATTTATTCATTATTTAATCAAAATATTATGGCAGAAGCTTTTGATCGTTCCAAGCCTCACGTAAACGTTGGTACCGTCGGTCACGTCGACCACGGCAAAACCACTTTGACGGCGGCAATTCTTAAAGTCCTCGACATGAAAAAGGCCGAAGGATTCGGTGCTAGAGTTGAAGAAGTTGGTAATATTGATAATGCCCCTGAGGAAAAAGCTCGTGGAATTACTATTGCCTTGCACCACAGCGAGTATTGGACTCCCGCAAGACACTATGCTCACATCGATGCTCCGGGACACGCCGATTATATTAAAAACATGATTACTGGTGCCGCTCAGATGGATGGTGCTATCTTGGTGGTAGCCGCTACTGACGGTGTGATGCCTCAGACTAGAGAGCACATCCTTTTGGCTCACCAAGTTGGTGTGCCTAAAATTATCGTTTTCCTTAATAAGTGCGATATGGTGCCTGAGCAAGATTTGATTGACTTGGTTGAAGAAGAAGTTCGCGAACTTTTGACCAAAAACCATTACGATGGTGCCGCTACTCCTATTATCCGCGGTTCAGGCCTTAAGGCTCTTGAAGCGGGTAGTTTGGAAGATGAATGGGCTACAAAAATAGTTGATTTGGTTGCTGCATTAGAATCTTACATTCCAACTCCTGTTCGTGAGCTTGATAAACCTTTTCTTATGCCGATTGAAGACATCTTCTCAATTGAAGGTAGAGGTACTGTAGTTACTGGTAAAATTGAAAGAGGTATCGTAAAGATTGGTGAAGAAATGGAAATCATTGGTTTGAAAGACGCTCAGAAGACAACTATCACCGGTATCGAAATGTTTAATAAACAACTTCAAGAGGGACAAGCTGGAGACAACGCAGGAATCCTCCTCCGTGGTCTCAAGAAGGAAGACGTGCACCGAGGTCAAGTTATCGCTAAACCGGGTTCCGTCACTCCTCACACTGACTTTGAAGCCGAAGTTTACATCTTAAAGAAAGAAGAAGGTGGCCGACACACTCCATTTTTCACTGGTTACAAACCCCAGTTCTATATCAGAACTACTGATGTCACCGGAGAAGTTACCCTAAATGAAGGAGTAGAAATGGTTATGCCTGGCGACACTGTCACTTTCAAAGTTAAATTAGTAGCTCCAGTAGCCCTAGAAGAAAAGCAGAGATTTGCTATCCGTGAAGGAGGCAAGACTGTGGGGGCTGGAGTGGTAACCAAGATTGTAGCGTAAGATAAAATGGCTGAGAGTACATTAAAAAAAGAAAAAAAAGTAGCAAAACCTAAGAAATCTTCTAAAAAAGAAGAGCCTATTTCTAAGTTGCGCATCAGAGTGATGGCTTATGAGTATAAAGTGCTTGATCTTTCGGTTAAGCAGATTATTGATACTGCTATGAGATATGATGCCAAAATAGTTGGGCCAATACCACTGCCCACTGAAATAAAGAAGTGGACTGTCAACCGCTCTCCATTCGTATACAAAAACGCTCGTGAGCAGTTTGAGATGCGAGTGCATAGGAGAGTGATTGATATCATAAACCCTTCTCCTAAAATAATGGACGCTCTGACCAATCTCTCTTTGCCATCAGGTGTGAATATTGATGTGAAGATAATGTAAAACCTCACCCCTCACTTCGTGTGGCCCTCTCCTCGACTGAGGAGAGGGAAGGCGCGAAACACACGCTAAGCACATAAATCAAAAAACCACCTCTCGGTGGTTTTTTGATTGTTTATAAAAGTTCGACGGGCAGATCTTCGTTTTTGTTTTCTGGTTCTGATGAACCTTTGAGTCTCAAATATGTTCTTAGGTCATTATCTACTCTCATGTTCATTGCTGGAAACTTAGCTTCTTGTTCTTCTGTCATTGGGTAGCCATTAGCTTCTGCTAGTCTTGCCGCCTGCTCGTTATAGTGTGCCATCGCATCACTAAGTCCTCGCTGTGCTTCCTTGAAATCATTGATTGCTTCGAGGGTTTTTTCTGGGTCTATTCCTCTTTTTTCTAACATGTCTTTTAAGGCCTGTAAGTCGGCCTGTAAGTCAACTTCTTGTTTTGGCGCTACGCCAGATGATTCCATTCCCATAATATTTTAGTTATTTGTTAATGATTTTATTATAGCGGGGGAGGGTAAAACGTCAATTTTGATTGGGGATTGTCGTTTATGGCATATTTTGGTATATTAGAGTTTATGAAGGCTCGTATGAAAATAAATGTTCCAGTAAGTTATTTTAAAGAAGACAAATCATTTGTTGCTTATACTCCTGCTTTAGATTTATCTAGTGCTGGTAAAACCTTAAAAGAGGCTGAAAAAAATATTGCTGAGGCGGTAAGTATTTTTATGGAAGAAATATTAATACACGGCACTGTTGATGAGGTCTTGTCTTCTTTGGGTTGGAAAAAAATTTCTAAAACAAGTCAATGGATGCCTCCAATTTTTGTATCACACGGCATGTTGCCTGTAACTGTATAAATTATGCCAAAAATATCTCGCATACATTGGAAGAAATTTGAAAAATTTCTTTTGTATGTGGGGTGTGAATTTGTGCGAGAAAAAGGTGATCATAGGGTGTACTGGAAACAGGGAATATCCCGCCCGATCGTATTACCTAGAAGAAAACAACTTGAACTTTTCATAATTCACAACAATATTCGTTTGTTGGGTATAACAGCAGAAGAATATAACATTATTATCAAAAATCTTTAAAAATATGGTTAAGTTGCTCAGCTGACTTGCAATTTATTGTGATATTTGTTATTTTACTAAAAGCCGAATGGCGTTTTTTATATGAAATTTATACTGGCTAAAAAAGTGAATATGACCCAAATCTTTGGGGAAGATGGCAAGGTGCAACCAGCCACCATTTTGAGTGCGCAACCTGTGACCATTTCTCAAATAAAGACCAAGGAGAAGGATGGTTATACTGCGGTGCAAATAGGAGCTGGCACCCGCCGAGAAAAAAACATGTCAAAACCGGTCAAAGGTCACCTTAAAGAGCTCGGCAATTTAGCAGTTTTGAAAGAATTTAGAGTGACTGATAGTTCTGTTTTTAATAAAGGAGATAAGATTTCATTGGAGTCCTTTGCGGTTGGAGATAGCATAAATGTTTCCGCTATTTCAAAAGGTAAAGGTTTTCAGGGAGTAGTCAAAAGGCATGGTTTCCATGGAGGACCAAGGAGCCACGGACAGAAGCATTCAGAAAGGGAACCGGGATCTATCGGTGGTGGTGGTCGTGCTGGAGGCAAGGTTATCAAAGGTATGAGAATGGCCGGCCGAACAGGAAGTGATAGAATCACCGTCAAAAACCTTAAAGTGATTGGCATTGATCAAGAAAACAATATAATGCTGGTTTCGGGCGCAGTGCCTGGACGAAGAGGAACGCTTGTAGAAATTAGGGGAAATTAACCTAATTATTCTAATTAACCTAAATTTATAAATTAAAAAAATGGAAGCAACAGTTTACAATCAAAAAGGAACCGAAGCGGGGAAAATAAAACTTCCAGAGAATATTTTTGGTTTGCCTTGGAATGAATCATTGGTGCATCAGGTGGCAACATCTATGGCGGCTAACGAAAGGACCCCGATCGCTCACACCAAAAACAGAGGCGAGGTTGCCGGTACCGGTATGAAGCCTTGGAGACAAAAAGGCACTGGCCGAGCAAGACACGGCTCTAGACGCAGCCCAATCTGGGTAGGTGGTGGTATCACACATGGTCCAAGAAACGACAAAGACTATTCTAGAAAAATAAATAAAAAGATGAAGACCAAAGCGCTCTTTACTGTTATCTCAAGCAAATTTAAAGATGGGGAAGTCGTATTTTTGGATGATATTTCACTTCGGGCACCAAAAACAAAAGACGCAAAAAGCATCATTTCCGCACTTTCAAAAATAAAAGAGATTAGCTCACTTGCGAGAAGGAAAAATGCGGCATTCATCGCCTTGCAAGGTAAAGACGAAGCGGTTTCAAAAAGTTTTAATAATTTCGGCAATTTGGAAGTGGGGCAGATAAAAGATTTGAATGTGCTTGATATTTTGCAATATAAATATTTAATAGTAGCTAATCCTGATAAATCGATTCCAACTTTATTATCCCGACTAAAATAATCTTTCAATTTTCAATCATTTAATTTTTCAATTAACTAACATGGTAACTGATTTAAAAGCAAAATACGCCGACATTTTGATAAGGCCTAGAATCACCGAAAAGGCTTCGTTGGTATTGGAAAATAATGTTTATACTTTTGAGGTCGCCTCATCGGCGACTAAATTGCAAGTTGCAGGAGCAATCAAAATTTTTTATAAAATAAACCCAATCAAAATCAGAATCGTCAGAAACCCAGCCAAAAAAGTATTTTTGCGTGGCAAAAAGGGAGTGAAGGCGGGAGTGAAAAAGGCGTATGTTTATTTAAAAAAGGGAGATAAGATAGAATAATATTATGGCAATCAAAACTTACAAACCAACATCAAAATCAAGAAGAGGCATGACAGTCGTCTCTTTGAAATCAATTTTGACCAAAAACAAACCGTTGAAAGCTCTTACTTTTGGTAGAAAAAGGGCGGTGGGTAGAAACAGCGCTGGCCGGATCACTGTCCGCCACAAAGGTGGAGGCCACAAGAGGTTATACAGAGAGATAGATTTTAAATACAATAAAATAAATATTCCTTATAAAATTGTTTCGGTTGAATACGATCCAAACCGCACTGGTTTTATTGGTCAAGCAGTTTATAAAGATGGTGAAAAAAGATATGTTCTTTTGCCAAAAAGTGTCAAAGTTGGCGAAGAATTAGTGACCGCAGAAAATGCAGAAATAAAACAAGGTAACCGGTTGCCTCTTCGAGAAATCCCCGTTGGTGCTTCGGTTTACAATGTTGAACTCAAGCCAAAAGGCGGAGCAAGGATTGCTCGTTCGGCTGGAAACTTCGTCCAGGTGATTGCTAAAGACGCTGGCTCTGTTGATTTAAAAATGCCTTCTACTGAAATACGTAAAGTTAAAGAAACTTGCTGGGCAAGTATTGGAGAAGTTTCAAATGAAGAAAAAAGACTTGAAAATTATGGTAAAGCGGGCAAAAGCCGTTGGAAAGGCATTCGCCCAACTGTTCGTGGTACAGCTATGAACCCAGTTGATCATCCACACGGTGGAGGTGAGGGTAGACAAGGTAGAGGTCGTCGAAGAGCGATTTCCCTATGGGGCAAACCAACTGGCAAGGGTCAGAAATCTCGCCGATCCAAAAAGTATTCAAACAAGTTTATTGTTAGCAGAAGAAAGGTGGGTAAGAAGAGATAAATCATATGAATATTAAAATTTCAACAGTAAATATAGAAGAGAGAAAGAGGCTAGATGTTAAGTCTGGTGATACTGTTCGTGTCACTCAAAAAATTGTTGAGAAGGATAAAAAAACTGGTAAACCAAAAACTCGATTACAGGATTTTGAAGGACTATGTTTGGCGGTTAAACACGGCAAAGAAGTGGGTGGCACTATCACACTGAGAAAAGTAGCATCAGGAGTTGGAGTAGAGAGGATTTTCCCTATATATTCCCCAATGATTGAAAAGATTGAAGTGACCAAGCGCTCCAAAGTGCGTCGCGCCAAACTCTATCACATCCGCAAAAAAGCCGCTAAAGAAATTAGAAGACAAATGAGAAATACTCAAGCCCTCCCCGAAGTCGTCACTATTGAAGAAGTGGAGGCAGTAGAAGAAAAAATTGTAGAAAATGCTGAAAAGGTGGCGGAGGCTGAAGAAGTTAAAGAATAAAAACGACCCCACCCCACTTTCCTTACGGAAAGTTGCCCCTCACCTTGCGAAGGTGAGGGGAGGAATTTGAAAAAAGCTTAAAAATAGATATACTTTTATTGTTGCCCAGGTGTTGAAATTGGTAGACATTTACCCTTGAGGTGGGTAAGCCGCAAGGCGTGGAGGTTCGAGTCCTCTCCTGGGCACAATTAAAAAAGACTGGATTTTTTCCAGTCTTTTTTAATTGCTACTGGAGGACGAGAAAGACGGAGCGAATGCCGAGCGAGCACGCGAGGCCGCGAGTCGGGGTCGCGGAAATTTTGTTTTGACGAAAACAAAATTATCTGTGACCGAGTCCTCTCCTGGGCACATTTTAGAATAAATACTTGTAATTTTACATATAAATGCTATAATATATTTGGAAGGGAGTTCTTATGAGCATGGAAGATTTAGTGGTTTGGTATGAAATGCCAAGAGTCGAAATACAGGTTGAGCCTGTTTTACAGGGAAAATCTGCCATGGAAGTTGTTGTGGCAAAACCTAAACCAGCCCCACCTCTGCAGGCAGTGGAGAAAATGGTAGCGCCATTTTCAATTCGAACAATTGACCATGATGTAAGTGTCGAACAAATCGATTACCATGTGCATGCAAGAGACTTTGATTGGCTCCACGGCGGGGATGCGACATTTGCGAAGGTAGTCATTTCGAGGTCTCGAGCTTGGGAAGTAGAAAGTTCTGTGATGTTGACGTACAACGGTAAAGTTTTCGACTGTGTTGACAAGATGATTGGTGCTTTCGCTAAGGCCGGCATGATGGTCAACAGGAGGCTGATTGATGCTTGTTTGTTTCCCATCCAAAATCAGATTCTTGAAGTTGAACGCCGACTCAAGAGTTTTGCATAAAAGGCGGGATTCTTTGCCTCATCAAGTAGCGAAATGCGAACGATGGGGCTTTCCTTTATCCAAATTTTGCAATACCCAAAAATATTTTTTGTGGTACCCCGTAGTGAATTTTGATAGTACATAAGTTATGTAATTAAAAATAACCCCCCTATCAAAATCTAATACAAGGTGGTATAATGAAGAAGTTATGAAAGAGGTCGGAAGAGTTACACATTATTACGACCATTTAGGAGTTGCTATTGTGGAACTTGAGGCAAATTTAAAAGTCGGCGATAAGGTCAAATTTGAGGGTCATGGCGCTGATTTTGAACAAGAAGTTGATTCGCTTCAAGTAAATCACAAGCAAGTCGAAACAGCTGGTTCTGGCGATGTCATTGGCATGAAGACAGAGCAGAAAGTGAAAGAGGGAACAGTTGTTGAGAAAGTTTAATTAGCATCTTCTTTGGTCTTTTGAAGAAGAGGAAACTCGTTTTTTGAGTGCGGTCTGATTTTTATAATTTATTTTTAAAAGATGCTTTACACTAAAAAAGGGGATGATGGAACAACCAAGACATTCGGTTGTGACCAAAGAATTTCCAAAAGTTCAAATATCACTGAGGCTTTGGGCAGTTTGGATGAAATAAATTCATTTCTAGGTCTTTGTAAAGTGCAGGCCGCATTCCTTGATTTTAAATTGGGCGATTCTAGCTTAGCGGAAATTGTGCACGAAATACAAAAAAATCTTTTTATTGTTCAAGCGGAACTCGCGGGAGCAGAAAAAAGTATCGATGAAAAAAAGGTAAAAGAATTGGAAGAAATAATTGATGGAATTGAAAAAGAATTACCACCAATCAAGTCTTTCTTTGTTTCTGGTGGTCCTGCCGATGTGACTAAGTGGCAACAGTCAGGGGCGGGGCTCGGAGCTATATTTGATATTGCTCGCACTATTGCGAGACGTGCCGAGAGGCGAGTGATTGCAGTTTCTGAGGACATCGCTCAACCGGCTTTGCCTGTTTCAGGGGAAGAAAGTAAAAATAAAAAACAAATTAGTAAATATACCATGGCTTATTTGAACCGCCTTTCAAGTATTCTCTACGCTTTGGCTCGATATTCTAATCACAAGGTTGGTATTATGGAGGAATCGCCGGATTATAGGTAACCTCACCCCCAGCCCCTCTCCTAGATGCAGGAGAGGGGAGAAAAATAAAAAAATTCTTGGGAGGCTGGAAAAAAGTGATATTTTATGCGAAAATGCTTTCAAGCTTTAAGCCTGCCTTGTCGGCAGACAGGCTCTCAGCTATAAACTTTTTATGATGGTGGTCATAGCTCAGCTAGCAGAGCGCTTCTCTGTGAAAGAAGAGGTCGCGGGGGCAGAACCCGCTGGCCACCCCAAAATTGAAATTTTATTAAATAACCCATTTATTATGAGTGCATCAACACAAGCATTGGAAAGTTTAAAAAGAGAAATTGAAAAGGAAACTCGCGATTTGCAAGAAAAAGAACGAGAGCTTGATAAACATAAGGCGGAGGCAGATAAAATAAAACAAGAGCTTCAAAAAGCTGAAGGTGAAGCGGCAAAATTAGAACAAGAAGTAGATCGCATCAGACAACAAATGAGTCAGCATCAGTCAGAACTTAGTAGAATGCAAGAGGAATTGGAAAAAATCACTAAAACCGACAAAAAATAATCACATATTATGGAAGGGTTAAATAATGTAGAAAGTTTTGAGAGTTTTAAAAATAAGATTGCTGAAATTTTCAAAAGAGAAGGCCTTTCGGAGAATTTAAAATCTGAAATTGAAAGATGGATTGATTCAGTATATGAAAGGTATCATAAATACGGTAGCTCAGCAGAAGAAAGAATTTCAATTCAATTGCAAATAGCCCAGATTTACGGAGTCACGGAGCAATACGATAATTCATGGGATATTTTGTCTGATGTTTGGGTTTACGCAGATGGGATAAAGAATGCTAAATTAGTCAAAGAAGTTGATGATTTAATGGACTCAATACATGGGAAGAAATAATCTGTGTAAATTAGAAAGTTTGTTTATAGAAATAGGTAGGTTATTTCTTTAAAATCATTTATAAATATATGCATGACAAAGTTTTAGTAATTCCAGGATCTTTTTCGTTGGTATCGGTCTATGAAGGATATAAAGGTATTGATATTTGGCTAAAGAAAAATGAATCGGTGGAAATAGGTGAAAATGATTGGATTATTGCTCATAGTGCAGGGGTGAATTATTTACTTTCGCAAAATATTTCTAATAATCAAAAAATCATACTCATTAATCCGTTGGTTAAGAAAAGAAAATTTATAAGTCTTGTGATAAGGGATATTGAATTTTTTATTGCCGAAGGGATGAAAAAAGTCAAAATCATTCCTTTATCTAGTTGGTTTTATGCTTTCAAAAAAATCCTGCGATTACTGAGAATAAATGTATTAGAGAATCTCCAAAAATTACCAAAAGAAAACATCGTGATTATAAGGGGCGTAAAAGATTATTATTTTTGTGATTCAGAAAATGCCGAATTAATTAAGAAGAAGGGATTTGTTTTGTTTGAAGTAGACGCGGCTCATAATTGGAATCAAAATATAGCAAATAAGGTAGAAGAGATAATAAAAAATACAAAATGAAATATATTTTTTGGGCTAATTTTATACTCTCCCTCCACATCTTAGTGGTAATAATTGTTTTGATTGGTTGGTATTACCCAATTCTTCAGACCACCCATTTAATCATTACTTCTTTGGTTTTATTGGCCGAAATATTTTTGGGGTATTGCCCATTAACGAGATGGGAATTTTTATTAAGAAAAAAGGTGGAACCAAGCATAAATTATGATTCCAGTTTCCTAAGTTATTACGCTTACAAAATATTGAAGATGGATATTCCTGGTAGGAAAATAAAGTATCCTGCAATTGTGATTTTAGTTGTTGTTCTAGCTCTTAATATACTTTATAAATGAAATGACCATAAAAATTCAGTGTCCTGAGCATAGCGAAGGGCAAAGAATTTAAAAAATAATTTAATAAAACCATTTGTCTTTTGGGAGATTTTGAGTAGTATAGTATTTGAAGAGGGGATTATGGTAGAAAAATCATGGTTTGAGAAGACTGAGCTAGGAGAATGTTGCTCATGCGAAACCCACTGTGAGGAGTGTGAGCCGTCGGGGAACTGCGACTCTTGCGATACGATAGATGGTAGGTGCATAGAGGCAGTCTGTGAATATGCTTCAACTTGTGACAACTGCGGTGAGTTAACAAGTCATGATGAGATGGAAATGGACCCAGAAACCCAATTTGGCTACTGCCTTGGTTGTGTTCCAAAACTGTCTCAAGAAATCAGAGACAGACTGCCCGAATAACTTGCCCGCAACACCACGTGTTGCGGGCAGTTTGTTTACATATTATTAAGGAACAAATCAGGTAGTAACAGTTAGGATATCCCCACTTCCTTTACTTGACTAATACCCCCCGGGGGTATAGTATGGGGTGGTAATAGCTTTAAGTATAATTTTATGGTTACACCAAAATCAAGGATTTTAAGAAGGCTAAATATTATTGAAGGGCAAGTTCGTGGTCTACAAAACATGGTAGAAAAAGGAGTTTATTGTATTGATATTATTACTCAAACTTCTGCAGTCAAAAATGCGTTATCTAGTATTGAAGATGCTCTAATGGAAAATCATTTGAGTTCTTGTGTTATTCCTCAGATAAATGAAGGTAAGGGAGGCAAAGCCACTAAAGAAATATTGGAAGTTTATCGTTTGAAGAGGAAATAAACCCGCACACTAAAACAAAATTTAAATTTTATTACAAAAATGGACACTACCAATAAACATAATATTGCAACAAAAAATAATACTCAAATTAGTGTGCGGGTAAAAGGTATGCATTGCGCTTCTTGCGCCGGTATTATTGAAAAAACTTTTAAAAAAGAAGTAGGAGTACAATCAGTAGATGTAAATTATGTGACAGAAAATGTAAAAATAGATTTTGATGATACACAAACTAGTCCCGAAAATCTTTCTAAAAAAATAGAACCGTTGGGGTATTCTTTAATTTTAGAAACAGCAGAAACAATGGGTATGTCAAAAGACGAACATGCCGAGCATTTAGGACTTAATCAGTCAAAGCATGAAAAACTGGCTGAACTAAAAAGTATGCACAATAATCTTTTTTCTCTTATCCCAATTGTCATCATAAGTATTTTTGTTATGAGTTGGGATATTTTTGCTCAATTTGAAATTATACCGATGATGTCAACTTTTTGGAGTGAGTTTTTTCATCATCTTTTGCCTATATTGGCTACTTACACCCTTTTTGTAGTTGGTAAACCGTATCTACTAGGGCTTTATAGATTTTTCCGTTATGGCAAGGCTAATATGGATACTCTTATTGGTCTGGGGACACTGGTTGCGGTGTTATACAGTTTTGTCATAAGTGCTTTTGAAGAAAGTCTAAAACCTTTTATAAACGTGGAACAAAGTTATTATGATGTGGCTATTGTGGTTATCGCTTTTATAACGCTTGGTAAATATTTGGAGGCCCGATCAAAATTAAAAACCGGAGATGCTATAGAAAAACTTTTAAATCTGCAAGCTAAAACAGCTCTGGTATTGCGTGATGGCAAAGAATTGGAAGTATCTATAAACGATGTAGTCCACGGAGATTTGATTATAGTAAAACCAGGAAGCAATATTCCTGTTGATGGGATTATTATTGAAGGTTCGTCGCATATAGATGAATCAATGATTTCAGGTGAGCCAATGCCAGTTTCAAAAAAAATAGGGGACACTGTGGTGGCTGGAACAATAAACACCAGTGGTTCTTTCATCTTTAAAGCTACCAAAGTGGGGTCTGAAACAATGTTGGCTAGAATTATTAAAATGGTTGAAGATGCCCAGGGGAGCAAAGCTCCTATTCAGGCGTTGGCCGATAAAATTTCTGGTGTTTTTGTGCCTATTGTTTTAGTTTTGTCTTTTGTTTCTTTGGGTCTCTGGCTTTTGGTAGGTACACAGTACCTTGGTTTTTCGCAGGCACTTTCGTTTGGTTTGGTATCATTCGTGGGTATTTTGGTTATCGCCTGTCCGTGTGCTTTGGGGTTAGCCACGCCCACCGCTATTATTGTTGGTGTTGGTAAAGGTGCACGAGAAGGAATACTTATTAAAGATGCTGGTACTCTTGAAAAACTTCACAAAGTTAATGTGGTGGTGGTTGATAAGACTGGTACACTTACTCGTGGTAAACCTGAATTAGTTTCTATTCAAAATTTTTCTGACAAAACTGATAATGAACTCATTGCCGTGCTGGCTTCACTGGAAAATAAATCCGAGCACCCAATCGCTCACGCCGTAGTCTCTTATGCAAAAGGCCTGCCCACCGAAGAGGCGGGGAAAAATATCAATTTTATTGAAGTGCAAAATTTTGAAGCTATAAAAGGTAAAGGAGTTGGAGGTGTTGTTGAAAATATTGAATATTTTGCGGGTAATACAAAACTTGTAAAAGATCTAAATTTGTCTTTTAACACAACATCAATTGAAAAAGAAACATTGGAAGGAAAAACTCCTATTGTTTTAACCACTAAAGAAAAAGTTTTGGGGGTGATAATGGTCGCTGACGCGGTAAAGCCAGAAGCGATAGAAGCTATTAAAAATCTTCACAAATTAAATATAAAAGTAGTGATGCTGACTGGGGATAATAAAAACACAGCCAATTTTATTGCAAAAGAAATTGGCATAGATGAAGTAGTAGCCGAAGTAATGCCAGAAGATAAACTTAATAAAATTAAAGCATTACAGGCAGAGGGCAAAATCGTGGCCATGGCGGGGGATGGGGTCAATGACGCGCCGGCTTTGGCTCAAGCTGATGTGGGTATTGCTATGGCGACAGGAACGGACGTGGCCATTGAATCAGCCGGGATTACTCTTTTGCATGGTGATATTTCAAAATTGGTTAAAGCCATAAAACTTTCAAAAATCACGATGACCGGTATTAAACAAAATCTTTTTTGGGCTTTTATTTATAATATTGTGGGGATACCTTTGGCTGGCGGTCTATTTTATCCGATATTTGGCTGGCTCCTCAACCCAGTTTTTGCTGGTTTTGCTATGGCCATGTCTTCGGTATCGGTGGTCGGTAATTCCCTACGCTTAAAAACTAAAAAGTTGTAGAATGAATGTAATTATTAACTAATATAAAATATTATGTACGGATTTTATAACGATTATGGAGGTTGGTTTGGAGGTGGCATAATGATGGTTGTTTTTTGGGTTTTGCTTGTTGTTTTTATTGTTTGGATTGTGCGTGAAGTTGGGGGTAAAAACTCAAGTCCTAGATCAAATTCAAGTGCTCTTGAAATTTTAAAAGAGAGATATGCAAAAGGTGAAATTGATAAAGAAGAGTTTGAGTCCAAGAAAAAAGATTTAAGCTAAAAAAGTATTTGTAATTTATATGTCAGCTTTATTCAAAAAAATAATAGCGTCACTTATTCTGGTATCATTTATGTCACTGCTAATTTTTGGTATTTTCACCATGATACATAATTCAGATGGGCAAATGTTGGGGCAATGTCCGTTTTCTGTTGCAGATACATCTGATTGTGTACAAAATACAGTCGCTTCAGCCATTCACTATATTTCTTCTTATCAATCATTTATAAATGTAACGATAGACTATGGATTGACGATATTGCTCGCTTCTCTTTTTATTTTTGCGAGCGTATTTCTAATACTTTTTACCGGTCAAAATATATTTAAATACATTACATTTATAAAGAATCGTTTTTATGATTATTCGCCAGTTTTTTCTAGTACTAGAAAAATAATACATTGGCTTTCTCTTTTCGAAAATAGTCCAACTATAGTATAAGCGGCACTTCTTAGATTCTTTTTAGAATTTTTGAAGTGTTGCAAAAAGTCCTTATTAAGGGCTTTTTGTATTATTTAACTAATTTAAACTTTATGAAAATAAAAACAATCATTATCTTAATTATTGTGGCGGTAATGGGATTATTTGTGTGGGGCTATTTTATCAAAGGTGGGACATCAGCATCGGTTCAGGGTGCTTCTCAAAATAATTCCGAAGCTCTCCTTATCGCTTCAGAAACTCTTTATGATTTTGGAACTATCTCGATGAAAAACGGTAATGTCACCAAAGAATTTACTGTCACTAATCCTACTGTTCAAGATATTAACTTAAAAACTGTTCTAACTTCCTGTATGTGTACTAGTGCGTTTATTATTAGTCCAGACGGCAGTATGAAAGGTCCATTTAAAATGCCTGGTATGGGTTTTGTGCCGCCAGCTAATGAAATTATTAAAGCTGGTGAAAATCGTATTATTCGTGTAGTTTACGATCCTAATGCACACGGACCCGCTGGGGTTGGATTTATAGATAGATTTATTACTCTTACCGATGTTGCCGGTAATGCTTTGCAGTTGGAAATTAAGGCAACAGTAACTCCATAATTATGAAAAAAATCGCAATTATTATTGGTGTGGTTTTGGCGGTAATTGTAGGTATTGTAGTGCTAAAAAATAGCGATGGTGCGGCTGGCTTAATTTACAATTTAAGTAGAGGAGGTACTTGGCTTTTACCGTTAGTTTTTTTCTCGTCTTTACTCGACAGTGTTCACCCTTGTTCTTTTTCAATTTTACTTATAACGATTGCATTTCTGTTTGGTATACAGATGACTCGTAGTAAAATTATCAAAATTGGTGGTGCTTATATCGCCGGTATTTTCACTGCTTATTTTTTGATTGGTTTGGGGATATTGAAAGTATTGCATTTGTTCAACACTCCGCATTTCATGGGTAAACTTGGAGCGTCACTTTTGATTTTGTTTGGAATTATTAATCTTGTTGGTTATTTCTTTCCAAGATTTCCTTTGAAATTGAAACTTCCAAAGTCTTTGTACACTACGATGGCTGGGTTAATGGAGAAAACTTCTTTCGTGGCCGCTTTTGGGTTGGGAGCTTTAGTCGGTATTTGTCAGTTTCCTTGTATGGGTGGGCCGTACCTTATGGTTATTGGATTGCTTCGTGACCAAGTAACTTATCTTAAAGGATTTGGTTATCTCATCTTTTACAATCTTATTCTCAGCATACCGCTTGTCGTCGTGCTCTGGGTGTCGGCTGATAAAGTCTTGGTAGAAAAAATGCAAGAATGGAAAACCACAAATACTAAAAAAGTTCATTTTTGGGCTGGTTTAGCGATGGTGATTATTGGAGTATTAATTTTCTTTATCTAATTTAATCAATATGTCTGAAGAAACAAAACGAATTAAATTTGGAGATGCTATTGCCGGGCTTACAAAGGTCTTGCATATACCGCATTGTCCTAAGTGTGAAAAACGCAGGCAAATTCTTAATGATATTCAAAGTCTTGGAATAAAAGAAGTTGTTCGCAGATTAAGAGAGGTTGGGGAAAGTAATACAAATGTAAAAAATAAAGATGTAAAAGAAATTATGGAAAAATTAGAAGATTGTTGTAACTAAAATAATATGGAAAAAAATAAATTAGAAAAAATACTTTCACTTCCGATAAGTATAATAATTGCCGGCATCTTGCTTTCCGGTGCTTGGATGTATAACTCAAGACTAAAAATTTCTGATAGCCCAAGGAAAATAAGCATAGCTCCAGAAAATATTCAAGAAAAATCAGTATTAGAAGAAAAAGTTTTGCCTAGTAATGGAGTAGAGCTTCCGGTAACTTGGGGTGATTTAGGCAAAAAACTTATAAGTTCGGGAGCTATTGATGAAGAAAAATTTAAGGCTCTCTATGCAAGCCGTGGGTTTACGGAGGAGTATGAAAAATTATTGTCTGGAGACAATAATGGCAAAATAATAATTAATGAAGATAATGCGGGGTATATTCTAAACTTATTGTGGGCTCTCGGCCTTTCAAATGCAAACCCAATTTTAGTCGATTCAAAAGAAATGAATAATCCTCAATATGGCGGAGCGGTCAATTTCGCTTCAACTGGTGGCTGGACTGTGGCCGTGGGTAGTCCAATGGATCACTACAATAGACACATATACTTTAACCTGACACCAGAACAGCAATCCTTGGTGGATAAAGTATCGCGTGGAATATACAGACCTTGTTGTGGTAATTCAACCCACTTCCCGGATTGCAATCATGGTATGGCTATGCTTGGATTTTTGGAACTTATGGCTTCTCAAGGCGTAAGCGAGCAAGATATGTGGAAGGCGGCTTTGGCAGTCAACTCATATTGGTTTCCCGATACCTATATCACCATCGCCACTTATATGAAAGAGAAAAAAGGGGTTGAGTGGTCAGATGTAAATCCTCAAGAAATGCTAGGTATTGAGTATTCCAGTAGTTCTGGTTTCAGGAGTATATCGTCACAGGTTACGGTTCCTAGTAGCTCCAGAAGTAGTAATGGGTGTGGGGTAGATGCTGGTCAAGCAACTCCTGTTTCGGTCCCTACTCCAAAACAACAAAGTGGTTGTGGAATATAGTCTAATCTAAAATAGTTTATACTTGTTATATACCATAGGGGGGTATATAATATATAACCTATGCCAGTACAAAAAACTTATACCTTTCATGTTCACGGAATGCATTGCAGTGCTTGCGTGCTTTTAACTGAAAGTGAGCTTAATGATTTACCAAATGTGACTTCAGCCAAATCCAGTCTCAAAAATAATACAGTTGAAATTGTGGGAGACTTTGGTGATAAAACTTTAGAACAGATAGCTACCGAGTTAACTAAATCAGTTAAACCTCATGGCTACACCGTGTCTGTTGAAAAACAGATCAAAGAAAAGAAATGGGGAGATTTCAAAGTCGCAATACCGATTGCGATTGGTTTCGCGGTGCTCTTTGTGACTCTGCAAAAAATGGGTATAGTCAATCTGGTAAATGCCGGCAATGTGACTTACGGCACCGCTTTTGTCATTGGTATCGTTGCTTCGCTTTCAACTTGTATGGCGGTGGTTGGTGGCCTTGTGCTTTCTATGTCAGCTACATTTGCTAAAGAGGGAGATCCATCGACTTCGCTCAGGACAAGTAAAATAAAACCTCAAATTCTTTTCCATATCGGTCGTATAGTTTCTTTCTTTATACTTGGCGGAGTGATTGGTGTGCTTGGCGCCACGTTTCAATTGGGTACTATCGGCACGTTTCTACTTGGAATAATTATAGGTTTAGTGATGCTTATGATGGGTATTAATCTTCTTGATACTTTCTCTTGGGCCAAAAAATTGCAACCATCAATGCCAAAGTTTATAGCTAAGCATGCTCATGGTATATCAAAGTTTAATCACACATTAACCCCGCTACTCGTGGGTATCGCCACTTTCTTTCTACCTTGTGGCTTTACTCAATCGATGCAGATTTATACCCTTTCAACCGGTAGTTTTGTGCAAGGGGGACTTACTATGTTTGCTTTTGCTCTTGGCACTTTGCCCGTTTTAGCATTGATTAGTTTTAGCTCATTCAGTATTCAAAACAGTAGCAAGTCTGGCATTTTCTTTAAATCCGCCGGCCTTATTGTTATAATGTTTGCTCTGTTTAACCTTATAAATTCTTTGGTTGTTATTGGAGTTATTCCGCCAGTATTTAATTTTTAATAAGATTATGAAAGGAACAATAACATCAGTAATTATAGCCTTAGTCCTCATTGGAGGAGCTTTTATTTTTAGCAAAAGTAGTCCAAAAACCACAAGTGAAAATGTTGCTTCTGTAAATAATGTAACAATTGAAAATGGGATTCAGATTGTAGAAATAAATGCTAGAGGAGGATACTTACCAAGAAAGAGTGTCGCCAAGGCGGGTGTCCCTACTGTGTTAAGATTTAACACGGACGGTACTTTCGATTGTTCCTCGTCGGTCCGTATTCCAAGTTTAAATATAAGCAGAAATTTACCTATTTCTGGATTAACTGATATTGAATTGGGTGATTCTAAACTGGGGACTTTACAAGGATCCTGTGGAATGGGAATGTACTCTTTTGAAATTGATTTTCAAAGTTAATAGCAATCCACACAATGCTGGTGCGAGATATTTGATTTGGTATAATATTAAGTAGTGGGAGTATTTTATTTAAATTAAACAACTAGACTATGGAACCAAACAATTCAGACTACAAACAAATGCTCACTGAGATTATCAAGAAGCAGGTGGTTATTTTGGGCCCTCAAATTGCCATACTCAAAGCTAGGAATGTGCCAGGACTCAAAGTGTCAGACGATGGCGCGGTCTTGGGCATTGAAGGTCCGGAACAAGTGGTGCTCCAAAAATTGATTGACGAGTATGTCGCTCTTTCTGGTGAAATCGTCAAAAACGCGGTCAACTCTATATTTAAAAAATATCCATCAATTCAACGTTAGTCTAATTTTAATAATAAATATGAAAAAGTTTTTTTTGATAAGTATTTTGGGAATCATTTTACCGCTCAGCGCCTTGGCTCAAGAATGGGATACTCAAATTTCAAATGACAGCATTGCGTTTGCCTCGGTATTTGCCGGCAACTTCTCGCTCCTGCTTTCTATTGTGATTGGCATCATTGCCACTTTTCTCGTCTTCAGAGCAGCAAGCAAACTTGGCGGAGGATTGTTTGGATCAGTCCTTAATTATATTGGAGTTGGTATGCTTCTTATCGTTTTGGGAACCATATCTACAGTCGTTGATCCATGGTTTGTTGGTTTTTGGTTTAGTATCATAAGCACCGTTTTTTCTGCTACTGGCTACATATTTATGGTCATCGGTGCCAACAAACTTCTTAGGGGCATAATGAACGCTTAAATGAATATCGCGCTTTTTGGAGGCGCCTCTTTGTATATGTTTTTTGGTCTTGTGGTTTTGGTTTTGATTACTTTTGTTTTTTATTTTTACTTTTCTCTCAAAAAAAGAGAAAAAGAAATTACCAAAGAAAGAGAAGAGTCAACCCGACGCATCTACGAGCTCGCTATTTTGAAAGAACTCGGGGAGCGGGTAGGCTACTCACTCGATGTTGAAGAAATTTTGCAAATCATCACTGGGTCACTCCGACAATTTATCGATTATACGGCGGTCGGTTATGTGGTGATAAATCCTGGCAAACTTAAAGTAAATACACATATTGAAAAGTCTGTCAGCCGAGAGTTTTTGTCGGAAATGAAAAGCAGAATGGTGGCCTCGCTCTCAGCCTTGACCGACAAAACCTATGATTTGGAAAATATTGATGAAGTTCTTTCTGGGGCGATTGTGATTGATGAAATTAAACAAAACATCGGGTCGCTCTTCAACATCCCCCTCGTCATTGACGGGGAGGTGGTTGGGGTTTTGACGGTGGCTCATGTGACTTCGGGTTTATATAAAGAGGCCGATATGACTATTTTGTACAAGATTACCGGGCAGGCTTCGGAAGCGGTGACGCGCCTACAAGAAGTGGTCAAAAAAGAGAAGGGCAAACTAAATGCAATGGTTGAAAGTATGGGTGACGGCGTCCTCATGGTTGATTCGGAATACCGAGTCGTGGTCGCCAACCCGGCAATCAAGAGAATTATAAAAGCCGATGTAAGTAAAGATGTAAGCATTTTTGATTTTATAGATATTTTGGGTGGCAAATTTGATATTCGCGGGAAACTGGAGGAATCGGTTTCAAAAAAAGTTTCGTATGTTTCAGAGAGGATTAATATTGACGAAGTTTTTTTTGAAATTGGGGTTTACCCAGTGGCGCATCATTTGGCAAAAGGGGGCAATCAAATACTCGGAGCAGTAGTGGTATTCCATGACATCAGCAAAGATATTGAACTAGAAAGAGTGCGGGAAGAATTTACCGGTATGATCGTCCACGAACTTCGCTCTCCGCTCGATGGAGTCAAAAAAATTATTGAACTCATTGTATCGGGATCGGTGGACACAGGTTCGGATAAATTCAAAGAATATTTAAATATGGCTCACCAAAGTTCGGCTTCGATGCTTGAATTGGTCAATGATATTTTAGACCTTTCCAAATTGCAGGCCGGTAAGTTTGAGGTAAATAAAGAAAAGGCCAATATTAAAGAGGTGATAGAAAATAGAATCTCCTTTTATAAAATTTCAGCCGATGGGCGCGGAGTCTCGCTTGATTTGTGGGCGGGCGAAAATGTGCCAGAACTTTTGGAATTTGACCCTCAGGCCGTCAAACAAATTTTGAACAATTTCTTATCAAATGCGCTCAAGTTTACATCCAAAGGTGGTGCCATCTTGGTTTCGGCGTTTGTCTATAACCCCAAAGAAGCATTGCCTAACCTCGATAGGTCAAAGGTTTCAGTTTTCCCAGAAGCTGCTGATTTGAAGGTGAAAAGCCCATCACTCTGCGTCGCGGTCTCAGACACTGGTATAGGCATTCCCGAAGATAGTATAAAAGATCTATTTCACACCTTCAAACAGGCCAAATTGAACCCAGTAGATAAAGAAATCAAAGGTACTGGTTTGGGGCTCGTTATTGCCAAAGGTATTGCTGAGGAGCATGGGGGGACTGTGGGAGTGGTAGCAAAGGAGGGGGTAGGATCATGCTTCTTCTTTACAATACCTTTGTAGTTGGTATTATTAATGTATTACAAAATAAAATAGAAAGAAGGTCGCACTCCAAAGGAGGGTATCGTGCGACACGATTTCGCTAAATCGTATGAAAAAAATACTTGTGATAGATGATGACCAGTTTTTCTCAAAGACATTGGAGGCGGCTCTGCCAGCTGATAAATATATCCTTCTGAGTGCCGAAGATGGGGAAATTGGTTTGGAAAAATTGAAATCTGAAAAGCCGGACTTAGTGATTCTCGATCTTATGATGCCCAAGCTCGACGGAACAGCTTTCCTAAAAAGACTTCAAGAGTCACCAGATTTGCCAAAGGTGCCAGTACTCGTTTCTTCCAATCTTTCTAGTGTTAAGAAAATTAGCGATGTGATGACGATGGGCGCGGTCGGCTATGTGATAAAATCAGACGAAAGTTTACAATCTATTGTTCAAGATATTGAAAGAGTGATAGGGCAGGAGACGAAAAAAGAATAACTAAAATATTTTTGTTAAGAAAGCTCCGACGTACACCGCCAAAACATTGCTAGGGGCGAGACCTAAGAGTGTGCCCACAATGTAGTTTCGGGTTTTGATTTTTGATATTCCCATCAAAATATTTAACACATTGAATGGCATAATTGGAGTCATTCTTAAAAAAATAAGATCCCAAGTCGCTCCGTTTTCTAATCTTTTGTTGTATTTGTTTATATATTTTAAATGCTTGTTTTTCA
This sequence comes from Candidatus Zambryskibacteria bacterium RIFOXYC1_FULL_39_10, assembly GCA_001824275.1. GTDB lineage: Bacteria > Patescibacteriota > Minisyncoccia > Phycocordibacterales > WO2-35-19 > WO2-35-19. Next base: position 51,286 of record MHWW01000002.1, on the reverse strand, counting down.
AAATACTTTCTACCCAGCCTTTACCTAGTTTTCTCGCTATAATAAAAACTAATATTGAACTTAAAAAACCGCCAATAACGCTATAAAGCAAGCCGTAACCAAAGCCAAATAAAATACCAGCTACTACCATGAAAGGAGTGGAGGGTATAAAAATCGTACCGACTGTGTAGAGGAAAATAAATACTGCTGGTGCCCAGACACCAAAATCCCTTAGTTGCTGACGTACTTGGCTGAGGTCAATCTGTTCGGCAAAAATTTGATAAAAGATTACCGAGAGAATAATCAAAATCAAAAAAGATATAAAGACAAATTTTTGAAATTTCTGCCACCTGTTCATATAAATATAATACCACAACTTCAGATAATATTTTAAATATATTTGACAGAAATGAGGAATGGGTGTATAATTTATATCAGAATGCGGGAGGCTCAAAACCTATATAAAACCCGCGCTCATTGAGAAAGGAAACTGTCATGACGACCTACGTTGTCCCCGACGGTATGAAAAGGAAGCCAACGGCAGAAGAGTGGGAAACTTTGTTGGAAAGCAGAATTCCCGAGCTTATCCGTCGTGCCAAGGCTGGAAACCTTGACCCTGATGCTCTCAACTCCACAATGCAAAAAGTGATTGAGGGCGAGCTTATTGGGGTACTGCCAGCACAAACTAAACCTCCCATTCTCCGACTCATCTCCAATGGAAAGAATATCGTAATCCGTGCCACGAGTGGCGAGTGGACGATTGCTCAAGCAACTGATGTATTTTTACTGGGCGTTGACCCAGACTTCACAACCTTGGGTCTGGATGTACCGGGAGAAGCGAAACCGGAGACTCCTGTCGAAGTTTATGAGATGACGGAAGATGGTAATTTCAAAACCATATTTGGTAGTTTCGGTCATGAGCTGGATGAACTCTGTCTCACTCAGGAGCAAGTCATTGCCTTTGTTGAAGACCACAAAGACTGGTTCCGTAAGCATGGTTTTGGAACCTTCTTTTTGTTCAAGGTCGCTGGTAAGTTCTCTGTTGCTGACGTGCGCCTGGGCGATAGTATTAGATTGAGCATCGATGCTTACCGGTTTTGGCACGACTTTGTGTGGGGTGGTGGCTACCATCATCGGCTTGTCGTCCCCCGGGTCAGTAAGCCATAGTTCTTAGCCCTCTGATTCTCAATCCCTTAGACCCTTTCCCAATTGTGGGTGGGTCTGGGGGATTTTTGTTAATGAAAAAAAGAATGGTATATTTTAAATATGATTTTATATGGGGCTCCGGTGAGGGAGAAAATAAAGGAAATATTGGTAGAGAAAATAAAAAAGCTTGAAAAGAAGCCTTGTTTGGCTATTGTGCAGGTAGGAGATAGGGAAGATTCAAATGTTTATATTAAAAACAAAATCAAATTTGGAAAGGAGATGGGGGTTGAAGTATTGCTCAAAAAGTTTGAGACAAATATAGCTGAAAAAGACTTGATAAAAGAAGTAGATAAATTGGCAAACGATGACAGTGTGGATAGTATTATTGTTCAATTACCAATTCCTAAAAATATAAATACCAATGCAATTTTGAATAAAATCCCAATGGGTAAAGATGCGGATGGTCTTTCAACAACCAAAAGTGTAAATAGTGACAATATAATTACCCCAGCCACAGCCCGAGCGGTCATTTTGTTGCTTGATTATTATAAAATAGGTTTAAGGGGTAAAAAAGTGGCAGTGATCGGACAGAGCATTTTGGCCGGTAAACCAATTTCTTTTGAACTTGAAAAGAGAGGAGCAGAAGTTTTTAGGTGTGATATTAGTACCAAAAATATTCCAGAGATTACTAGAGAGTGCAACATTTTAATTTCAGCGGTTGGAAAGCCTCATTTAATAAACAAAGAATTTGTTAATTTCAAACAAGTAATTATTGATGTTGGGATAAATAGAGTAGAAGGAAAATTAGTGGGGGATGTTAATTTTGCAGAAGTAGAGCCAGTAGTTTGTGCCATCACTCCAGTCCCGGGTGGTATTGGTCCGTTGACTGTTGCCTGCCTCTTCCAAAATCTTTTGGATTTAATTTCGGAAAAATAATTTATTTTCTTATATATACTGAAGCTGAGGAAGCGTTGATGATACCAGAAGTTTTGTTGGTACCGACGACGGAAATAATATAAGTGGAACCGGCTTGGCACTGCTCAACTTGGTCGCTGAAGTTACTAAGTGGAGCTACAGTTTTGACTATCCACGGTTTCTGTTCACCACTTGCTGAACCTCCGACACAAGTGTCTTTGGGAATGGCACTGTAAAATGAATTGACTGAATCAACATTTTGCATTTTGACTTGGTAGTTCACGGTTTCGCCGACAGAGTAGGTGCCACTTTTGAGACCATTGCTGAGGGTTAATTCTACGGATGGAGTAGTCGCTCCTGTTTGGACACTCACGATGCCTGAAGTAGTGTTTTGGCCGGTTCCTGTTGAGTTGAGTTGGCTTTTGAGATTGGCGGTCATATTGTTTAATGCATTGGTGATAGAAGAAGTGTAGGAAGTGGTAGTTTGGCTGGCTGGGATTGAAGTAGTAGTTTGGATACCTCCGATTGAATTAAGTTGGCTTTTTAGATTGGCAATTATTTTAGTTAAAGTAGCGGTTAAGTTTGTGGCGTAACTTAAATAACTTTGATTAATGGTAGTTGAAGGGATTGTCGATATGGTGGGAGTCGTTGGTGTGACAGGGGTTGTTGGAGTAGTGGGGGTGGTAGGAGTAATGCAACGATAGGTGCCATCGGTATTGAAATAAACATTGCTTATATTCCCCCCGCAAGCTTCAGCGGCTGCGATGCTTTTAAGCTCTGTGGCCATTACATCCCAATTGGTATACGAAGTATCTCTGGCTGGGTCATTTACTAATGTGTATGCATCAAAACCACTTCGGCCATTTATAGTACATGAAGTAAATAATCCATAAGTTAAATTATTTATAGGATTAACATAACCTGCCATTCCTAATGTTTCAACTGAACACGATATGGTGTAGCCGAGTGATCTGCCCATTATTTCGGCTTGTTTGGCGAGGCTACCAGCGGCGTAAGGGTTTACTTTGTGAGGTACACATCCGGCGACTTGATATGTTGATGAACAAACCATTACATAAGGGCTAATTCTTCTGACAGACTCATCAATGGTGACACAGGTGTTTGCTCCTCCGAGACCCAATGTTCCAACCTGACATTTTGATGCTGAATCGGCCCATTCGGGACGGCAACGAGACTCGTTTTCATAACCAGTACAGCCCGTCACGGAATCAGGTACTAAAGGAGGAACAGTTGGTCTGGTCTGGGCGTATGTATAATTGGCAAGCGATAATAATCCTAAAATTACAAAGGCGAAAACGGTTATTTTTTTCATAAAATTCATAAAAATATTATTAATATTTGGCTAATATTGACCTTTAAATTATAGCATTTATAGTTATTAAAAGTTTGCTAAATGTGTATAAAAATATTATACTTAACACATATTTATTAACTAAATTACATATCATGTTTAATCAATTTTTTGGAGAAGAAGGGGTAAAAAGAGTATCAAAATGGGCCGCTATTTCGCTTATATTACTTTCTGTCTTTTTGTTAATGAAAGTGATCACAGATTTTAAAAACTTGCCAAATATTGGTAAAGAGATTTATCCACAATCAACTATTATGGTGACTGGTAAGGGCGAGGCTTATGCTATCCCCGATATCGCATCATTTAGTTTTTCAGTGACTGAAGTAGGAGATACCGTCAAACAAGCTCAGGAAAAAGCTGACCAAAAAATCAACAAGGCGCTCTCTGTCGTGCGTGAAGCGGGTGTGGAAGACAAAGATATCAAAACTACCAACTACAATGTTTATCCTAAATACGAATGGAATCAGGTAGTTTGTATAACTTACCCTTGTCCATCAGGCAAACAAGTACTCATAGGTTATGAAGTCAATCAAACCATCACTGTGAAAGTGCGAGATACCGAAAAAGTTGGCGACATGGTCACCAAAGTCGGTGCGGCTGAAGTTTCAAATATTAGCGGAGTAGAATTCACCGTTGATGATAGGGAACAGTATGTGGCAAAGGCCAGAGAAGACGCTATCAAAGAGGCAAAGACAAAAGCTAAGGAGCTCGCAAAACAACTTGATGTCAAACTGGGCAAAATGATGTATTACAACGAGAATGGAAATTACCCAATGTATTATGGTGAGGGCATGGGCGGCGGTGCCAAAGATATGGCAGTTTCCTCGGTAGCTCCCACTAGAGCAGAATTGCCAACAGGTGAGAGCAAAATCACTTCCGAAATTACGATTACTTACGAGATAAAATAACGCCCCCAACCCCTCTCTTGTTGTAAGAGAGGGCAGGGTGAGTTATTTGAGTTTGACAATAAATTTGTCAGGTGTATAATAGGGGCACAACTTAATAATGAAAAACCCCGCAAGGGGTTTTTTAATAAGGATAATAATTAAAATACTATGTCAATAATAAGTTATATCAAGGAGACGAAGGGTGAAATGTCACATGTAAACTGGCCAACCAAAAGACAGTCAATGGTCTTTTCATTGGTGGTTATTATTATTTCGGTTTTGACCGCTTTCTTTTTGGGGTTGTTTGATTTTATTTTTTCTAGAATTTTAAATTTATTTATTTAATCTATGAGCAAACAACAAATACAAGAAAGTCGAAATTGGTACGCTATTCATACCTACTCAGGTTATGAAAACGCGGTGATGCGAAATTTAAAACAACGCATCGAGTCTTTGGGTATGGAAGACAAGATTTTTAATGTCTTAGTGCCTACCGAAAAAAAGATAAAAATAAAAGGCAACAAACGAGCTGAAGAAGAGGAAAAAATATATCCCGGTTATGTGCTGGTAGATATGATTGTCACCGATGATTCGTGGTATGTAGTCCGCAATACTCCTCGCGTGACGGGTTTCGTTGGTGCTGGAGTTTTCCCTGTGCCACTTGACCCAAAAGAAGTAGAAGAACTTTTCAAACGAATGAATTCGGAAAAAGTTAAACACAACATTGACCTCTCTCTAGATGACACAGTCAAGATAGTTGACGGGCCGTTTAAAGATTTGGAAGGCAAAGTGGGTAATGTAGATGAAGAAAGAGGTAAGGTGAAAGTGCTCGTACCTATGTTTGGCCGTGAGACTCCGGTAGAACTCGATTTCTTGCAGGTCAAAAAGATTTAAGGAGCGCAGCGACTATAAATCTTAAGATGCAGATTTTTTAAAGTTCAAAAATCTGCGCAAGAAAATTTAACCTCACCCCCCAACCCCTCTCCTAGAGGCAGGAGAGGGGAGTTGCGAGAATATTATAACTGTAGTAGTATATCCACACAAAATGGCAAAAAAGATAACAAAAAAAATAAAATTGGTGATTGCGGCAGGTAAGGCGACTCCTGCTCCTCCTGTTGGAACCGCTTTGGGGCCAGCCGGTATTAATATTGGTGAATTCGTCACAAAATTTAACGAAGCTACTAGGGGTATGGAAGGTCTAGTCCCAGCTGAAATCAATGTCTACGAAGACCGCACTTTTGATTTTGTCTTGAAGACCCCCCCAGCATCAAGTCTTATCAAAAAGGCGCTCGGTATTGAAAAAGGCGCGGGTAAAACCCCAAGTCAAAAAGTTGGCACCATTACTCGCAAACAATTGGAAGAAATCGCTCAAGTCAAAATGGTTGACCTAAATGCCAATGACTTAGAGGCAGCAGTCAAAATAATCGCCGGTCAGTGTAGGAGCATGGGCGTAGAAGTGCGTTGAATCGCACTTCTACGAACCGGAAGCTGGCGAGCTGAGGTGGGCCCGCGCAAATTTTCAGCAGAAAATTATGCGTGGGTAGAAGTGAAGGGGTAATTTTTAAAAAATATTAAAAAACAAAAAGACTTGTAAAACAAGTCTTTTTGTTTTGCTTAAAATGTGTAAGCTAAAACAGGAAGTTGTTTGAGAGGAGTATATATGAAAATCTATGTAGGTTGTTCGTTAACCCAGGCCCCAGAAGAGTTTCGCGAATCTGTTGAAGCTCTTAAAAACGAATTGAGGATCAAATACACGGTCCTTGATTTCGTTGGTTTGGTTGCTGGAACCGCAAGAGAAGTTTATGAGTGGGATGTACAAAAATGCGTTGCTGGATGTGATGTGTTTGTTGCTATATGCGACTATCCAGCAATCGGACTTGGTTATGAATTGGCGACTGCGATAGAGGTTTATGGAAAGCCTGTTATAGCGGTTGCACATCGAGATGCTCACATCACACGTCTGATTGAGGGTATAAGTCATCCTAAGTTTACCTTCAAGCGCTATGACATTCTTCGTGAAGTTGTAGCTTTTGTAGATAATCTGCGTTCTTCTGTCTTTGTAAATGGCCAAGAATCTCTCTGCAACATGAGTGGAATTTGTTCTCCAGCTACTACAGACAGTGATGTTTCTAACTGTGTCTACTGTGGCAGGGGATTGGTGAGGAGTAGAGACGGCCAATCATAGTATACGTGGGACGCCGATTTGCACAAAGGACAAAAACCGCAGAATTTTTGAGAGAATCTTTCGTTATCTCTCGAAGATTACATAAGAAAATGGAGGATTGCTCTCAAGGTGGTCCTCTTTTTGTATTTCTTTTTTGAACTGAGAATAATCGGGGAAGAAGACATCAGCTTCGGGTTCATCATAAACTACTGTCAAATATAAACGATCAGCGATATCAATAAATGATTTATAAATCATTCCTCCACCAATTATAAAAATTTCCTCTTTTTCTATTTTCTTTGCTTCTTCTAGTGCTTTTTCTATTGAATCTACAACAATAAGATTTTCAGCAGAAGCAATACCTTCATCTCCGATATGAGATATGACTATATTTGTTCTGTTTGGAAGAGGTCTACCAATTGATATATAGGTATTTCTTCCCATTATTATTACATGACCGCTAGTCAGAGCTTTAAATCTCGGCAAATCACCCTCAATTTTCCAGAGGAGATTGTTTTTAAATCCAAGAGCACGCTTCTTTTCGCTTATAGCTGCGATTATGCTTATTACCGGTTTATTCATGTATATAAAAGTATATCAGCTTGCCAAAAGAACGGAAAGCTAATAATATACTCACATGGAAAATAACATCCCCATAGATAAAGGAGCATACGCTCATCTGAGTTTTGGTGGAAAGGCGTTGAATGACTATAAAAAGATTAAGGGCCTCATTGAACACTGTAAATATTTGGGTATGCACATTGTTTTGACTCAGGGATCCTTTGATATGATCCATGTTGGACACGGTAGGTATTTGAAAGAGGCTAAGAAGCACGGGGATCTTCTTGTTGTGGGAGTGGATAGCGATAAAAAAATAAAAAAAAGAAAAGGTCCTGAAAGACCTGTTGTACCCCAAGAAGAAAGAATAGAAATGCTAACTCACCTTCGATATGTTGATTTGGTCTTTCTCAAAGAGCTGAATGATCCTAAATGGAGTCTGATAAAAGCAATTTGTCCGGATGTTCTTATCGCCACCAAAGAAACCTATAACAATAAACAACTAAAGGAACTCAAGAAATATTGTGGCAAAGTATTTGTCCTAGAACCTATGGCTACCACGACAACTAGCGCAAAAATCAGAAGACTTCAAATTAGTACTGCCAAAAAGTTAGGGCAAGCTCTCACTCCCAAGATCTTGAAGACAATTCAAGATACGCTCGATGAAATGGGGGGTTAAAATATTAAACAAGAGATGAAAAAAGTTATTATTGCTTATGTACCCGTACTACATCAGGGGTATAGAAAATTTTTTGAGCGGCACACAGATGTGGACACCCTCTATATTTTTGGCGATTCTCTTATCAAGAAATATGATTACCTTGCCAAAGAAATCCGGCAACTTTCGCCCAATCTTGTAAAGCGGGCAATAGAGAGTTGGAAAATGTTTAAAAAAATTGAAATTCTTGAAGAAAAAGGTCTTAAATCATTAGAAACGATCGAAATTATTATGCCCGATGAGGATGTCTGCATTGATTTAGCAACAGAATTTTTTGGAGAAAAGAAGGTTATTTTTGATGATGTTTTTTTACGTTGGGATAAACACAAATCAATGGAAGAAAAACCGGTGCAAGCAGATCAAAAAATTTCAAGAGATGAATTTGATAGAGAAGTAATCCAAAAATTAAAAAAAGAGGCAGAAAAAAGTAGCGATTGGTGGCGGCGTGTCGCTTCGGCTATTGTAAAAGATGGAGAAATTATATTATCTGCTCATAATGAACATTTGCCTTCTCCACATTCTCCGTATGCAGATGGTGATCCTCGCAATACATTACATAAAGGTATTGGTACAGATATTGCAACGGCCATTCATTCCGAAGCACGTCTTATTGCAGAAGCCGCGCGTAAAGGTCTTTCACTTGAGGGGGCTACTTTGTACGTGACCATTTTCCCGTGTTCGCTTTGTACGAAGCAGATTGCTTTCTCAGGTATCAAAAAAATATATTATAGCGGGGGTTATCAAATGTTAGACCAAGAAATAGTTTTAAGAAGCAAGGGAGTTGAGATTATTTTTGTTGACCTAAATCATTAAACATGTTAGTGTGTTTTTGGAAAGGATGGCTCTATGTACCCAGTTTTTGAAGTTCCAGGCGTAAAACCTGAGGATATCTGGCGGTTGTTCAATACGAGCAACTATCAGTATTACAAACAGACAGTCTCAGATCTTCAAGCGGGCAAATGCCCGTTCTGTCAGATCGATACCAACCGCAACAGAATTCTTTACGAAGACAATTCGTGGCGACTCTGGAAAAATGATGTGGCGCCGCGGTCTGGACAGGAGTGCCAACTGACCGCTCCTTCTAAGCGTCATATCGAAAACATCTTGGAGTTGACTGACCAAGAGTGGGTGGATTTCAAAAAGGTGCTCAACTATGCCCATAACACTTTGGGAGTCGGTGGTGATGGTGTGTGGATGATTCGCACGGGAGATCCGAGACGGAATGCCAAGAGCGTTCCTCATCTTCATTTCAACTTCCATCTTCCGATTGGGAAAGATCGGGTAGAGGTGACAATCGCGAAGTCAGAAGCAGACCTGCAAAAGAAGTTACTAGTGCTGCGCGCTTTCGAGAAGTATCGCGTTGCGGAAGAGGCTGGTCGCCGTTACCCCTATGATGTGCTTACCGTGGCAGAATTTGAGCTCATTCAAGACAATCTAGAGCCGCCCAAAACAGCTAAATGACCTGATTGTCAAACTTTCAGAAAGGCCTCGCACTGTGCGAGGCCTTCATCTTATCCAACTCTCTTTTTATAATTTTTAGGTTCTCCAAATTTAAATCTCCACGCCTCGGTTTCCTCCAGTTTTTCTAAATCAGGTTCTACAAGGTGGGCATGAATATGTAGGACACTACTTCCATAATTGCCATATTCTGGATTGCTCCCAAACCTCATAGCGACTCCACCACCCTTCATATTTCTTTTTTCTGCCTCTTCTGCAAACATTTCAATAAGTTCTTTGCCAGATTCTGGGTCTATTTCTTTCAGGTGCTCAATATGAGTTTTATAAATAGCGAGTAGTTGGTGCTTTATTTTTTTGTATGGCCATTGGTTTTCGGTTAAAATCCAAAATTTACCTTCTTTTAAGATAGGATTTTTGTGGTACTTTTGTAAATTTTCAAGACAAAACGGGCAGTGTCCTTGTCTTTTTATTTCTTCCATTACCTCTCTTTGGTCTTCTCTTCTTACCGCAGATAGATTTACATATTTATTTTCTTTGCTCATGTTATATAGCAACAGGGATACCTTTTATTCCTGGATGTGGATCATAGTCTGATAGTTCGAAATCTTCTTTACGAAAGGCAAACAAATCTTTTTTATTTTTATTGAGTGTCATTGTTGGGAAGGGTTTTGGTTCTCGAGCGAGCATTGTTTCAACTGCTGGAATCTGATCTACATAAATATGAGCATCTGAAATACTGTGTATAAATTCGTACGGAATGGTGTTTGTCACCTGAGCGAGCATCATGGTAAGAGCTGCGTACTGGACCATGTTTGAAGGCACCCCAACGGGTACATCTCCCGACCTTTGCATCATATGAAGGGTAAGTTTATTTTCAATGATACGGATATTTATCCAGCCATGACAAGGACAAACCACAACTTTTTGTTGTTTTCCTTTGCCGCGACCAGTGTATTGGGGAATCCATGGGCTAACAAAATGAGTTCGTAATTGTGGTTCCTCAATAATTTGTTCAACTATATGTTTAAATTGATTAAAAGGTTTGCCTTCAGCCGTAGGAAAATCGTGGAAAGCGGCACCATATGATCCTGGGCCTAAGTCTCCGGTCTCTAATCCGCGTTTGGCACATTTTTCTGGAGTAACCCAAGATTTCCACCAGAAACAACCAAATTCCTCTAACTCTTTTTGTGTTCTAGCGCCATTAATAAAAGCACAAATTTCAGCTATAGCTTGTTGCCACACTGTGACTGGTAAAAACTCTGAAGGCTTTGGGTTCATATTACGTTCAGTAATCACAGGAAACCCATTTTCAAGTTTAAAATGCATTGCATTTGGACCCAACAGAGTTAGGGCATCTACACCCTGCTGACTTGGAGTACGCACACCATTTTCTAGAATGTTTTTGAGCATTTGCTGATATTGATTATCTGGAGTACGATTTTTATATGATTTCATATTTACATCATATCCTACAAGTAATTTGATTTCAATATTTGCTTTTTATATAGTTTAGATGATAATAAAACTACTATGAAAGACACTCAAATCAAAAAATTAATAGAAGCGGAAAAAAAGAGACAAAAAAGGGTCATTAATTTGATTGCCTCGGAAAATTATGTTTCCAAGGATGTTTTAGAGGCGCTTGGGTCTGAGCTTACTAATAAATATGCTGAAGGATATTCAGGCAAAAGGTATTATGGTGGGCAAACTTTTGTAGATAAAATTGAAGATTTGTGTAAAGAGCGAGCCCTAAAACTTTTTGGCCTTAATTCAAAAAAATGGGCAGTTAATGTTCAGCCACTTTCAGGTTCGCCAGCAAATCTCGCTGTTTATTTAGCACTAGTACCAAAAGAGGGCAAGATCATGGGAATGAGTTTGGATCATGGCGGGCATTTGACCCATGGCCACAAAGTTTCAGCGACGGGAAAATTTTGGATTCAAGTACCGTATGGAGTAAATAAAAATACAGAACAAATTGATTATGAAGAAATAAAAAAGATAGCGATAGCTGAAAAGCCGGACATTATTGTTGCAGGGTATACCGCTTACCCAAGAAAAGTTGATTTTAAAAAGTTTAGAGAAATTGTTGACAGTATTAAACACACTGATCCAAACAAAAAAACATATTTGATGGTAGATATGTCACACTTCGCGGGACTGGTGGCGGGCAAAGCGCTTCCTTCGCCTTTTGATTATGCGGATGTAGTGACTACCACGGTACATAAAACATTGCGAGGACCGCGTTCAGCAATGATTTTTAGTAAAATTGACTCAAGAGAAATTAATAAAAAAATAGACAAAGCGGTTTTCCCAGGTCTTCAAGGTGGGCCGCACATCAATCAAATAGCCGCGGTAGCTGTGGCGCTTAAAGAAGCTGATACTGCTGTTTTTAAAAAGTATGCCAAACAGATTATAAAAAATGCCGATACTTTGGCTAAAGAATTAAAAAAGTTGGGTTGGAAAATAATTTCTGGTGGCACTGATACTCACCTAATACTTATGGATACTTGGATGGAAGGTAAGGGTATTTCGGGCAAAGAGGCGAGCGATGTTCTCGAAAAAAACGGCATTATTGTAAATAAAAACACTATTCCAAATGAGACTCGCTCGCCGATGGATCCGTCAGGTATTCGACTGGGCACTGCGGCTGAAACGACTCGAGGCAAAAAAGAAAAAGATTTTGTCTTGATTGCCCGAAAAATAGATAAAATTTTAAGATCTCATTAGATATACAATAAAATTGCAATACAATATATATAAAAATTCACTACATCAAATACTCACGGTCGTATAAAATTGATGGGTGTGATATTATTTATTTTACATTACTTCTGGTTAGATTTTTATAAATTCAACAAAGATAAATGCTGCTTATAAAATGATTAATATTAATAATAAAAAAATAAAAGAGACTTTAGAGGGTAAAAGCAAAAGAAAAAATCTTCAGAATATTATTTTGCAAACTGTTTCTGTTGCAGGTGTTATTAGTGTAGGACTGGTTGCTCCAAAAGTACTGTTGGCAATGAAGCGTGCCAAGATGATTCCGGGTTTTAGACAAAAGGAGTCCATAGAGGTTTCTCGCAAACGACTAATCAATAAAGGTATGATGGAATTAAAAAATAGCGAATTAAAAATCACATCCAAAGGAAGGTTTTTTCTTGCAAGAAATACTTTTTATAAAAAAACAAAAATAAATAAAGAAAAATGGGATGGAAAATGGAGAGTGCTTATATTTGATATTCCAGAACATTTAAGATTTGTCAGGGATCAAATAAGAGCAACCTTAGTATCTGTTGGATTTAGAAGATTACAAGACAGTGTTTGGATTTATCCTTATGATTGTGAAGAACTTATAATTTTACTTAAAGCAGATCTTGAGATAGGGAAGGATCTACTTTATATGATAGTTGATACATTGGAGGCAGATGAAGACATAATAGATTATTTTGGTCTAAAGTAGTCAGGTCATTATCAAATTTTCAATACATCAAATACTCACGACCGTGAGAAAGTGATGTAGATGTAGAAAGTGTAAGATTTTGGTATCATATTTATAATGAAAGCAAATGATAGGAAAATTGCGATGACGGATTTGGAGACTAGCGGAGATATTTTTGGAGTGCACGAAATATTAGAAATTGGTTTGGTGGTCTTTAATCAAAATACTTTTGAAATAGTTGATACTTTGAATGTAAAAATTAAACCACTTAATATTGAAAATGCTGTACCAGCGGCTATTGCTAAAAATGGTTATAAAGAAGAAGATTGGCAAGATGCTGTTTCGCTCAAAGAAGCTTTACAAATCTTTGCCGACAAAACTCATGATGCGATTTTTTGTGCTTACAATGCTACTTTTGACTGGGGTTTTATGAATGATGCTTTTAGAAAAACGGGAGTCAAGGACACGATGGATTATCATCGTTTGGATTTGCTTTCAATCGCATGGGACAAAGGTTTAGCTAAAAATGAAAGTTGGAGTCTCAAGACGGCTTGTAATATGTTTGGTATCCCACCTGAACCACCAGTACATCGAGCATTAAATGGTGCCATGACTGCTTACGAGCTTTTCAAAAAATTAAAATGAAATTAAAAGTTAAAAAATTAAATTCAGAAGCCAAATTACCTGCTTACAATTATCATGGCGATGCTGGCATGGATTTGTTCGCACTGGAAACTGTACGAGTTGAGCCGGGGGAAATTGCGAGAATAAGAAGCGGTATTGCAGTAGAAATACCGGAAGGTTGTGTTGGTTTATGTTGGGACAAATCAGGCAAATCGATTAATCATGGGATAAAGGTTTTGGCGGGGGTAATTGATTCCGGGTTTAGGGGTGAACTTGTAATGGGTGTGATAAATTTAAGTAAAGAATCATATACTTTTGAAAAAGGACATAAAGTAATGCAGATGTTAATTCAAAAGGTAGAATATGTAGATATTGAGGAAGTAGAAAATCTATCAGAAGCCGAAAGGGGGGAACATGGTTTTGGTAGTACTGGAAAATAAAATGAACATACAGGAAAAAATAAAAAAATGGATAAAGGAGACCTTAAAGTTGGGGGGGGATTTTGTACTGGCACATCCTAAGGATATTAAAAATGGAGATTTTTCTTTTTTCTCTATTAATGAAAACTCAAAAGACTTAGCCGACAGATTAGAAAAAAATAAAATTCTAGAAATAGAAAAAATCGAAGTGGTTGGAAAATTTATAAACTTTTATTTATCAAAAGAATTTTTTGCTAAATCGGTTGAAGAGATTTTAAACAAAGGAGAAAAATGTGGAGAAAGTAAATTATTTGAAAATAAAAAAATAATAATAGAACATACTCAACCTAATCCATTTAAGGTATTTCATATTGGGCATTTGATGAATAATGCGATAGGGGAATCGATAACTAGAATTATAAAGGCAAATGGAGCTGAGACAAAAGCTGTGGGTTATCATGGTGATGTTGGGCTTCATGTCGCAAAAGCAGTGTACGGTCTAGATAAAGAGCTTTCTAAGCATAAAGTGTATGAAGAAATAAAAAACAAAGTTGAATCCAAGAAAGAACAAGTAGAGCTTATGGTTTTTACCGAAGATGACCAATTAAGAAAATATATAAATAATGCATATGCTTATGGATATAAGATGTATGAAGAAGATGAAATTGATAGAGAAAATATATTGAAAATCAACAAAGAAATTTATGAGAATAATAATTCTTGGATAAGTTATTTATACAAGAGTGCTAGACAATTTTCTATAGATAATTTTGAATACATATATAAATTACTCAGTAGTCATTTCGACGATCATTTTTATGAAAGTGAAACGGGGGAAATAGGAAAAAAGATTGTTTTGGAAAATGTTGGTAAAATTTTTGAGAATGGGGAGGGGGGCGCTGTTATTTTCAGAGGAGAAAATTTTGAACCCAAAACGCATACTCGAGTTTTTATAAATTCGGAAGGTATAACAACTTATGAAGCCAAAGAAGTTGGACTAGCTAAACTCAAAAAAGAAAAATATGATTATAACCAATCAATTACTATTACTGCCAACGAACAAGATGCATTTTTTGGTGTAACTGAAGTAGCAATTGGAGAAGTAATACCTGGGCTTAAGGGGAAGCTTAAACATCTCTCTCATGGAATGTTGCGCCTTCCTTCGGGAAAAATGTCTAGCCGAACGGGAGATGTCATTTCCGCCGAATTTCTCATTGATTTCATAAAAGCAAAAGTGCAAGAAAAAATTAAAGCCTTAAAACATTTGTCGTTGAGGGTAAAAATGACAGCAGAGGAAGAAGAAAAAATGACTGAGATAGTGGCGATTGGGGCAATCAAGTATTCCATATTAAGACAGGCGATTGGCGGGGATATTATTTTTGATTTTGATAAATCGATTTCTTTCGAAGGAGATTCAGGGCCATATCTTCAATATGCGTGTGTTCGAGCTAACTCTGTGCTCGAAAAGGCAAAATCCGAAATTCTAAACTCGAAATCCGAAACAAATTCAAAATCCAAAATTCAAATTCCAGAAACTTGGGAAATAACAGAACTTGAAAGGCATTTGTATAAATTTGAAGAAACAGTAGAGAGGGCGGGGATTGAGTATGCGCCACACCACATCGTCACTTATTTGACCGAGCTTGCCTCCATATTCAATAGCTTTTATGCCAGCAACAAAATAATAGACGAAGATGACCCGACTTCGCCCTACAAAATCGCCCTCACTCAAGCTGTCGCCCTCACTCTCAAATCCGGCCTCAACCTCCTCGGAATTAAGGTTCCTGAAAGAATGTGAATTCGCTTGTATGCGAATTCATCCTGAATAAAAAAATAACTTCAGTTGTTTTTTAATGAAGGGTGGTTTGACAAATATGTAATAAAAATGTAGTTTGTTTTTGGAAGGAGAAACCCATCATGTCGTCAAACATGACTAACCCACTGCCGATGAGCGAGGAAGAAGATCATAACATGATCAAGGAGGTCGTTGCTCAAGCAAAGGAGATTTTGAGCACTGAAGAGAAAAACCGAAGGGTGCTTTCTCTTCGTAAAAAGATAGAGGAAATGCTTCTCTCAATCCAGTATCCGTTTGGGGTTGAGGGGCTGACTGTCAATGATATTTCAAAAGAGGTATCCAAGCTTGAAGCGGAGTATGGTGTGCTTGAATATCGAGATCGATACAGACTTATCGACCACAACCTTTTTCTTCTGTCTGATGTGAACAATGATCCCTACTTCATTCTTTTTCTTATTAGGGAATCAGTCACTACAGTCAGTTCAGCAACGTGGTCTGTGGCGGACAAAATGCTTGTCGGTGCAATGTTTGATGTAGAATTTCTCCAAAAGTACTCTCATTTTTTGAAGAAGAATATTGGAGAGTTGTGGAAAATTGAGTATTTATTTGTGGGGCTTATCTCATCAGAGTTTCGGGCGGAAATCAGGGCAAAAAAAGAAGATTTTGATGAGATTTTTGTCATCACTGGTCCGAGACAAGAAAGCTCAATCGTGGCTGGTCTGAAGTTTGGTCATTTTTGGTTGATAGGGGAATTTGATGGCACGTCAGTCAGAGTGACCAGAATTGGGAAGAGTGAACTTCAGGTGTGACGGAATAATAGGCGGTTGGGGAGTATACCCCAACCGCCGTTTTGTTTATATGGGGTGTAAAGTTTGACAATAAATGCTTATTTGGTAGTATATTGAGGTCCCGCTATGCGGGATTAAATTTACATATTTTATGTCTAGATCAGTCAAAAAAGGACCCTATGTAGATCCTAGGGTGATTAAAAAAGTTGAAGGTAAAAAACCACAGGAAACTGGGGTGATTAAAACTTGGTCTAGAGCCTGCGTCATCGCGCCGGAAATGGTGGGCTTCACTTTTGGAGTGCACAACGGCCGCGATCATATTGAAGTTTTTGTTACTGAAGATATGGTAGGTCACCGATTGGGAGAATTTTCACTTACACGCAAATTTATTAAACACGGTGGTAAAATGCAAAAAGATTTGGAAGCCAAGAAAAAAGAGGATGAAATAAGTGCAGCTAAATCTGCCAAGGCGACAGCTGACACAAAGAAAAAATAAAATAAAATGCAAGAAATCACTGCACAACTAAATAGCTATAGGCAGTCCCCAAGAAAGGTGCGAATAGTCGCTGATGTTTTGCGTGGTAAATCTGTGAGTGAAGCAAAAAAGAAACTTGATTTTATTACCAAGAGAGCGACTGGCCCTTTACACAAATTATTGGATTCAGCTATCGCTAATGCTAAAGATTTGGGGGCAGTAGTAGAAAATTTGAAGGTTAAGGCTATTACAGTTGATGGAGGCAAAATACTTTATCGTCGTCGATCAGTTTCTCACGGCTCCGCTCACACTATTCATAAGAGGACCTCACATATAAAAATAACTTTAATAGAAAAAGCGCCGGCTAAATAATTTTATGAGTCACACAGTACATCCATATGCACATAGATTGGGTATCATTCGCGACTGGCGATCACGCTGGTTTGGTATTAAATCTAAATACAAAGAAAACTTGAAAGGGGATGTTTTGATTTTTGAATATTTGAAAAAGAGACTCAAAGGGGCTTTCGTTAATTCCATAGAAATTGAAAGAAACATCAAAACTTTTAGAATTATTATTGAAACTTCTCGTCCAGGACTTATCATCGGCCGAAGTGGCGAGGGCATGACCAAACTCCGAGATGATGTGGTGAAGTTCATGAAGCGACGCAGTTTGAGTATCAAAGAAGAGCTCAAAATTGATGTCAAAGAAGTGAAGTCTCCTGAATCAAGTTCAATGATTGCCGCTCAAATGGTAGCCGAAGGACTTGAAAAAAGATTACCTTTCAGAAGAGTGATGAAATCAATGGTTGAAAAAGCTTTTGCCAACCGTGACGTGAAGGGCGTGAAAGTCACCCTCTCCGGCATTATGGGCGGTTCAAATATGGCGAGGACAGAGACCAAAAAGGTGGGACGAATTCCACTTCAGACATTACGCGCTGATATTGATTACGCCTTCCATGAAGCGCTTTTGCCACTTGGTAAAATCGGTATTAAAGTTTGGATTTACAAAGGCGATATTTTCAGTAAAGATAAAAATACAAAATCATAATATTTAATCAAATACCATGTTATTCCCCAAAAAAGTTAAATATAGAAAATGGCAGACATTGCGTGAAAACCCCAAAAAGATTGGTCCAGCCACTCGCGGTATCAAAGTGTCTTTTGGTTCCCATGGTATGAAGGCGATGGCGCCAGGACGCATCACATCCAATCAGATTGAAGCAGCCAGAAAGGCCATCACTAGAAGCTTGGGCAAAACCGGAAGAGTTTGGATTCGTATTTTCCCTGATATGCCATTTACCAAAAAGCCGGCCGAAGTGAAAATGGGTAAGGGAAAAGGGGATATCGAAGGATACTGTGCTAGAGTATCAGTTGGTCAGATAATGTTTGAGGTGGACGGCGCTTTAGCCCCCGTTGCGGTAGAGTCACTCCGAAAAGGTGGTACCAAGATGCCGGTCAAAGTTAAGATTGTGGCTCGAATATAATATTGGTAACTGTATGAAGAAAGAAAAAACAAAAAAGAATACAGGAGATCTTGAAAAGGAATTGAACGAAAAACGATTGTCTTTGCGCGATATTAGATTTGGCGGCGCAGGTAGCAAGAGCAAAAATGTCAAAGAGCAAAAAAATATAAAGAAAGAAATCGCGAGGATAAAGACGGCTTTGAATATAAAAATTGAAAATTAAAATGAAAAAAGAAGAATTAAAAAAGAATACAGAAGAAAAATCAGAAGGAAAGATTGGTGGTAAAGTCTTGAGTGGTGTAGTGGTATCTGACAAAATGAAAGATACTTGTGTGGTTTCAGTTATCAGATTTGTTAAGCACACTAAATACAAAAAATATCATAAAGTAAGCAAAAAATATAAAGCTCATGATGTCGGCAATACCAAAAAGATAGGAGATAAAGTCATGATTAGAGAGTGCAAGCCGATTTCAAAAGATAAGCATTTCATAATTGTAAAATAAAAACATGATTCAGCCACAAACAATCGTAAAAGTAGCCGACAACTCAGGCGCCAAGATAGGGCGAGTTTTCAAAGTGCTCGGCAGTTCCAAAAAGAGATACGCTCGCATCGGTGAGCTCGTCATCTTTTCCGTTCAAAAAGCCGAACCTCGAAAAGAAATAAAAAAGAAAGCAGTCCTTTTGGGATTGGTGGTTCGCCAAAAAGCGCCACTTCGCCGAAAAGATGGTTCTTATATTCGCTTTGATGAAAACGCTGTGGTGGTGGTGGAACAAAAAAAGGGTGAAATCGTGCCCAAGGCTGGTAGAATTTTTGGACCAATTCCAAGAGAAATCGCTGAATTAGGGATGCAAGCCATCGTCACATTGGCACCGGAGGTGATTTAACCTCACCCCCAACCCCTCTCCTAGAAGCAGGAGAGGGGAGAAAGAAGAAAGAATAATATACAAAAAAATGAAAATAAAAAAAGGAGACAAAGTATCAATAATCGCAGGCAAAGACAGGGGTAAAACCGGTGTCGTTTTGAAAGCATTTCCAAAAGTAGATGCAGTTTTGGTAGAAGGTATAAATAAAAAGAAATTGCACCAGAGACCAAAAAAGAGCAATGAGAAAGGCAAAATCATAGAGCAAGCGGCACCAGTGCATGTTTCAAATGTTAAAAAGGTAAAAGACAAATAATATGAAATTACTTAAAGAAAAAACCAAAGAAGCTTTTAAAGAACTCAAAGAAAAATTGGGCTTGAAAAATATTATGCAGGCGCCAAAAATTTTGAAGGTAGTTGTGAGTTCTGGCGTCGGCTCTTTTAATGATAAGAAAAAAATAGATATTGTTACTGATAGATTAGCCAAAATCACAGGCCAGAAACCAATCAAAAGAGGCGCCAAAAAATCAGTGGCCTCCTTCAAATCTAGAGAGGGCGATATCGTCGGAGTGCAAATCACTTTGAGAGGGGAGAAGATGTGGAGCTTCCTCGACAGACTTTTGAATATAGCGCTTCCTCGCACCAAAGACTTCAGAGGCATTTCAATTGACGCACTGGACGAGATGGGTAATTATACTCTCGCAATCAAAGAGCATACTGTATTTTCAGAAACTGCTGATGAAGACCTCAAAGATGTGTTTGGCTTTTCCGCCACCATCGTCACAAACTTAAAAAACAAAGAGTCCGCTTCGGAATTCTTCAAAACCCTCGGCTTCCCATTCAAGAAGAAATAATTTTAGTGTGTGATAAAAAGGCCAATTACTCTTTTTGCTCCAGTTTCTAAAAGGGCTCTGCGGGCCTCAGAGAGGGAAGCACCGGTAGTGTAGACATCATCTAAAACAATAACCGTCCGATATTGAGTCGTACTTACGGGCGTGCTTACGTTCGTATATACGTCCGTATTGATTGCCGCCATTGAGTTTTTCACGTTTTTCATTCGCGCTTCGCGGCTTAATTTTGTCTGTCTTTCTGTTTCTCGCACTTTTTTTAAAGTGTTGTAAGAAACTTCAATATTTTCTTCGCCTAATTTTTTTATTTCTCTCACTAATTCTTCACACTGATTGAATCCTCGGTTTCTTTTTTCTTTTTTACTCATTGGCATAGGTACGAGAAGTGGCGAGGTTCCTTCAAAAAGGGCAATTTCGGAGGCGAGGTCAATGATTTCTTCATACAAATATCCTGCGACGCGTTTCCTCAAATTGGCGTTGTTTTTGTATTTGATAGATTTGACGATGAGACGGACCACTTTGTTTTGGTAGTCAAAGAGGACGAAAATGTTTTTAGAATAAACGGGGGATTTGGGCAAAAGATCCCTCATCGTCCCGGCGGGCAAATTCAAAAGCTTTTGAATTTTAAAATCTTCGGGGACGAGCAGGTCCTGTGCGAGCTCTACAACACTCTTTACCCATTTTTTAAATGACTTGACGATAGACATTGTGTTATAATCATACATTATGAGCTTTATTTCTGATATTTTCAAAAAGAAGAATACCAGTGTGCTCGGGATTGATATCGGCTCATCTTCTATCAAGGTGGTCCAACTCAAAAAGAAAGGGGACAAAGCCATACTTGAAACTTATGGTGAATTGTCTTTGGGGCCTTACGCTGACTCATCGGTTGGTCAATCCACCAACCTGCCGACCAACAAAATAATTTCGGCAATAAATGATTTATTAAATGAAAAGGAGGTGGCCATCACCACCCGAGTTTGCGGTTTGGCGATACCATTCAAGGCGTCACTACTCTCTATCATTGAAATGCCTAAAATTCCGGAGAAGGAGCTCGCGGGTATGATAAACATCGAGGCGCGCAAATATATCCCCGTGCCGATTTCTGACGTCACGATTGACTGGTCCATTATTCCCAGATCAGAAGTTGAAGAAAGTATACCGGGAGACAAATCAAACAAACTCAAAACTGTCGATGTGCTTTTGGTCGCAATCCACAACAACATCATAAATCAATACAAAGAAATTGTGACCAAAACTGGTCTTGATGCAAAATTTTTTGAAATAGAAATTTTCAGCACCATGAGAGCGGTACTAGAAGGGGTGCAAGGGCCGCTTATGATTTTTGATATGGGCGCATCAACCACCAAACTTTATATCGTGGAGAGAGGGTTGGTGCACAATTCGCATACTATAAACGGCGGTTCTCAAGATATTACAGCCAATATCGCCAGAATTTTAAATATTTCCGTTGAAGAAGCCGAAGTTATAAAGAGATCGGTAGGAATAGGCAAAACTGTAGATGGGGTAGACCTTGCCGAAGCGGTCACTGTCATTTCTGAGAGGATTTTTTCTGAGGCTAATCGATTTTTGTTTGATTTTCAAAAAAAGCGAAATCAAAATATAAAATCAGTATTTCTGACTGGTGGTGGCTCGGCTCTCAAAGGTTTCAGAGACTTGGCGGCTCAAAATTTCAAAGTTGAAGTGGTTTCTGGCAATCCGTTTGAAAAGGTAGAGGTGCCAGCATTCTTGGAAGAAATACTCAAAGTGACTGGTCCCGAATTTACCGTTGCCACCGGTGCCGCCCTTCGCTGTCTCCAAGAAATTTAAAAGAACGCTCGTTCTTTAAAAGTAATCAACACCAGTCTTTACAATTTGGATTGTTTTTGAAGTATAATTAATTTATAATATGGCACCAAATTTTCAATCATCATTTATACCCAAAGAATCGGTGACGGAAGAAGTTTTCAAAAAGAAAAAGGCCGGTATACTCGGCGTCTTGGTGGTTTCTTTGTTTATTTTTTCTATTATTCTTTCTGCCGGACTTTATCTTTATAAAGGAATTATCAAAAGTGATATTGAAAATTTGCAATTGCAACTAGCTGAAGAGGAGAAAAATTTGGACAAAGAGACTATTAGTAAAATGTCTCAATTTAGCAAGAAGCTCGGTGTCGTCAGATCAATAGTAATAAAGCACAAAGTAGCGTCAAATTTCCTTGAAACACTGGCTTCTTCTACCGTTTCTTCTGTTCAGTTTATTAATTTGTCATATGACGAATCTAAAGACGGAGAACTTCTCGTCCGTCTGAATGGCAAAGCATCCGACTATGCAAGTGTTGCTCTGCAAGAAGATGTTTTTTCAAAAGTTAAATATTTCAAATCAACGACATTTTCAAATTTGGGTTTGGGAAATGGAGGTTCGGTATCTTTTGATTTGGATATCGCTGTTGATCCAAAAATTTCCGTTTATTCACCATAATTTATTTTAAATGAGCAATACCACCTTACTTATATATTTTCTTCTCACTATTGCGGTCGGGTATGCTTTTGCTTATCCGTCAGTAGGGGAGATAAGTGCGCTTATGACAGAAAAAGAGAAACAAGAAAGCACTTTAGTTATGATGACAGAGATTGAAGCCAAAAAAAATGAATTGCTCACCAAATATAACAAAATTTCATCTGAAGACAAAAAATATATTGAGACCGTGTTGCCGGATTCACTAGATTTTGTCAAATTAATTTCCCAAATTGACGCTGTTGGTTCAAAATACGGATTGTCTGTAGACAAAACTTCTTTCAGGCAAACGGACAGCGCTCAGGGTGAGACTGTAAGTGAAGCTGGGCCGCAAAAGCCTTACCAGTCGGCAATCATCAGCTTTTCTTTTAATGGTTCGTATAGTCAATTTAATAGCTTTATGAATGATTTGGGTCAGAGTTTGCGAATCTTAGATATAAAATCCCTGAAATTAACCGGCGCTGATAATGGAGTTTATTCTTACAATGTGGAATTTGAAGTGTATTGGTTAAAATAAATATGAAAAATTCAAAAAACAACAAACGCACAATTATTTTGGCAGGGGTACTGCTCGCACTGCTCGTCGTGGCTTATAAAGTGATTTTCATGCCAGCAAGTACTGATCTCACGACTGACGCGGGGACTTCGGCTGATTTAGATGCGGCAGGCGAAAGGGTGGCGGTAGTTTTGAGAGAAATGGAAAATATAAATTTTGATACAAACATGGCTGATGATCCTATTTTTGAATCTTTTAGAAGTATTGAAATTCCTCTCATATCATTACCTGTAGGCAAGAGTAACCCATTTTCCGGAACTTTTAGTTCAAATTAGTTTTTTAAATAATTATGAGTATTTTAGATGTTTTGATAAAACAAGGGGTCATTGAGGCCAAAGATATTTCATCAATCAAAGAAAAAGTAGATGCAACAGGTGATGATGTAGAAGAAAATCTTTTGACCTTGGGAGTGAGCCCGGAAGACATTCTTGCCGCCAAAGCGGAATATTATGCAATGCCGGTAAAAAGCGTTGATCTCTCACTTATTACAAGCAAAGTGCTTGATTACATTCCCGAGGAAGCAGCCGTTTATTATCAGTTTGTGCCAGTTGGTGTAAACAACGGCGTGTTGGAAGTTGGCGTTACCAATCCGGACAACATCACAGCTCGAGATGCTCTTAATTTCATATCATCAAAAATCAATTTACCTTTTAAGACCTTTATAATTTCGCAAGATAGTTTTAATAAAGTTATCAATTTATATAAAGGGCTTTCGGGAGAGGTTACCAAAGCACTATCCGAGCTTGAGACGGAGTTTGTGACTGAAGTCAAAAGTGAAGAAAAAGACACAAAAAAAGACACCAAAAAAGAATCAAGCGAAGATGAATTTGAAAATGATTTGGGAAGCTCTGAGTCCAAAGACGCCAAAGTTATAGAAAATGCGCCCGTTACCAAAATCGTGGCTACAATACTCCGATACGCCATTGACGGCCGAGCTTCAGATATTCACATAGAACCGACGGCGGCTAATGTCCGGATTCGTTTTCGAGTGGACGGTATTATGAATACGAGTATCGTTTTGCCATCGCGAGTTCACAGCGCGGTAGTGGCTAGAATAAAAATCATGTCCAATATGAGGCTGGATGAAAAAAGGAAACCGCAAGACGGGAGATTTTCGGCTACATTAAATGAGAGAAAAGTGGACTTTCGAGTTTCAACTTTTCCAACCTATTTTGGTGAAAAGGTGGTTATCCGTATTTTGGACCAAGAAAAGGGTATCAAACGATTGAGCGAACTCGGGCTCAGCAAGAGAAATTTGGAACAAATCATGAGGGCTATTGATAAACCTTACGGTCTCATTCTCATATCTGGACCAACTGGTTCAGGAAAATCTACCACTCTCTATTCAATGATGAATGAAGTTGATAAGGAACACAAAAATGTTCTTTCTCTGGAAGATCCGATTGAATACAACATGGAAGGTATGAGTCAGTCTCAAGTAATGTCAGAAATCGGCTATACTTTTGCATCTGGTCTCCGAACTACTTTGCGTCAAGACCCGGACATTATCATGGTGGGTGAAATTAGAGATAAAGAAACTGCTCAGCTTGCTATCCAAGCGGCTCTAACTGGTCACTTGGTTTTTTCAACTATTCACACGAACACGGCGATTGGTGTCATCCCACGACTCATAGACATGGGTATTGACCCTTATTTGATTGCGCCGACACTCGTTTTGGCTATTGCTCAAAGGCTTGCCAGATCGTTTTGCCCTGGAGCCGGCAAACCCGTCAAAGTTGATGGTAGTATCAAAATGATGCTTGAAAAGCAGTTTGTTGATTTGCCAGAAATTTATAAAAAAGACATTATTTTTGGCAAAGAAGTATATGAGATTGCTCCAGCACCAAATTGCCCAAGCGGTATTAAAGGGCGAGTGGCGGTAATGGAAGTTTTGGAAATGGATAAAGAGTTGGAACAAATCATTTTAAAAAATCCAACCGAGCAAGAAATTTGGAAACATGCCAGATCAAAAGGGATGCTCACGATGAAAGAAGACGCCATGATAAAAGCTTTTGGTCGAGTCATACCTTTTGAAGAGTTTAATATGTTATAAAATAGCTATGCGGATTGATTAAATGTATAATATTGTCATGAATCCAGATAAAAAATATAAAGTAATAATTGTAGATGATGACGATTTTTTGGTAAATATGTATGCTCTCAAGTTTGGTAATAGCGATATCGGGGTTGAGGCTTGCAAATCTGGAGAAGAACTTTTGGAAAAGCTGAAGAAACCTGCAGGGATTAATTTGATTTTGTTAGATATTGTAATGCCGGGGAAAAGCGGTATAGAAACATTAATGGAAATGCGCAAAAGTAAATTGGGCGAAAATATACCGGTTATAATGCTTACTAACCAAAGTGAAGAAAATTATATAAATGAAGCCAAAAAACTTGGTATCGCTGGTTATATCATCAAATCGGCCGCGATACCTTCGGAAGTTTTGGATGAAGTACTTAATACAATAAGAAACCCAAAATAATATGGAAGATTTAGATACACTTATAGAACTCATAATAAAAGAGGGAGCCTCAGATTTGCATATTTCTGAAAACAGAAACCCGTATATTCGTGTTTCTGGTCAATTGGTGCCACTTACCAAATATTCAAAATTTACTAGGACGGTGATGGAAAATATCATCAAAGCCGTCCTTTCGGATTTAAAAAAAGAGGCATTTAAAGTATCGCAAAGTGCTGATTTCGCTTACAACCATAAAGGCGAAAGATTTAGGGCCCATGTCTATCTAGATCAGCAAAAACTTTGTATGACTTTGCGCCACATTTCCAAAAATATTCCGACACTCGCACAGTTGAATTTGCCGGAAAGCTTGGGATACTTCGCCAGATTAAAATCAGGATTCTTTTTGGTAGTTGGGCCGACTGGTCATGGCAAGTCAACTACTTTGGCCTCGATGATTGAAACTATCAATAGCGAAAGATTGGAAAATATTATAACTATTGAAGATCCGATTGAATATCTCTTTACTGCCCAAAAATCTATTATTCACCAGCGAGAGGTTGGGATAGACACACCAAGTTTTGGTTCGGCCTTACACGATTCGTTTAGGGCCGATGTCAATGTGATTATGGTTGGAGAAATGAGAGATGCCGACACCATCTCAACCGCAGTCTCTGCGGCGGAAACCGGACATTTGGTTTTTTCAACACTCCATACTAACAATGTGGCTCAAACTGTAGATCGTATCATTGATTCATTCAATTCGACTCAGCAAAATCAAATCCGTATTCAGTTGGCCGCTTCGCTGTCAGGTATCTTTTCTCAGAGACTAATTCCCAAGATATCAGGAGGGCTCACTCCTGCATACGAGCTTATGATAAACAACACAGCTGTTTCAAATCTTATTAGAGACAAAAGAACTCATGAGTTAAATACAGTTATTGAAACTAGTTCTGCGGAGGGGATGATAGATTTCAATAGGTGCTTGGTAGATAAGGTTAACAAAGGTGAAATAAGTGTAGAAAATGCGTATCTTTATTCATCCAATCCACGCTCTCTAGAAAAATTATTGTAGTACCATGCTTTTTTCATATAAGACAATCAATAAAGAGGGAGAAAGAGAGGAGGGCGAAATTGAGGCTTTTAGTATAGACGCAGCTATTTCATCACTTCAAAGGAGGGGGCTCGCGGTCTCATCAGTCAAACCCAAAGATGAAAACGACGATGGTGACATTCTCAAAAAAATTCCTTTCTTAAACCGAGTTTCCAATAAAGAAATAGTGATTCTTTCCAGACAAATGTCTACGCTATTTGAAGCGCAAGTTTCAGCTTTAAAAATTTTTAGACTAATTGGTACCGAAACAGAAAATATTACACTTCGGAAGCATATGCTCCAAATTGTAGATGATTTACAAGGAGGATCTTCTATTTCCGGAGCTTTGGCTAAACATCCTGACATTTTTTCCGATTTTTATGTCAACATGATTAAGGCAGGAGAAGAGTCTGGTCATATTGATCAGTCATTTGCGTATCTAGCCGATTATATGGACCGCAATTATGAGATTTCTTCCAAGGCTAAAAATGCTTTGATATATCCAGCCTTTGTTATTTTCACATTCATTGCAGTGATGGTCCTGATGTTTACAGTGATTGTGCCAAAGATTGGGTTAATCATCAAAGAGTCTGGACAAGAAGTACCTTTTTATACCAAAATGGTGTTTTGGGTGAGTGATTTGTTTGTAAACAATTGGATTTTTATGATTATGGGGTTGGTCGCCTTGATTGGGGGAATTTTTTGGTATAGTAGCACCAACGAAGGACGAAGATGGATTTCAAATGCCAGACTTTATGTGCCTTATGTAGGTGATCTTTATAGGAAATTGTATCTTTCCCGTTTTTCTGACAATATGAGTACGATGGTTCTTTCAGGTATTCCAATGCTCAAAGCAATTGAAGTCACATCTTCAGTGATTGATAATGAAATATACAAAGAGGTATTAGATGAAGCTTTGACTAAAGTTAAGGCCGGACAAGCGCTTTCAGTTGCGCTCGGTGACAGAGATGAAATCCCAAATGTTTTGATTCAAATGATAAAAGCAGGAGAAGAGTCTGGAGAATTGGGTAATATTTTGAAAACGATGTCCAAGTTTTATCAAAGAGAAGTTATTGGGGCGGTAGACACATTGGTGAGTATGATTGAACCAGCTATGATTGTGGCGTTGGGTATTGGCGTGGGTATCCTTTTGGCTTCGGTATTAATGCCGATTTATAATATTGCCGGCGGCGTGTCATAATATAAATATGAAGAAAAATTTAGGATTTTCATTAGTAGAATTACTCATAGTGATTACTATCATTGCTCTTTTATCGACTATTGTTTTAAATAGTCTTTCAACATCGAGAGCAAGGGCCTATGATTCAAAAGTCACACAGCAACTCGCGAGCTTTCGTACTGCTGCAGAAATATATTATTTAAATAATGGCGGATATGAAGAGAGCGATAATGTCATCAATATTTGCACTGCTGGTATTTTTGTTAATCTTGAACCCGCCAATGGAGCTCCGGGCCGCTACATTGATCCTGCTATTTTGCCCACCTTTACTCAGCTAAAATGCGGTTCACAAAAGGATGCTTTTGCTATTAAGGCCACTCTTTTCTCTGGCAATGAGTATTGGTGCGTAGATAGTAAAGGGGCTTCTCGTGCGGTATCAGGAGAGATAGGCAACTCTGTAACCGCCTGCCCATTTTAATCTTAATTATAATTACATTGTATGAATCAAGAATTTGTATCATATTTGGATACTCGCGTGTATAAAACTAAATACCGAGCCCACTTCATCAACATATCTCCCGATATTGAAGAGGCGATAAGCAAATCCGGTGTAAATCAGGGGACAGTGACTATCCAAACTCACCATACCACTTGTGGCGTTTGGATAAACGAAGACGAAAAAAACCTGATTGGCCCATCCGAGGAGCTCGGTTATGCCGCGGATCTGCGAAAGATTTTGGACAATTTTGCTAGCCCCATGAATGAATACAACCACAATGATATTTGTGATACCCAAAATCAGAATGGTAAACGCAATACTCATCTTTGTGAACCTGATGAAAACGGGGTGATACATGAATGTATCAACGGCCACGCTCATGCTCAGGCTCTTTTGATTCACCCAAGCCTCTCTTGTATCGTCAAAGATGGCAAATTACTCAAAGGGCAGTGGCAACAAATAATGCTAGTAGAGCTTGATCACGACAGGGAACGCACTATTTCTATCTTAGTCCAAGGCACGAAATAAGAGATTAAAGGGGTCCGCCCCCACACCTATCATTTTTTATAAAATGAAAGGTGTGGGGGTTATCCACATATTCTTTACACAAAATATATCCTTTGTTTATAATATTAATCAAGGCTTGAGTGGTAAAAATAAGGTCGATCAAAATCAAGCTTCTCTCTCGAGAGAGAAATTAGTTAATTTCAATTTAAAAAAATGTTTAAAAATAAAAAAGGATTCACACTTATTGAACTTCTCGTTGTTATCGCAATTATTGGTATCTTGTCATCAGTTGTATTAGCTTCCTTAAACACAGCCCGTGGCCGAGGCAATGATGCCAAAGTCAAAGCTCAATTGTCTGGTCTTAGAGCTTCAGCAGAGCTTTATTATGACACAAACGGTAGTTACGGAGCCACTACAGATTTATGTACAGCTGCAATGTTTGCGGACACTGGTTCCGGTATGGCTACATACACTACACAAGCAAATTACCCAACTGGTGCCACATTGGCATGTCACGCAATTGCCTCACCGGCAACTTATGCTGTATCTGCAGTGTTGCCAGGAACAACAGCGGGTACCAACGACAACTGGTGTGTTGACTCTACGGGGGCTTCTAAATTTATAGATGCTCCTCTTCTTGCGGGCGACACTGTCTGTAACTAATTCGCTGAAGGTTTCTTAAAACAAAACATCAAAACCCCGCTATGGCGGGGTTTTGTGTTATTATATAAACAATAAATGTCATATTTTTTCTTAACACTCATATTTTTGTTTGGAGCAGGTTTAGGCAGTTTTGTCGCTGTAATTGGGAGTCGTTATAACACAGGGCTACCTTGGACCAAAGGTCGCTCAATTTGTTTTTCTTGCAATGCTCAGCTCAAAAAAGGCGACTTATTTCCCATTTTTTCATTTCTTTTTCTAAAAGGCCGATGTCGATATTGCCAATCAAAAATCCCAATTGAGACTTTTTTTGTCGAAATACTCATGGGGATATTGGCTGTGCTGGCCTTTTTTAAATCTGGAATGTCTTTTGAAAATCTTTCAATCTTTCAATCTTTCAATCTTTTAATAATCTTGTCTATTTTCTCTATCATTCTTTTGATTTCTGTCTATGACCTCAAACACTCCATCATTCCCGACTCTTTTTTGTCTGTCTTGTTTGTTTTTTCTTTCTCATATATTTTAATTTTCAATCTTTCAATCTTTCAATCTTTACTTTCTGGTCTTCTGCTTACCCTTCCTTTCCTTCTCATCTTCCTCATTTCCAAGGGCACCTGGCTTGGGTTTGGTGATGTGAAGTATATTGCGTTAATCGGGTTTTTCCTCGGTTTTACTCAAGGCTTATCGGCCGTAGTCCTCTCGTTTTGGATTGGAGCTGCTTTTTCTCTGACTGCGCTTGCCTTAAGGAAAATCGCATCGCACACTAGTTTGCCTCTACTTAAAAATAATCTTACAATTAAATCAGAGATTCCTTTTGGACCTTTCCTTTCTCTGGGTATTATCGTCAGTTTTTATTTGAGTCAAGACTTATTTCACATAAATGAACTATTTTTTTAAATTAAAAATTGAAAATTGGAAATTGAAAATTCCTGCGAAGCAGGCGGGGTTTACCCACACACCAAAATCTTTGGTGTCCGGGTTTACACTAACCGAGCTTATAGTCGTCATTACTATTGCAACCATCATAACGACTGCATTGGTTTTTCAACAAGCTAAATGGAATGATAATTTAGCAGTGAGCACTCAGGCATATGATTTAGCCCTGATGATCCGCCAAGCTCAAATATATAGTTTGGGAGTAAAAGAAGATACATCGAGTTCTGGCGATAAGTTTAATGTTGGCTATGGTATTTCAATCAGGAAAGTAAATGATGCTGATGGTAATAGTGCCATTGATAAATTTATATTTTTTGCCGATGCGGATGGAGATAAAATATATGAGGTAGGTGTGGATCATGAAGTAGGACCAGAAATTTTTTTAAAGAGAGGCGTTATAATAGATGATTTTTGTGCCAATGATAGTGGTGGTGTAAAAAAATGTGCTTTTGATACTGGTGAAAGTATGAGTGCGATACATATATCATTTTTACGACCAGAATCTACGGCCAATGTAATTGTAGAAGGTTCGGTCAAGGTTCCTCCGGCTATAATTTTGTTAAAATCACCTAAAGGTAAGGTCTATTTTGTAAAAGTTGAAAAAAACGGTCAAATATCTACAGGTGAAGGAGAACCATAAACATAATGAAAAATATATTTAAAAAAGGATTCACTCTCGTCGAGCTCATCATTGCGGTGACACTTTTTACAGTTATTGCATCTTTTTCCATTGGAGCAGTACTCAGCATTTTTGACGCTCACAGAAGAGCACAATCAACTAAAACCGTGGTAGACAATCTCAATCTTTCTATTGAGAGTATGGCTCGCAATGTAAGATTTGGAGGTAGTTATTATTGTGGCATTTCTTCAGGTTTGACAAGCACCAGCAATTGTTCAAATGGTGGGAATGCTCTTTCTATTACTTTTAATAACACCAGGATAATATATCGCTGGAACGGCGGGATAAATGACCCTATTCAAAAATCAGAAAATGGGGGCTCTACATATTCGGACATTACTTCTCCAGACACAAAAATTCAATACTTAAGATTTTATGTTTTTGATTCCGACACTGGGGGCGAACAGCCATATGTAATTGCGGTTATAAAAGGTTATGTGGGCAATAAGGCTACCACTCAATCTTCATTTACAATCCAAACCTTAATGTCCCAAAGACAACTAGATATATAATATGAGTAAAATTTTCAATTTTAAATTTTCAATTTTCAATAAAAATCCGCGGAGCGGCTTCACGGTGCTTGAATCTATTGTGGCGGTAATGATATTGTCGCTTGCAATATCAGGTGCTTTTTCAGCCGTCCAGCAAGGCCTATCCCAGTCAATAATTGCCAAAGATGAAGTCAAAGCCTTTTATTTAGCTCAAGAAGCGGTAGAATTAATTAGAAATAAAAGAGACAATAATCAACTTGTATTTATGAATGGCGGCGCAGATAGTTGGCTATCTGGGATAACTGACGCTCCAAATTGTCCGCCCAATAAGGTTTGCCGAGCTGATGTGGTTGCGCATTCTTTGACTCTTTGTGGAGATAATTGGGAATCGTGTCCTGTCTTAAAACAAGATCAAAGTACTTTTTTGTATTCCTATACTTCTGGCACAAATACTAATTTCAAAAGAGAAATAAAGATTGAGCCATCAACAGACCCAAATGAAATCAAAATCACCGTCAAAATTTATTGGACCAAAGGTATAATAACAAGAAGTTTTGAATTTAAAACTCTCTTACATGATTGGATATGATAAAAAATAAAGGCATGACATTATTTATAGCGGTAAGTATTATGGGAGTTTTGCTGTTTATCAGTTTCGCTGTAGTAAATGTCGCTATCAAAGGCTCTCTCTTTGCCACTTCCGGCCGAGATTCTCAATTTGCTTTTTATGCCGCAGATAGCGGGCTGGAATGCGCTCTCTATTGGGATTCCAAATACGATGCATTTTCAACTTCTTCTCATCCTTTGCTTCTTGATAATACTGTTTATTGTGCGGGCAGTGGAGTGGTTAGTGGGCAAAATCTTTATGGGACAACGACCGTACAAGGACTTATTGGATTAGGGGGAGATAGCGATCCGACAAGTCGTTTTAGTTTTTTAATGGATCAATCCGTAGTCTCATCACCTTGTGCAGTGGTGACTGTCAGAAAGTATTATTCGGGCGTAAATCTTATGACCTATATCAAATCTCGCGGTTATAACACCTGCGAGATGACCAATCCCAGGAGGGTAGAGAGAGGCATCGAGGTGACTTATTAAATTTGTGATAGTATTTTGGTATGAAAATACCAGAAGATACCTTAAAAAGAATAGAGAAACTTAGGGCGATTATTGAGCGTCACAGTCATCTTTATTATGTGAAAGATGCGCCAGAAATTGAAGATTCGGCGTATGATTCTTTGATAGAAGAATTGCGTCTTTTGGAAGAGGAGTATCCCGAGCTCATTTCTCCAGAAAGCCCGACACAAAGGGTGGGCGGGGAGTCAATAAAAGAATTTAAAAAAGTGACGCATCAAGTAGCTCAGTGGTCTTTTAATGATGCCTTTTCGCCTGAGGATATGCAGGATTTTGATAAGAGGGTTAAAAAAATGCTTGGTGGTAACATAAACCCGACTTATACTTGCGAACTCAAAATAGACGGGCTCAAAATAGTTTTTGAATATGAAGAAGGTGTTTTCAAAAGAGCGGCCACAAGAGGTGATGGGGTAGTCGGTGAAGATGTTACTAGTAATATCAAAACTATTAAGTCAGTGCCGCTCAAACTTTTAGAGTCGACAAGTCTCATAGCCGAAGGCGAAGTCTGGCTAGGCAAGAAAAATTTTGAAAAAATAAACGAGGAGCGAAAAAAGGCAGGCGAAGCTCTTTTCGCCAATCCAAGAAACGCCGCTGCTGGCACTATCCGCCAACTTGATCCAAAAATTGTAGCCGAAAGAAAATTAGATTGTTTTATTTATGATTTAGCAAATTCGTCTTTAATTACTCAAAAAGAAGAACTTGAATATCTCGAAAAACTTGGTTTTAAAGTAAATAAACATTTTAAACTCTGTCAAAATATAGAAGAAGTTATAATTTTTTGGAAATATTGGCAAGACAAAAAAGACAAAGAGGATTATTTGATAGATGGAGTGGTGGTCAAAGTAAACGAAATCAAATATCAAAATAGTCTCGGATTTACGGGTAAGGCGCCTCGTTTTGCGATTGCTTTCAAATTCCAGGCTGAGCAAGTGACTACTGTTGTAGAGGACATTGTTTTGCAAGTTGGTCGGACGGGAGTTTTGACTCCGGTCGCACATTTGCGACCGGTCTTGGTGGCCGGTTCTACTGTATCGCGCGCCACGCTCCACAATCAAGACGAAATAGAACGCTTAGACGTACGCATTCACGACACAGTGATACTCCAAAAAGCTGGAGATGTTATCCCGGATATAGTGAGCGTTTTAAAGGATTTGCGAACGGGTAAAGAAAAAAAGTATGTCTGGCCCAAGCTGGTTTCTGATTGTGGGGGGGATGGCAGCATAGAAAGGATTCCAGGTCAGGCCGCTTGGAAATGCAAAAACAAAAATTCGTATCTTCAAAAAAAGAGGAAGCTTTATCACTTTGCCGGCAAACACGCTTTTGATATTGATGGGTTGGGGCCCAAAATAATTGACGCACTTTTGGAGGCCGAACTCATCGCAACTTATGACGACATTTTTACTTTAAAAAAAGGCGACTTGCTCGCGTTACCCCGGTTTGCCGAAAAATCAGTTGATAATCTGCTCGCCTCAATAGCAAAAGCCCGGAATACCACTTTGCCAAGATTTATTATTTCTCTTTCTATTCCAAATGTTGGCGAGGAAACCGCAATCCTGCTTTCAAATGAATTTGAAAGTATTGAAAGATTGAAAGAAGCAAAAATTGAAAGATTAGAAAAAATTGAAGGGATTGGTCCGATAGTGGCAGAGTCGATAGTAGAATGGTTTGAAGACAAAGAAAATCAAAAACTTCTATCAAAACTTCTTAAACACGTAACAATAGAGCAGTCAGAATCTAGTAGCCAGGATCTAGGTAAAAAATTGGAAGGCAAAACTTTTGTTCTGACCGGCACGCTTGAAACAATGAGTAGGGAAGAAGCCAAGCAAAAAATCCGTGACTTAGGCGGCAACATTTCCAGCTCAGTTTCCAAAGAAACCGACTTCATAGTCGCTGGCGAAAACCCTGGCACTAAATATGAAAAAGCACTTGAACTGGGGGTCCAAGTGCTTAATGAGCGCGAGCTTGAGAAAATTATCAGAATGTAATCCTCTTCTGCTCTATGAAGAACTTTTTAGGC
The DNA here is from genome assembly GCA_001824275.1 of Candidatus Zambryskibacteria bacterium RIFOXYC1_FULL_39_10. GTDB lineage: Bacteria > Patescibacteriota > Minisyncoccia > Phycocordibacterales > WO2-35-19 > WO2-35-19. Next base: position 16,648 of record MHWW01000002.1, on the reverse strand, counting down.
TTGCCGCCTTGCCCTTTCCTACTTACCATGCGCAAATTCCGTATTGAAACTTCTCTTACCCCCGTCTCACAAAATAAAGCGTCACCAATTACGGAAGAGGAGTATTCCTCTATAACTGTCTGAGCCGGTTTTTTGTTGAGACCTTTCCGGAGGTTTCTGTTTTGTGTTTTTGTTTTTTCCAATTCAAAACAGAGTTTCTCAATTTCCGACTTTGATATCTGATAACTCTCTGCTGCTTTCTGTCTCTTTTTTGGTGAGACATTGTTATCACCACTTTCCCATTGTTCTATGGTTCGAGGATTGACTCCTATGAGTTCGGCCATTTTTCGCTGGGTTAGACCAAGCTTGAATCTTCTTTTGCGCAATTGTTCTGAAAGAATCATAGGTATCTCCATAAAGACTATACGATTAAATTTTTGTTTCTGCAAATAATGGAAAACAGTAAAATAAATGTTATTATTGAACCATGGCGATTACCAAAGAAGAAATAATAAAATTGGCTGATTTGGCCAGGATAGAAATACCAGAAAAAGAGGTAGAAAGTCTTGCTCATGAGATGGACTCTATTTTGGATTATGTGAAAATCATTCAAAATTTTCATTCAGATGAAAATGAAGTGTCCGAGAACCCCCCTCTTGTTGTAAGAGGGTTGGAAAGCGAAAACGTGGAGCTTTTCAAGGGGGGCGTTATGAATGTTTTCAGAGAAGACCAAAACCCAAATGAGTCGGGCAATTATACCGACGATGTTTTAAGAGAATTTCCAAATAAAGAAAATGGATATTTGAAGGTTAAGAAGATACTGTAAGAATTTTCAATTTTTAATTTACAATTTTCAATAAATTTCCAATGTCAGAATTATCAAATTTAACAATACAAAAAGCTAGAACACTTTTAGATTCCAAAGAGCTTGGGGCTGTTGAACTTGCCAAATTTTATTTGGAAAATATAAATGATAAAAATAAAGAGCTCAATGTTTTTTTGGAAGTTTATGATGATGTTTTGAAAAATGCTGAAGAGGCGCAAAAAGTTATTGATGCAGGTGGTGCGGGGGAGCTGACTGGTATTCCTTTGGCTATCAAAGATAATATTTTAATAAGAGGCAAAAAGGCCAGCTCAGCTTCTAAGATTTTAGAAAATTATAGAGCCATTTATACTGCTACTGCCGCCCAAAAACTTTTAGACCAAAATGCCATATTTTTAGGACGCACCAATATGGATGAATTTGCCATGGGCGGTTCGACCGAAAATTCAGCCTTTGGGGTGACCAAAAACCCTCTAGATCCGACTAGGGTCTCTGGAGGCTCAAGTGGCGGTTCGGCGGCCTCTGTGGCCGGAAATATGGCTCTAGGGGCCCTTGGGTCTGACACAGGCGGCTCGGTGAGGGAGCCGGCTAGTTTCTGCGGAATGGTGGGCCTTAAGCCGACCTACGGTAGTGTTTCCCGTTATGGGCTCATGGCTATGGGCTCGTCCCTTGATGTCATAGGGCCTATTACCAAAACCGTTTCTGACGCCGAAATTATCTTCAACACCATCAAAGGCAAAGACAAGATGGACAGTACAAGCATTGACATTGAAAATTCTAAATTGAAAATTGAAAATTTTAAAATAGGAGTTCCTTATCACATTTTAGACGGCGACGGCATTGATGCAGACACCAAGAAAAATATTGAAGAATCAGTTAAAAAACTTAAAAATCTGGGTTATGAGATACAAGACATTTCACTTCCAAATATAGACAAGGCGCTTGCGGTTTATTACATCGTGATGCCGGCCGAAGTTTCGTCAAACCTTGCCAGATTTGATGGCATTAAATATGGTTTGTCAGTGGAAGGGGAAAATCTTTTAGAAGTTTACAAAAAAAGTCGTGGTGAAGGTTTTGGCAGTGAAGCTCGAAGGAGAATTATTTTAGGAACCTACATACTTTCAGCTGGATATTATGATTCGTATTATGGTAAAGCGATGCAGGCTCGCAAAAAAATCAGCGAAGAATTTAAAGATGCATTTGGAAAGGTTGACGCTATCCTCACTCCGACCACTCCGTTTCCCGCTTGGAAAATAGGGGAGAAAAAAACTCCGCTAGAAAATTATTTGGCCGATGTTTTTACTGTTGCTGCCAACATCGTAGGTTGCCCCGCCATCTCCTTGCCTTTTGGATTATCCAGAACCAATAATATGCCACTTGGTGTACAATTAATGTCATCGCACAGTAATGAAAATATTTTATTTGAAATTGGCAAAAAGTTTTTAAATGAAAATTGAAAATTGAAAATTCTAAATTGAAAATTCTAAATTGAAAATTTAACTCATGCCCCCAAAAGATAAAAAAGAAAAACCAAAAGAAAAGCCGGCCGGATGGAGCTTTGATATTGTTGAAGGTCTGGTTATTTTACTTTTTATATTGGCAATCGTGGGGAGTCTCATCCCAGCCATCTTTCGTCTTTTTACTTCCGGCGATCTCACATTTTTTGGTTATAGGATAAGTGGGATTTACGATTTTTTCAAAAATAATATTCAATTTTTCAAAACTTTAGGGTTTGTGATAGCGGGCGCCGCGGCGATTGGTACTTTTACTCTTACCAAAAAAGCTGACGCCGTCTGGCGTGCTGAAAAAGCCAAACTATTTCCCGAAGACATGAAAGACCCTTCTTCAGATACTGAGGTAGCCAAAAGTAAATTACAAGAAAGATGGGAAAAGGTTGTAGCCAATTCCGAATCAACCAATTCTTCTGATTGGCGATTAGCCATTATCGAAGCCGACATTATGCTCGATGAACTTTTAGAAAAGTTGCAGTTGCCGGGGGATACAATGGGGGAGAAGCTGAAGGCCGTAGAAAAAAGTGATTTCAATACAATCGACAATGCTTGGGAGGCTCACAAATTTAGAAATATGATCGCCCACGAAGGTCAAAACTTCATGGTGAATCAACGCGAAATCCGCCGCATCATCTCTCTCTACGAGACAGTGTTTAAGGAGTTCGCTATAATATAATTAGCACTCTTTATCCTGAGAGAGCGTAGCGAATCGAACGGGCAAAGAATTCTCTATTATTTAATTTTTTCATAATTACCCTCTGGCTTGCTATTTTTACCAAAATATGATTTGATATAAGTGGAGGTGAAGAGAAATGAAAGTGATGTTTGCAGTAGACATTTTTGTTACAGCACCATCGGGTGGTATCACCAACAGACTTGGTGGAGTTTTTACCAAAGAAGTCGAAATGACTTTCTGTCCATCGGCTGGCACGATAATCGACCTGGATGGTCTTCCTTTCGGATTCGTTGTTTCTCATGCCCGTTGGTCAGAGGGCAAGTCCTACACCGTGGTTCATCTGGAAAGTCCTGGTGAAAGAAATGGCCGTAAGTTTCTGGAAGAAATTGATAAACTCAGAAAACTCGGCTGGAAGTAATTCCACACCATACAACCGCCTCAAGAGCCGTTCGCTCCCCGGGCGGCTCTTTTTTTATAAATTTTTTTCAAACAAAAATCATTCTCTGTTATTGGAGAATGATTTTTGTTTTTCGTGGTTGCGGAGTTTGGATTCGCACCAAAATTTTCAGGTTATGAGCCTGACGAGTTACTATTACTCTACCCCGCAATGCTTGTATTATACACATTTTTGTTAATCAAGCAAATAATATTAATTATCCACAGAATAATAATTATTAATACTGACGATATGTTATACTGCATACTAATATGGCTAGGACAGCTTCTAAAATAATAGCTAGAAAAATGCGTAGAGCGGGTAATAGTATGAAAGGTATCGCAGAAAAAATGAAAATTTCAAAATCTACGATAAGTACATGGTGTAAAGATATTGAGCTTTCCCAAAAGTTAATAGACAAAATATATATCAGCGGAGTAAAAAAAAGTCTCAGGGGTAGATTAATGGGGGCCGAAGCAAACAAGCAAAAGAAAATAAACGAGGTAAACAAAATGTTCAAAGAAGCAGAAATTCTTATTAACAAAATCTCTGATAGAGATTTACTCATTGCGGGAGCGTGTCTTTATTGGGCAGAAGGGGCCAAAACTAGAGGAAGATTTATTTTTGTTAATTCTGATCCAATAATGATTAAAATTGTTTATATTTTTTTAATAAAAATTCTTAAAATTAATAAGAAGCTTATTCATTCAACTGTTCAAATAAATTTAATACATAAAAAAAGAATAAAAAAGGTGATGAAATTTTGGTCGGAATACTTAAATATCCCCTTAAAAAATTTTAGCAATCCTTATTATGTCAATGTGGTGCCAAAAAAAATATACGAGAATTACGATAATTATTATGGTATATTAAGGTTACAGGTATTGAAAGGTTCGAGTTTACAGTATAAAATGCTTGGGTTTATTGAAATATTTAGAAAATATGCCGGCGTAGTTTAATGGTAAAACAAAGGACTCATAAGCCTTGGAAGATGGTCCGATTCCATCCGTCGGCACTAGATTAAATATATAATTATAGCCCACCCAATGTGTCCAGAGTGGTCGTATAGTTGCCTAGAAAAGAAGGAATCACAAACATCATGGCGATAAGGGGTAAGATAATAACTGCTATCGTGATAATGCCTGTCCACATAATAATCTTTCTTGTTTTTTCGACAGATGCATAAATCTCATCTATTTTTTTCTCCAACCCCGCCATTTTATTTTGTGTATCTTGGTCCATTTTGAGAGGTTAATAATATGTTTAAATTGTACTTGCACCGCGGTAGCTATGCAATAGCGAAGTGGTGGCATTTTTTACTAAAATCTGTTAAAGGTTGTTAACAATTTAGTTAGGTAAATCTCCTGTCACGAGATATAATTAAATTGTGCCTATTTATAAAAAGGTAAATAAAAAATTTTTTAAAAAATGGACAAAAGAAATGGCCTATATTTTAGGGTTTTTTGCTGCAGATGGATATATTACGGTAAACAGGAGAAATGGTCAGTACTGGTGTATTCAAATTAAAGATGGAGAGTTGTTGAATGAAATCAAAAAAACAATAAAATCAACACACACTATTTCCCTTAGAAAAAGTAAGGAGAATGCAAATGATTTATTTAGAATCCAAATAGGAAGTATAGAAATGTGTGATGACTTAAGAAGACTTGGTTTTAATGAGAATAAAACCAAAAATATGTCTATTCCAAAAGTTCCTAATAAATATTTTATTGATTTTGTTAGGGGTTATTTTGATGGTGATGGTAATGTTTGGGTTGGTTTAGTAAAAAAGGGTAAAAATACCAGATCTTGGGTTATACAAACAGCTTTTACTTCATGCTCATATAATTTTTTAGAAAAGCTAAGGCTTAGGTTAGATCAGATTGATGTTAAAAAGGGTGTACTTAGAAAAACTAAAAAAAATGCTTATCGGTTAGTATATAGCGTTTTTGGGTCTTTGAAATTATACAAACTTATGTATAATAGATTATACGGTTCAAAGTTATACTTAAATCGTAAAAAGAGGGTATTCGAAAAGTATATTAAGATGAAAACAATAGATAATGCGGTCGTGGTGTAGCCTGGTTAACACAATCCCCTGTCACGGGATAGACCGTGGGTTCAAATCCCATCGACCGCGCCAAATTAAACACCCCATACGGGGTTTTAGGTGTTTTGGAGAGGAGTTTTTGGTTCTAACGAAATACTTGCAAAAATTCATAGGTGTGATATAATAAAAACGGAGGTATTACGGTGGCGAAAAAATTTCAAGAGTACGAGGCTCCAACCGAAACCATTTCCCCAATGGATCTGATGGTCATAAGGAGTATCGATCCAATCTTTCTGCCCGTGTTCCGAGACGGTATTCCGCTCTTTGTGCATTTTTATGCACTGGAGTGGAGGGGTTGGTGGTCAAGAGAAGATCGCGGTCTTGGTCATGGCACCTCCACTCGAGCCTGGGAATTCCGTTGTCAGGCACAGCAAGCTGTCGGCGGAACAATCGATAAACTTCAGTGGGGACCATGGGC
>MHWW01000002.1:0-10679 GCA_001824275.1 Candidatus Zambryskibacteria bacterium RIFOXYC1_FULL_39_10 | reverse complement strand
TAACGAACAGCCGCCATTTTCTCATCTTAGTTTTAACATCATACTACAAGAGTACTTCTTGTTTTCTAAATCGCTTTGCTCATAAGAAAACAAAGTCGTACCACAAGAGTATTTCTATTTTTATATTCCTTTCAGTCATTAAAAATAAGTCGCACCACAGGGGCACTTCTTGTTTTCTAAATCGCTTTGCTCCTAAGAAAACAAAGTCGTCCACGAGTCCGCGCATAGTTTTTTGCCTATAATTTAAGCCACTAAAAGTTCACGGGTTTATGAGATTCAGAACTGTGGTATAGTTTTCACATGAAATTAATTTCTTTAAACATTTGGGATGCACGGGTCTTTGAGCCACTAATGGATTTTTTTGGACACAACCAAGAAATTGATATTTTTTGTCTGCAAGAGGTTTTTAATGGTAATGAAATTGGATTTTTCAGAGACAGGAAAAGAATAAATGGTTTTTTGGAAATACAAAATAAATTACCAAATCATCAAGGATATTTTGTAAATACAGAGTTGTTAGATGATATACCAGAGAGAGGAATAAAAGTCCCATACGGTCTGGCAATTTTTATGAAAAAAGATATAAAAGTTTTGTCGCATCATCATGATATTATTTTTGGTGATGCACACCGGTCGTTGGATCATGACGCAAAAACACACAAGAGGGTCATACAGACAGTTTGCATAAATGAAAATAATAGACCAATCGCTATTTCTAATGTTCATGGGTTATGGAATGGACAAGGTAAAACTGACACACCTGACAGAATCGAGCAGTCGAATAAAATAAAAACTCATATAAAAAAATTTAATTATCCTATAATACTTGCAGGGGATTTCAATCTTCTACCTGATACTCAGAGTCTGGGCATTATTAGAGAGGGTATGAGGGATTTGATTAAAGAATACAATATTACTTCTACGCGGAGTAAACTTTACAATAAACACGAAAAACCTGTGCTTTATGCTGATTACATTTTTACTTCTTCAGAAATCGAAATAAATGATTTTAATATATTGTCAGATGTGGTTTCAGACCATTTACCACTTCTTTTAGATTTTAACTAAACTATTTCTAATTACTTCAGTTCTAATCAATTCTAATCGGAAGTAAAATATATCGTGCCACAAAATTGCTTCATTGCAATTTCACAAACATATGATATAATGGTGGGAGAGGAGGAGTTATGAAGTTAATTTTTATGCCCAGTAGGGTCCTTGGTGTTCTGTGGAAAATCAGGAGGGATGACGTGCTGTGTAATGTTGAAACTTGCGGCCGACCCACAACTGAGGGCAAACTGGGAGACAGGGCAGTGCTTTATTGTGAGCACTGCAAAAAGGTTATATGTTGGCTCAAAGAGTGTGCTTGGCACGCCTGAGGTTTCTGGGTCGCGGAGTCTTTATGACTCCGCGACCCTTTGCTTTATTCAATTTTTTGGTGTTATTATTTAGGTATTAGTATTATAAATAACTCAAAACATATGTTTGGAAATTTTTTTGGTGGTGAAAAACCCAAAGAGCCCACAAAAATAGAGGAAGGTGCCTCACGGTTAAGCGCTGAGGACAAAGCTATAAATGATGAAATAAATGAGATAGGAAAGGTAGTAACAAAAGAGCAAGAAACTGATGTGGGGGTAGACTATGTAGAGATGGTGAGCCAAACAAGGGAAAAAGCTCGAATAAGTCATAATTTAGTGGCGGAAATATTAAGATTTACTGGGAAATATGGGCATATGCCACTCCAAGATTTGATAAGCGAAATAAACCAGAGTGATAGTGATTTTGATGATGATGCAAAAACCCAATTAAATTATTGGATTAATGAATATGAGGAAGAAATAAATTTCAAAGGATTATCAAGCGATTTTGTTACATATCTATCTGAAGAAAATAAAAAATGTGAGGAATTACTTAACCCTGGGCCTGAAAAAAAAGAAAAAAATAAAGAGTAAACTATTACTAACTAATTTATTTTATGCTCAAAGAATTCAAACAATTTTTGCTCCGTGGCAATGTGGTTGATCTGGCGGTCGGTGTCGTCATCGGGGCAGCATTTGGCACCATTGTTTCAGCACTGGTTTCTGATTTAATCACTCCATTTATTGGGGTAATTGCCAAGGTGCCTGATTTTGGTAGCCTTTCGTTTACAATAAACGGTAGTCAGTTTATGTATGGTCATTTTATAAACGCTCTCATCTCATTTGTGCTTGTGGCTGCTGCCATCTTTTTCTTCATTATTAAACCAATGAACTTTTTGATAGCCAAATCTCGCAAAGAGCCACCAGCGGATCCCACTACCAAAAAATGCAATGAGTGTTTAAGTGAAATACCAGTAAGCGCCAAAAGATGCGCTCACTGTTCTCAAATAACTTCCTAAATTTAATTGTAATGAAAAAAGTATTACAGTATTTGTTTCTTTTTATTCTAATAGGATATTCAACTTATTTTGTTTACCAAAATAGTCGGAGTTTCTGTGATAGGACGATAGAATATAGTATTGGCAGATTTGATACTCAGTTTGGTGTCTCAGAAAGTGAATTCAAAATCTATATTGAAGAATCAGAAAAGGTGTGGGAAAAAGCTTTGGGTAGAGATGTCTTCGTTTATAAACCAGGAGCTGATTTTAAGATTAATCTCATATACGACGAGAGACAGGTCACAACCATCCAAAAACAAAAAACCGAATTCGGCCTCTTTGCAGTTGAAGAAGCTTTCAGAAATCTTGATTCGCGTTTTAATCTTTTTAAAGATGAATACGATAATAAGGTTTCCGCTTACGAACAAAGACTCTCAGTCTTTAATGAAAGAAAATCAGATTATGATAAAAAAGTAGCTCTCTGGAATGATAAAGGGGGAGCGCCCGAGGGTGTTTATAGAGATCTGGAAGCAGAAAGAATTTATTTAAATGCTGAATCTCAAAAGCTAAACAGCGAAGTCATGTCAATGAATAGTATGGCAAGAGAGCTCAATACTCTTTTAGAAGAGCGCAATCTAAAAGCGGCTGAATACAATAATATAGCCAAAAGTTATAATAAAAAATATGGTGAGGGTTTAGAGTTTAATCAGGCCGAATACAAAAGTAATTCATCATTTACTCGAGAGGAAGAGATAAATGTATATCAATTTGGAAACAAAAAAGATTTGATTTTGGCCCTATCGCATGAGTTTGGTCATGCGCTCGGTATGGATCACACTGAAAACCCCAAATCAATAATGTATTATTTGACCGGTATCAACGCCGAGGTTTCCCCCAATTTATCTGCTGAAGATTTAGTCGAATTGAACAGGGTGTGTGAAATATGATACTATCTTTCAAGTAAGCCTGGGTAGTTCAGTGGCAGAACGCCGTCTTGGTAAGACGGAGGTCGAGAGTCCGATTCTCTCCCCAGGCTCCAAATTTTTATGTTATTCTGAAAAGTATTCCAAGGCCGACTTAGCTCATCTGGTACCTGCCCGCCATCGCCTAAGCCCCTTTAGTTTAGTGGCAAAACAGTGGTATCGTAAACCACGAACATCAGTTCGATTCTGATAGGGGGCTCAGGCATAGGCAGGCGGGGAGCAGCGGTATCGTAAACCGCAGGTGGTCGGTTCAAGTCCGACAGTCGGCTCATTTTAGTTGACAAAGTAATTTTGAGGAGTATCATATATCTCACGACCCCTTGTTTGCGTGATTTTATCGGACGGGAGAAGGAGCATGGCGTGGAACCCCAGTATCTCCATCTCTCCGGTGGAAAACTTGCATTCAAGGGGTTTTCTATTGGTTAAATTGCTATCCACAGGCGAGGCTTGCAAAAAAATAATAACTGGTATAAGATATAGGTAACGGAAAGTTCTTGAAAGCCTCACCTCAAGTAAGGGCAGAATCAAGGTTTTCCCACCGGAGAGGGGACTTGTGGTCCCCGCAATCATACGAGGGGTCAGGCAGCAATGTCAGACCCCTTATTTTATTATGTGATATACTCTAAATTAGTTAGGCCCTGAGAATTGACAACTCCCAGAGAGGCCTCTGTCAACCGTGAGGAGAAGCAAGGTGGGTTCGTGGCGAGCGAATTCAAGGGCCTTGTTTCTCCTGCGGTTTTTTGTTTATTTTGGTATACTTTGATCGAACTCTAATCGATGTATCGCTCGATATGATTTCACTAAATCAAATGGAAAGCGAAAAAACACAAATAGAGCAAAAAATAAAGGAATTTGAAGAAGCGATGGGGCGACCGGAGTTTTGGGATGACAAAGTTCGGGCGCAGGCCATCATCAAAGAAATTCAAAAATTAAAAGATGAACTAGAAGGGGTAGGGCAATATGATAAAGGGGATGCGGTCATGACTATTTTTTCGGGTGCCGGCGGTGACGACTCTGAAGATTTTTCGGCAATGCTCCTCCGAATGTATTTTAAATATTTTGAAAATAAAGGTTGGGGCTATTCTATTTTGCACGAAAATCAAAATGATAATGGGGGGTATAGGAATATAACGGTCGAAATTGCTGGTAATAAGGCCTATGGAACACTCCGTAACGAATCAGGGGTACACAGATTGGTGCGCATTTCTCCATTTAATGCCAATGCCAAAAGGCACACATCTTTTTCAATGGTAGAAGTAATTCCTAAATTTGATAAAAATAATTTAAATGATATTGAACTTGATGAAAGTGAATTGAAAGTTGAACTTTCTAGATCAAGCGGTCCGGGTGGCCAAAATGTAAACAAAAGAGAGACGGCCGTTCGGATTGTGCATATTCCCACCAACCTCTCTGCCCAAGCCGATGGGGAGAGGAGTCAGGCTCAAAATAAAGAAAAAGCTTTGGCAGTCCTCAAGGGTAAAATATTCAAAGCGTTGGAAGAAAAGAGGATAGAAAAGCAAGAAAATATGTATATAAGCAAAACGACTGAAGTGGCTTGGGGCAACCAAATTCGCTCTTATGTCCTCCACCCATACAAAATGGTCAAAGACCATCGTACCAATGTGGAAACCTCAGATGTGGATAAAGTGCTCGAAGAAGGGTACCTAGATGAGTTTATAGAGGCTGAAAAAAGTCTGTAATTATTTTTGCTTCAAAATAAATATTTAATTTTATCCTTAAACAAAGCCATATTTTGACAAAAACTTGACAAAAAATTTGTAAAACATACTGGTACATAAAATACTTGACTTGTCAAGAGTAGAGTAATATGATTGTTATCAGAAGAAAGGAGTTCTTTGTGGCAGACCGAGATCCAAGACTAGATCCTCAAATTGGCGGTGATGTGGTTGGCGACAGGACAATTATGGAACGCCAGCACAGATATGTTAACAATCGTGAGATTGAAGTGGTGGAATGGAGAAAAGTGAGAAAAGAAGCAGAGAAGTGGAAGGGAGAAAATCGCTATGGAAAGATGTGTTTAAAATCTTGGTGCCGTTGGGCCAAGGACAAGCCGGTTCTCAGGGTAGCGACCGATGAAGAAATACAAGAGGAGGCATTGCGAAGAATCGGACTTGGAAAAAACCCCATTCACATTACGAGATATTCACCACCGTTAAGGGCAATCTCGACAAGAGGTTTTACAAGGTCATCAGGTGGGGACTATCATGGTTCATGCCACCCTGGTTCTGGGAATGCATTCTAGATCATCTTCCTTATTGCTCGCGTACGGATTTTATTCCGACGCGAGCTTTTATTACTTGATTTTCTGACCCCACCCCGTATTCCTTCGGAATGCCGCCCCTCACCTTGACAAGGTGAGGGGCAAGACGCCGCAAGGCGGATGGGGTGGGGTCGAATTAAGATGGATGGTTTGTAAAAATTTCAAATGTAGTATAATAAGGGAGTGATAATTTTTGATAATGTTTCAAAAAAATATAACGAGGACTGCATCGCCTTGGACAAAGTTTCCTTTGTGGTAAATCCCAACGAATTTGTTTCAATCGTGGGACCATCGGGTGCGGGCAAAACTACTCTCCTCAAAATGCTTTTGGCAGAAGATAAGCCGACTGAAGGCAAGGTCTCGTTTTTTGATACTGATATTCACACCCTGAGTGGAGAAGAAATAAATCTCGTGAGAAGGAAAATTGGCGCGGTCTTCCAAGATTTCCGACTCTTGCCCAATAAAACTGTATATGAAAATATCGCCTTTGCTATGGAGGCGGCCGGCAGACCAGATGAGGAGATTGAGTCCGATGTCCCTCATGTTTTGGAGTTGGTAGATTTGGGTAATAAAATTTGGAACTTTCCTAGCGAGCTTTCAGGTGGTGAGAAGCAGAGGGTGGCTATCGCTCGAGCTATCGTCAATCAACCTGATATAATAATCGCAGACGAGCCCACAGGCAATCTAGACCCAGCCAACACTTATGATATTGTTCAGATATTAAAAAAGATAAATGACCTTGGCACGACCGTCATACTCACCACTCACAACAAGGGAGTTATTGATTCAATCGGCAGGCGAGTTATCACAATGCAAGACGGTCGAGTTATTAGAGATGATATAGCAGGCAAATATATTTTATAGGGATGGATCCCGTTAGAGTTTTACACAAAATAATTAAAGTAAAAATGTTATTATGCAGATAAATATATTAAATAATTTTATAAAGTAATCAAAAACTCTAACGGGATGGAACAACAATTATTTAAAACAAAATTAAGAAGAGTCGCTAAGGCTGGTTTTTTTAATTTTTGGCGAAGTGGTTATGTTTCTCTCGCTTCGGTCTTGGTGATGGTGGTGACATTGTCGGTTATTGGTTCGGCTATATTTGTTAGCGCCATTTTAAACATCACTATGGAGGAGCTGCGCAACAAAGTTGACATCAATGTCTACCTCGTCACCACCAGTGTAGAAAACGACATTTTGGCTCTCAAAACTAAAATAGAAAGCTTACCCGAAGTTTTAAGTGTTGAATACACCAGCCGGGAGAAAGCGCTTGAAAATTTCAGATTAAGGCATGAAAATGATCAGATCACTATCCAAGCACTTGAAGAGCTCGGTGATAACCCTCTTGGTGCAACTTTAAACATCAAAGCCAAAGAGCCTTCTCAATATGAAGGCATTGCCAATTTTTTGAATGAAGAAAATATCCTTTCATCCGAAGGGGAGAAAATAATTGATAAAATTAATTATTTTGAAAATAGAGTAGCGATAGACAAACTTTCCCGCATCATCAATTCAGCTGAGCGTTTGGGGCTTGTGCTCTCTCTCGCTTTGGTTTTGGTTTCTATCATGATTACCCTCAATACGATTCGGTTGACCATTTTCATATCTCGTGAAGAAATATCGGTAATGCAACTTGTGGGAGCTTCCAAAAATTATGTTAGGGGCCCATTTGTGGTTACTGGTGTTTTGGTAGGTTTGTTTTCCGGCTTTATCACGATGATTCTGTTTTTGCCGATATCATACTGGCTTGGTGGCACGACCGAAAACTTTTTTATTGGGTTCAATATTTTTAGTTATTATTTGAGCAATTTTTTCCAGATTCTTTTCATTGTTGTTGGATCAGGGGTGGCTATCGGGGCGGTGTCGAGTTTCCTAGCAGTTCGCAAGTACTTGAAGCTGTAGATACTAGGGAAATGAATCCCGTTAGAGTTTTACATACAGACAAGAGGGTAATAAATTTATTATGCGGTTAGATATATTATTCAGTATTATAAGATAATCAAAAACTCTAACGGGATGAAAAAGAAAAATCATAAATACATATTTGTAGTTGGAGGAGTTATGTCTGGAGTAGGCAAGGGTATCGCCTCATCCTCAATGGGTAAAATCTTGCAGTCCAAGGGCTTCAAGGTCAACCCCATCAAGGTTGACCCTTATTTAAATGTTGATGCTGGGAATATGAACCCGACTGAGCACGGTGAAGTTTTTGTGCTAGACTCTGGCCTTGAAACTGATCAGGACTTGGGAAATTATGAAAGATTTTTAGAGATGAGCCTCTCTCCTGACGACTATATGACTTCGGGCATGATATATAAACATGTGATTGAAAAGGAGCGAAGTCTAGGGTTTAGGGGTAAATGTGTAGAGGCTATTCCTCATATTACCGAAGAAATTATCCGTAGGTGGAAGAAGGCAGCTGACAATCACGAATCAGATGTATCACTTATTGAAATCGGTGGCACGATTGGTGACTATCAAAACATTCTTTTTATTGAAGCGGCCAGAACTTTAAAAATAAAATATCCTCAAGATGTGATGTTTGTGATGGTCTCATATTTGCCAGTACCGGGTTCATTGGGGGAAATGAAAACCAGACCGACTCAAAATGCGGTCAGACAACTCAATTCATATGGGGTTCAACCAGATATGATTATTGCTCGCGGCGTCCAATCACTTGACTTGAGAAGAAAAGAGAAAATCGCTATGGCCTGTGCTCTGCCGGTAGAAAATATTATTTCCGCTCCTGATATCAAAAGTGTTTATGATGTTCCTTTAAATTTTGAAAAAGATAAAATTGGTTCAGTCATTTTGAAAACTTTGCATATGCGCACCAAATCGCACAATGGGGAACTGGAAGAATGGAAAAAGTTTGTTCAAAAATCCCAAAATGGTAAAAAGGAGCTTGAGGTGGCGGTCGTCGGCAAGTATTTTGATACGGGGGACTTTGTGCTCTCTGATGCTTATGTTTCAGTAATTGAGGCCATTAAGTTTTCTTCATACTGGGCAGGAGCGCAAATCAAATTGACTTGGATAAATTCCAAAGAATACGAGACGGGCGGTAGGAAAGTATCAGAGCTCAAAAATTATGATGGCGTTATTGTGCCGGGCGGTTTTGGTGAGAGCGGCATAGAGGGAGTGCTTATGGCGATTGAATATGTTCGCAAAAATAAAATTCCGTATCTAGGACTTTGTTATGGTATGCAACTCGCGGTCATAGAATTTTGTCGCAATGTTTTGGGTTGGGCTGACGCGCATACGACTGAAGTAAATCCGAAGTCTTCAAGACTGGTTATTGATATTATGCCAGAGCAAAAAAAGCTTTTGGAAGAAAATAAATACGGAGCTACGATGCGCCTCGGCGCCTACCCAGCAGTTTTGAAAAAAGGTACTCATGCTTTTAATGCTTACTTGTCCGCAGAAGCTTTAGCGAAGGAGGATGGAACCTTAAATATTTCTGAAAGACATCGACATCGTTATGAAGTTAATCCGGAATATATTGCAGAAATAGAAAAAGGCGGAATGATTTTTTCCGGCACATCACCTGACAATAGGCTTATGGAGATTGCTGAATTGCCCAAATCAGTCCATCCATTCCTCCTCGGTACCCAATTTCACCCCGAATTCAAAGCTCGCCCTCTTCACCCTCATCCACTTTTCTCAGCATTCGTTGAAGCCTGTTTAGATGAGAAAAAGAAGAAGGCCACATTGTTTGATTAGGGTTAGTTGCACTTATTTTTGCTAACTGTACAATGAGATTAGGTTGTACAGTCAAGTAAACACCTCATTGCGTGGCCTCCCGGCCACTTAGCGCCAGTCCTTCCCCTCCGAAGGCTGGCGCTCTTTTTTGTTGAAAAAATGTCATTTTTTAGGTATTGTGAATACATTCCGCCTTCTCTATAGCTTTGGCGGGACAAGTGCGGGATCATCTAGCGGTAGGATGCGACTCTCTGAAAGTCGTCACCTTGGTTCGAATCCAAGTCCCGCAGCCGCGAAATTTTAAGGAACGCAGTGACTATAAAATTTCAGCGTCCTGAGCGTAGTCGTAGCGAAGCGAAGGACCAGTATCTTTATGTCTCACTTTATTTACATTCTTGAATGTGCCGACAAATCACTTTATGTCGGCTGTACTAATAATTTGGAACGCAGATTTGACCAGCACAATAAATCAAAATCTGGTGCTCATTATACAAAAATAAGAAGGCCTGTTAAGTTATTATATTCAGAAATCTTTCCAACTCTTAAAGAAGCTCGACAAAGAGAAGCCGAAATAAAAAAGTGGCCACGAATTAAAAAAGAAGCTTTAATTAAAGATTAAAGCTAATAAATAATTATTTATAAAAAAATAAAATCATAAATATGGAAGGACAAAATTTTGAAAGTAGGGAAGGAGAGATTGATAAGATGATTGAGGGGCTTGCTCAAAGCGAAGAAATGAACTCGGATGACATATTTTCCGATATTATAACTTTCGCTGAGTTGTATGAAGAAGATTAAGATGCTTCAGCTTATCTGGAGCAGGTAGCAGAAGAAATCGGTATTTCTTTTGAAGAAATTATTGAATACGCTCAGAAATTAAGAGAGAGATGGGCTGACTAGTTTTTTATTTCAATCCCATCCTGTAAAATTTTTTGAAATACATTTGCAAAGGCGGCGATGACAAAGGGAGCGCAGGCAATGGCAAATCCGATTACTACGAGACCCGGAGCGTCATCTGCGTCAGCAATAGGAAATAGAAGTGGTTCACCACTCATATACAAAACGCCAATTATGATCGCAGAGTATTTTATATTTTTTAATGCTTTTACCGACAAATCTGAAAATGCCATATCTTTGCGAATATAATGTAAAAGTTTTAAAGCCTGCCAAAGTGCGATAAAAAACGGCACAGTCGTCGCGTACAATCCGATTACAACGAGTTTGACTGCATAAGATGCTTCAGCAAACTCGATTGAGCCTCCTTTCCACATTGAAGGCAGAGCAAAGATACATAGGGCAATAACTATGAGCCCCAAAACCACTACAGTTGCCTTTAAAATAAGTGTTGAAATATTTT
>MHWW01000001.1:1261-18590 GCA_001824275.1 Candidatus Zambryskibacteria bacterium RIFOXYC1_FULL_39_10 | reverse complement strand
AATTTGATCGCAAATTTCGCAATCTCTCCAAAACCAATTCATTTCACATAAGTACAATGGGCGGGGAAAAACTCAACAAAATGCATCGTGAATTCGCCGATAAAATACGAGGAACCAAAATCAAAGAGAAGAAGGGGGACACCGTGAGCGAAACCAAAAAAATGTTAGATGAAGGAATGAGTCTCAAAGAGATTGTAAACAAAAGGGGACTGAAGCTTGGCACCATACTAGATCACATAGAGCAAATTAAGGAGTCTGAACCCAAATATAATATTTACAACTTGCAAAGTAATATTTCCAAAAATAAATTTAAAGAAATCTGGAACGCCTTTCGCAAAGTCGGCACAAGCGACGGGGGAATGTACAAACTGGCACCCGTCAAAGCCGAGCTCGGCGCCAAATACTCCTACGATGACCTCCGCCTCGTCCGCTTGTTTTTGTAATTTTCATTTCCCCTTTTCCTGATTATCTTATTCGTACGAATGGTATAATAGAGAATATGGATGAAAAAGAGTTGGAAAAAATACTAAAAGCTTTTTCTAATAGGCGTAGAATATTGATGCTAAAAATTCTCAAAAAGAGAAATAAAATTTCTATGGGTAACATGGCTAGCCAAATAAAATTATCATTCAGATCAACCTCAAAACATTTTTCAATTTTATACACTGTTGGCATTGTCGATAGGGAACAGCATGGGTTAACCATGTATTACTCATTATCGTCAAAACCGAGTAGCATTATCTCGCAAATATTATCTATTATCTAATTCGTACGAAAGGTATAATTAAAATTCTAACTAAAAAAAGGCAGCCAAATTAATGACTGCCTTTTGGCATCTAGCCAAATATTTTTTTGTACTTGAGAATAGCTTTGATGCCCAATCCTAGAACTGCCACTCCTAAAATTTGAAGACATAAGGCTAATCCCCAAGACTTGAGAAGAAAACCAAATGCACCCAATGCCACGAACTGAGCCAGTCCACCAACAGACTGCTGAACTGATATCACCGTCGCTCTATTTTCAGAGTTTAAATGTCTGTTAAGGAATTCCCCAAAGAACGGACGCATAAATCCACGTACAATGTTTTGAGGGAAGACCATACAGACAGAAACCACAGATACCACTGAACCCATGAAAAGAATTGGCAGTCCGATCAAGAACACCATGAGAATCAAAATCGACCTCTCTGTAAACCTGCCGCTGATTCTATGAGCATATCTGCTGAAGAACCAAGCGATGATATTGAGAGCGAAGAAGACAATTCCATACAATCTCAAATCAAGTTTAACCAATTCAAAATACGGATTATAAGTGAAGAACCAGATTTTGGAGGTCACTCCAATAAGAGTGGTAAATCCAATGATCCACTTCACCTCTTTGTGGTTTGCTGTAAACAGAATGCCCGATTTCATCATGCCCCATTGCTCCCCACCCGTGAGTTTTTTGCCCCTTGGCGGCTCTTTGAGAAAAAGAGTGGCGCCAAGCGAAAGCAAAACACCAGGGATAGAAAGCATGAGTGGCAATCTGAACGAAATGTTGGCTAGATACCCAGCTCCTATGTTGCAAATAGCAGTTAGAAGCAGACGATTTCCAGCTGATTCGCCGTCAATCTTTTTGTATTCTGATTCACGACCAGCTGCTTTCAGTGAACATAAAGAAACGCCGAATCCGCCCCATCACAGAATGAAATACCGAACATACAGAGGATATTGGCACCCCACATATCAAGTGGTGAATTGCCGAAAGAAAACCAGATGATGCTGATTGAATACATAATTGATCCAAAGATCACTGTTTTCTTTCTGCCGATAAGATCCGCCAAAGCACCTGTTGGTACTTGGAGGAAAATGGTTCCAAGGAGCACAAGCGACTCCATGAAATAGATTTGGGCCAGAGACATGTGCCCAACGTGCATAATGAAGGAAATCAGGATTGATCCCCAGAGAAGCGGTTCTCTGAAAGTCACGTACAATCTGTACAACCTGATATTTCGAGCAGCATCTTTTGCGTTCACTTTTTCTCCTTTTTGGCTTTCAAAGAACTACTACTGAAAAGAAAACATCTCGCTTTCTATTCAGCCGAGATGTTTCTAAGGAGTTATGTTTTCAATTATTTATGAGTATTGAAGTGATTGAGAAACGTCCTGGCTAAATACAAATTGTTTTGCGTGATAAGACACATCAAAGGCGACCATTCCTACGATGGTCCACAAATTTGTATTAAGTTTTGGACATTTATTATCCATTTCTTTATGGTAGCACAACCATAGTAATTTGTAAAGTTTATTAGATTTTGCTATTGTTAAATCATGGAAAACATAAAAATATGGGCAAGGGAAATGGGGGGCTATAAATTACTGGATTCGGGAGATAAAGAGAAATTGGAAGAAATAAATGGAGTAAAAATTGTACGAGCCGAACCGAGAGCTTGGTGGAATAAAAAAGTAGAAAGTAGTAAGTATTTAGTAGTAAGGGAGGAACAAAAGAAAGGATTTGAAAAAGTGATTGATATTGGGATTGGGAGGATTAAAGCAAAAATAAAATACAAAAACACTTCAAAGCATATCGGCATTTTCCCCGAACAATTCACACAATGGAAATGGATAGAAAATAAATTGAAAGAAGTAAAGATTGAAAGATTTAAAGATTTAGAAAAAGAAAATGGAGAAATAAAAATTTTGAACCTATTTGGCTACACCGGTATGGCGAGTTTGGTAGCGGCGAGTGCCGGTGCGAGTGTGACTCATGTTGACGCCTCCAAACCAAGTGTTGATTGGGCCAAGGAAAATCAAAAATTGTCTGGATTAGAAGACGCTCCAATCAGGTGGATAGTTGATGATGTGATTAAGTTTTTAAAAAAAGAAATAAAAAGAGGAGAGAAATATGATGCCATCATTATGGACCCACCAAGCTATGGCAAAGGGCCAAAAGGAGAGGTGTGGAAAATAGAAGAAGAGTTACCCGAGCTCCTTTCTGCCTGTAGAGAAATTTTGAGTGATAAACCGCTATTCGTAATATTTAATATGTATTCCACCGAACTTTCCTCAATCTCTATTGCCAATTTGCTTTCTGACATGACTAAGGGCTTAAATGGCACAATTGAATCTGGTGAGCTCGCCATAAAAGAGGATTCTTCAGACCGCCTTCTTCCCATGTCCATATTTGCCCTCTGGCAACCAAAATAAAATATGAAAATATTTGTTAAAGCCAAGGCTAAGGCAAAAGAAAATAAAATAATCCCGCCACCCCAAAAATTGTGGCCAGAAAAAGAACCCGGCGGCTCAAAAGAAAAAGAATGGTTTATTATTTCTGTCAAAGAACCTCCAGTCTCTGGCAAAGCCAACACCGCAATAATAAAACTTCTGGCAGAATATTTTAAAATTTCTTCCTCAAATATCACCCTCAGCTCCGGCGCCTCCTCCAAAAACAAAGTTTTCGAAATAATGGTATAATATGCATATGATAAATAAATATATTGAATACATAAAAAATAATCCCGAGGGTTATTGGTTTAAAAGGAAACTTTATGGTTGGGGCTGGACACCGGCTACCTGGCAGGGTTGGGCTATCATTTTAGCATTTGCCGCTTTTATCATTTGGAGTGGATTGGATATGGAATCAGCTGGAGAACCGACAGAGAAGATGGCTTACTGGTTTGCTTTTAAGGTCATAATTTCCGTAATATTACTCATCTGGATTTGCTACAAAAAAGGTGAAAAGCCACGCTGGCAATGGGGTTTACCCAAAGACAATACGCCTGAATAAATAAACTAGACGGAGAAGTTTGGAGGCATATAATGTAGTGATGACTAGACTAGGCTCAAAAGAGAGAACTATTTTCCATATGGATGGAGACGCTTTTTTTGTGGGTGTGGAGGTAGCCAAAAATCCCAAGCTCCGCGGTTTGCCTGTGGTCACAGGTGAGGAGCGAGGTATCGTCTCAGCTCTTTCTTATGAGGCCAAAGCTCTCGGCATCATAAGGGGTATGCCGATTTTTAGAGTAAAAAAAAATTTTCCAAAAGTAATCATCCTCCCGGGTGATTATGCTTCATATGCTAGATACTCATCCCAAATGTTTGATATTGTGCGCCGATACGCAGATGATGTTGAGGAATACAGTATTGATGAATGTTTCGCCGACCTCACCGGTTTGAGTCGGTCACTTAAGATGACACCTAAAGAAATTGCTCTGCGTATAAAACGAGAGGTGAATCAAGAGCTGGATTTGTCGGTCTCAATCGGGCTGGCACCAACCAAGGTCTTGGCCAAAGTCGCTTCAAAATGGGTTAAACCGAATGGATTAACTGAAATTTTAAAAAGCGATATAGCAAATTTTTTAATTAAAACACCGATTGAAAAAATCTGGGGCATCGGCCCCAAGACTGCTGAATTTTTAAAAAGAAAAAATATTCTAACAGCACAAGATTTTGTATCCAAAAGTTCTGTCTGGATCAAAGAAAATTTGTCCAAACCTTACGAGACGATTTGGTTAGAGCTAAGAGGGGAACACATACTTGAGATCGACCCCATTCTAAAGACAGTATATTCGTCCATTCAAAAAACCCGTTCATTTCATCCGGCGACCAATGACAAAACTTTTTTGTTGTCACGATTTTCAAAAAATATTGAAGATGCTTGCGCTAAAGCCAGGCATTATAAATTGGTTTCTAAAAAAATTTATTTCTTTTTAAAAACTGTTGATTTCAAATGTGAGTCCTACACTATTTCATTATCTTCGCCTTCCAATGTGCCAGAAATCCCAATCGCTCTTATAAAGAAAAATTTAAATAAAATATATAAGGACAAAATTTTGTATCGTACGACCGGTGTAGTTTTGCAAGAACTAGCACCAGATTCAGAAGTGCAGACTGATTTGTTTGGAGACACAGAGGGCACTCACAAACTCGAACTCATTCACAAACAGATTGATTCGCTAGAAGATAAATTTGGCAAACGGGTGGTTTATTTGGGCTCTACCCACAAAGCTCTCAAACAAAAAGGTCTCGGCACCGAGCCCGATGATGAAGACCGCAATCTATTATTTTTATAAGAAAGCAAAATATGATAAAATTAAGATATGAAAAAAATTCAAATTATTCTTCTAATTATTATAGTTATCGGACTTGGACTCATTTTTACTCAAAAGTATTGGGTAGATAAATTAGTAAATTTAATTTTACAATATAGCGGGTAGACTATGCTAAAATAGTTTTATGGATATATTTTCTCATGGTTTATACGGTGGGATAGCAACAGGCAGAAAAAGTAAAAAAATTATTGGATTGCATTACTTTTTGGTGTGGGCCCAGATCTCTTATCTTTTGGCCCTTTTTTCTTATTTAATTTTTTTAGATTTGAATCTTGGTTTGGAGAAAATTTTGTTCCACCTAATTCAGTCGCCGTCCCAAATATTATTCATATTATTTATAGTTTTACCCACAGCTTGGTTATCTACGCTTTGTTTTTTGCGTTACTTTGGTTTTTGGGTAAAAAGAGTTTTGCTAAACTTACTCTTGGCTGGCTTCTTCATATCTTAGTTGATATCCCAACTCACTCGGCGGAATTTTTCCCCACCCCTTTCTTGTGGCCGATTTCAAATTTTCATGTTGACGGGATACCTTGGAGCAATCCGGTGATATTTATTCCCAACGTCATTTTAATTATTATTCTCTATTCCTATTGGTATTTAAAGAGAAAAAAATAACATAAACCCTCAAACGGCCCTATTGGGGTTTTTCCTTGATTATGATAATATTTTGTTATGAAAACCATATTTTCAGGAGTAAAGCCAACTGGCAGACCACATATCGGCAATTATTTTGGCGCTATGCGTCAGTTCCTAAAATTGCAAAATGAAAACGATAGCGGAGTAAACTACTTTTGCGTTGTTGATTATCATGCCCTCAATCTCGTCCAAAATGCCGAAGAGATGCGAAGACTTAGTTTAGATGTTGCCATAGACTTTTTAGCCATTGGTTTGGATCCAAAAAAGTCAGTCATTTTCAAGCAATCCGATGTATCAGAGCACACCGAGCTCGCTTGGATTTTTGATACCATTACGACCGTTCCATATTTAAAACGCGCTCACGCTTACAAAGACGCTGTCGCTAAAGGGGGTGAAGAAGATGTGAGTGCCGGTACCTTCACTTACCCCATGCTAATGGCCGCCGATATTTTGCTTTACGATACCGACATCGTGCCTGTTGGCCTTGACCAAAAACAACACATCGAATTTGCTCGCGATACCGCTCTGAAATTTAATCGTATATTTGGTGAGACCTTCAAACTCCCAGAAGCTTATATTTTAGAAAATGTTCAAACTGTACCCGGCATTGATGGTCAAAAAATGAGCAAAAGCTACAACAACACCATCTCACTTTTTGCGAGCGATGAAGAAATCGAAAAGGCAGTAATGGCGATCGTCACCGATTCAAGTGGCGAAAGACCGGAAAATGTTTTTGCCATCCACAAATTGATTAGAAGCGAAAGCGAGTTAGAAAAAATTTATGAAGAAAACAAGGGTAAATACAAAATTTTAAAAGAGCTACTAATTGAAGATTTGAAAACTTTCATAAGACCCATGAGAGAGAGGAGGGGAGAGATAGCCAAGGATTTAAATTTTGTTAAAAAAGTTTTAGATGACGGAAAAGAGAAGGCAAGTGGAGTCGCAAATAAAAAAATGCAACAAGTTAAAAAATCTATCGGAGTAATATAAATTTATGAAAAGAACATATATAAAAGATTTAAAGGATCAAGTTGGCGAGGAAGTGATTATCAAGGGCTGGGTAAGCATCAGGCGCGACCAGGGCAAAATGGTTTTTATGGATATGCGCGATATGACTGGTCTCATCCAGTGTGTGGTCTTGCTCGCAAGTCCGGCTATAGAGACTGCCAAAGAAATGCGTACCGAATGGGTCCTCGCTGTCTCTGGTGTAGTAAATAAAAGGCCAGAAAAAAATATTAAAGCTGGAGTTCTAAATGGCGAAATAGAATTGGAAGTTAAAAATATAGAGGTCTTAAACAAGGCCGAAACATTGCCTTTTGATGTTTCCTCCGACACGAAGGAAATTAATGAAGATACCAGACTTAAATACAGATATCTTGATCTCAGAAGCCAGAGAATGCAAAACAACATTCGAATGAGAGACAAAATAATTTCATTCTTTAGAGATTATATGCATAAAAATGATTTCGTTGAAATTGAAACTCCTATCATGATGAAGGGGACTCCGGAAGGTTCGAGGGAATATGTCGTTCCTTCAAGACTTTATAAAGGCAAATTTTATGTTCTACCTCAATCACCTCAACAATTTAAACAGCTCTCAATGGTTGCCGGATTTGAGAGATATTTCCAAATCGCCAGATGTATGCGCGATGAAGACTCCCGTGGGGACAGACAGCCTGAATTTACCCAACTAGACTTTGAAATGTCATTTGTTGAACAAGAGGATGTCCTTTCATACACTGAAGCTATGTTTACTGAACTTGTAAAAACTCTTTATCCCAACAAAAAGTTTACTGCCACCCCTTTTCCAAGATTTACTTTTGCTCAGGTGATGGAAAAATATGGCACTGACAAACCGGACCTGAGGAAGAACAAAGAAGATCCAGACGAACTGGCTTTTGCCTGGATTACTGATTTCCCAATGTTTGAAAAAAAAGATGATGGCTCCATCGCTGCTGCTCACCACCCATTTTGCTCAATACATCCAGAAGACAAAGAAAAGTTTATGAAGGGCGAAGATTTGTACAATATTCGAGCAAATTCTTATGATTTGGTTTTAAATGGCTACGAACTTTCATCTGGCTCTATCCGAATCCATGATCAAGCCGAACAAAAACAAGTTTTCAAATTGCTCAACATTTCTGATGAAGACACTCAAAAGAAATTTGGTCATATGCTCGAGGCCTTCACTTATGGCGCACCTCCACACGGCGGTTTTGCTCCTGGTATTGATCGTACCGTTATGATTCTCCAAAACGAACCAAACATTAGAGAAGTGATTCCTTTTCCAAAAACTGGTGAGGGTAAGGACCTCATGATGAACGCTCCATCAGAAATATCCGAAGCTCAACTTCGCGAACTACATATCAAAGTCAGAGATTAAATCTATAAAAAAATATCTCCCGGCCTATTTAGGCAGGGAGACATGTGTGTGAGAAATTTTAGGGAAAAAGTCTGATAATCCCTCACCCTTAATTATATTATTATGCAAACTTTTTGCAACTTCAATGCAAACAATTTTCGTTGTGTAATGTTAAATTATACACTTTTTCGCGGTCGCGAATTTTTGTATAATTTCAAATTTTTATGAAAAACAAAAAGGCGCCGCGTTCCAGCCGAAGCTGAAACAGGCGCCGTATATGTTACTCTTTGTACGGCTTGACAATGCCACCGTAATACACGGTTTTCCCAGTGTAGCCGTCCAGTGTGTGGCGGACAAACATGACCTTTTTGTTTCCGTTTGCGTCCGTTATGCAACTGACGGCTAACGCCGGATCAAAGCCAGGACGGTCTTTCTGCTCGTCGTACCAGACTTGCACACCGACTTCGCAGACTTTGTTGATCTGTGCCCGGAAATCCGTTATTGTTTCTTTGTCCTTTGCCCCCCTCATCTCAAAAATACCAACGAGAAGAGCAACAAGAACCATTATTATCCCGAAAGCGTAACCTTTCATATGTTGTGTTCTCCTGCTGTATATTATAGCATACTCTGGTTTAAAATGCAACATGCCTGCCGATAAAGCAAGGGTTTCTTTTTTAGATTTTTCCCCTCACCTTCGCAAGGTGAGGGGTAGTTTTCCGCAAGGAAAACGGGGTGGGGTCGAAAAAATATGCTAAAATAGCCATATGCCAGAAGATTTTAAAGTAAGAGTCGGAGATTTTGAGGGACCACTTGAAATAATCCTAGACCTCATAGAAAAAAGGAAACTCCACATCAGCGACCTATCTCTCTCACAGGTTGCCGATGAGTTTATTGAGCATATTAAATCGTTTGAAGAATTCCCCATGTCTGATTCAGCTGATTTTATTTTGGTTGCCTCCACCCTGCTTCTTATAAAATCAAAATCTCTCTTACCCAACTTACCACTCTCCGAGGAAGAACAGGGGAGTATTGAGGATTTGGAAAACCGTTTGATTTCCTATAAAAAATACAAAGAGCTTTCATTAGGAATCGGTAAAATGTTTGGCAATTTTTTATATTTCGCGAAGGAAAGCAAAAAAACAAATGTTATTTTTTCTCCTACTTCTGACATCTCTCTTGAATCAATCAAAAATTCTTTGAGAGAAGTGCTCAAAAATATTCCTCAAAAAATTGAGGTATTGCCCAAAGTGACGGTTCAAAAGATTATGAGTTTGGAAGATACGATTGAAAGACTGACAGAGAGAATAAAAACAAGCATCAAAATGAGTTTCAAGGATTTTTCTGGAATAGGCAAGGCTGAAAAGGTTGAGGTCATTGTAAGTTTTTTGGCTATGCTAGAATTGGTAAAGCAGGGGATGGTCCGAGTAAATCAAGACAAGCATTTTGAAGATATTAGTATTGAAAGTGAAAATAATGGAGTCCCAATGTATTATTAATTGAAAATTATGAATATTGAATCCCAAATAGAAGCAATACTTTTTTACAAAAACGAACCTTTAGAAATAAAGAAACTTTCGCAATTGTTAAATACAAACGAGGCAGAAATCAAGGAAGCTCTGCAAAATTTGAGCAAATCACTTGAGGGCCGAGGCATTTGCCTTATCCAAACTCCAGACGAAGTTAGCCTAGCGACAGCGCCTCTTGCAAAAGACTTAATTGACCAAATAACCAAAGACGAAATGAGTAAGGAAATCGGCAAGGCCGGCCTAGAAACACTCTCCATAATACTATATAATGGGCCTGTAACCCGTAGAGAGATTGATTACATTAGAGGCGTCAATTCAACCTTTATTTTAAGAAATCTCTGCATTCGCGGGCTAGTAGAAAGAGAGTTGGACCAGAAGGATCAAAGAATTTTTAGATATAAAGGAAGCCTCTCCCTTTTAGCTCATTTAGGTATAAAAACAATTGAAGAATTGCCGGAGTTTGAATTATTAAAAAATAAAGTGGAAGGGTCTAAAGCGGTAGCAGAAGAAAATGTGGAATAATTTAAAAAACTTTTTTGAAATGGAGATGAGGACAAAATATTTTGTTCATGTTTTGTTTTTTCTTTTTGTTGCCTCAGCCATAGTTTTCGGTCTTCTAATTATTGGCCAAAAATCTTTGCTTAATAAAAACAAAACTCCTGCGATTGCAAAAATAGATCCGTTTCAAGAAATTCAGCTGGAAGCCAAAAGCGCGGTAGTGTGGGATGTGATAAACAACCGAGAACTTTTTACTAAAGAAGGTGACAACTCCTTACCACTAGCTTCGCTCACCAAAGTTATGACAGCACTCGTCATAAGCGCCAAATTTCCAGATTCCTCAAATATACAAATTTTGCAAGAATATTTGGAACCTGAAGGGGATTCAAATTTGGTAGTAGGGGACATTTGGCAAGCGAGTGATTTGAGAGATTTTACTTTACTCACATCGTCCAATGATGGCGCTTTCGCCCTTGCCGCTGTAGCTGAAGCCAAAGAAAATAATCTGGGGAATGGCCTCTACACTCAGGAAGATTTGAGAAATAAATTTATAGAAGAAATGAACGACACTGCTTCAGAAATCGGTCTCAGCAACAGCAGATTTTTTAATGAACACGGTCTGGACCGCACGGTTGATAGGGGAGGAGCTTATGGTTCGGCCAAGGATATGGCAATGCTTTTTGCTTACACTCTCCAAAATTTCCCCGACATGCTTGAAGCCACTCGTTATAAAAAATTAGAATTCAAAAGCGCTGAAAAAGTTTATTCTGCCACCAACACCAACGACTTCGTTGACCAAATTCCAAACCTCATCGCTTCCAAAACCGGCTACACCGATTTGGCAGGAGGCAACTTGGTCATCGCCTATGATGCGGGTCTCAACCGTCCTATTATTATTTCCGTCCTCGGCTCTTCAACCGAAGGCCGCTTCACCGACGCTTTGAAATTATCCGAAGCCAGTTTAAAATATCTCCAACAGGAGGAATAATCATATGATGATAGATATTGTAAAAGTTTTTTTGCCGGCGGTGGGGGCATTCGTGCTCGGAGTTTTGCTGACGCCCATTTTGACTAATTATTTGTACTCTCACAAAATGTGGAAGCACAAAGCTGGCAAGACAGCTCTTGACGGCAGTGAGGCAAAAGTTTTTAACGAACTCCACAAAGAAAAAGAAATAAACACTCCGCGAATGGGCGGCATCATCATTTGGTTTAGCGCGGGGCTTGTGATGTTTTTGATTTGGTCACTCTCACATATTTTGCCGACTGAATCTACAATCAAACTTGATTTCCTTTCACGAAGCCAAACTTGGGTGCCACTTGCGACCCTCATACTCGGAGCATTAGTTGGCCTAGTTGATGATTATTTAGAAATCATAGGGTCAAGGCAAGAGAAGGGCAAAGGAGGATTATCTTTGAGAAAGCGCTTGATGGCTGTCTCTGTTATCGCTCTACTTTGCGCTTGGTGGTTTTTTGATAAATTAGATGTCGTCGGTATCGGTCTGCCTTTTGGGTTAAATGGTGGAGAGCTTTATTTGGGACCGATTTTTATTTTATTATTTTTAGGAACCGCGCTCTTTATTTATGCCGGGGGAGTGATTGACGGTCTCGATGGTTTGGCGGGCGGAGTTTTTGCAACAATGTTTGCCGCTTATGCCGGTATTGCTTTTTATCAGCAACAAATTGACCTCGCCGCATTTTGCGCAACCGTCGCTGGAGGCATCTTAGCTTTCCTTTGGTTTAATATTCCGCCCGCTAGGTTTTATATGTCTGAAACTGGGACGATGGGGCTCACCATCACTCTCACCGTCGTTGCCTTTATGACCGATAGGTTGGGAGAGGGTTATGGTTTTTTGGTCCTACCAATTATTGCTCTACCCTTGGTTATAACCGTGTTTTCAAATATCATTCAAGTTTTTTCAAAGAAATTTAGAGGCAAAAAGGTATTTTTGGTCGCTCCACTCCATCATCATTTTGAAGCCATCGGTTGGCCAGCTTATAAGGTCACAATGCGTTATTGGATATTCTCTCTCGTCTGCGCCCTCCTCGGCATCACCCTCGCTCTAATAGGGTAAGAACTAACCTCCCCCGCACTTCGTGTCGCCCCTCCTTACATTAAGGAGGGGACTAAAATTCTAGAATTCAGTAATTATATTAGATTGTAGTTACCTCCCACTTAAAGTAAGGGGGAGGAAAGGAGGGGGTTAGGAAATGAAGAAATAAAAATGTGTTAAAATGAGCGTATGGCGACAAGGCAAAGCAAAATCAGTCGGCCCTTTTTGATATGGACAATCATTTTGATAGTGGTTGGCTTTTTTATTTTTTCCTCCGCCTCACTCGGAGTTTTGGCGAGAGATGAAGTCAAATTTTCTAACGTCGCTTTCAATCAAATTTTTTACGGATTATTTTTTGGTTCTATCGCTTGTCTTATTTTTGCCAAAATTGATTACCATATTTGGAAAAAATATTCTTTTGTTTTTTTAATCGGTTCAATTATTTTAACTCTTTTAGTTTTTATACCGGGCATTGGTATCGAGCATGGTGGTGCCAAACGCTGGATTGATTTAAAATTTATTTCTTTTCAACCGGCCGAATTTTTGAAAATTGCATTCATTGCTTATTTTGCCGCGTGGCTTTCTGGAATTAAAGGTAAGGTCGCTACTGTTTCGTGGGGACTTTTACCATTTGGAATATTTGTAGGAATATTAGGAGCAATACTTTTAGCCCAACCTGACACCGACACTTTTGCAGTTATAGTTTTTGCCGCCCTTTCTATGTATTTGGTTGCTGGTGCAAAATGGAAGCATGTCATGGCAATTCTCCTTGCCGGCGTTGCCATTGTCGCAATTTTGGTTTTTACTCGACCTTACATAAAACAAAGAATCCAGGTGATGCTAGACCCATCTGCCAACAACAAAACCAGCGGTTACCAACTTAACCAATCACTCATCGCCGTCGGCTCGGGCCAAGTCTGGGGCAGGGGATTTGGTCAAAGCATCCAGAAGTTTCGCTACTTGCCAGAGCCGGTAGGCGACTCAGTTTTTGCCGTTGCCGCTGAGGAGTTTGGTTTCGTCGGCGCCTTTATTATTATCGCCCTTTTTATAATGTTTGGTCTAGAAGGCCTCAAAATTGCCTCCGGCTCAAGCGATCAATTTGGTAGACTCCTCGCATTAGGAATTGTTATAATGATAGTGTCTCAGGCATTTGTAAATATAGGTGGGATGATCGGGGTCCTACCACTAACTGGCATACCTCTGCCATTTGTCAGTCATGGGGGCACCGCACTTTTTATAACTTTGGTTGAAGTCGGCATCATAATGAACATATCGAGAAATAACAAAAAACAATCATGAAAATAATTTTTACAGGCGGGGGAACGGGCGGCCATTTTTATCCGATTATCGCAATTATTGAATCGATTCAGAAAATCGCTAAAGAAAAAAAACTCATCACTCCAGAAATGTATTTTTTCGCACCATCACCTTACAACCAAGGACTGCTTTATGATCACAATATAATTTATAAAAAAGTGACCGCGGGCAAAATCCGTCGATATTTTTCAATTTTAAATTTTTTTGATTTATTCAAAACTGCGTGGGGAGTGCTTATGGCTCTTTTTGATGTCTTTGATGTCTATCCTGATGTGGTATTTAGCAAGGGTGGATTTGGTAGTTTCCCGACGGTTCTTGCGGCCCGACTATTGCGCATCCCCGTTTTTATTCACGAATCAGATTCTGTGCCTGGTAGAGCCAACAAATGGGCCGGCAAATTTGCCGCCAGAGTAGGAGTCTCCTACAAAGAAGCTTTTCCTTTCTTCAAAGAAAACAAAACTATCCACACTGGCCAACCAGTTTTAGAAGAGCGGTTAACCCCCATCACCAACGGAGCTAGCGAATTTTTTGGTTTTAATCAAAGTATCCCTACCATATTTATTATGGGTGGCTCTCAAGGAGCAGAATTTATCAACAATGCTATTTTGGACATCCTGCCAAATCTATTAAAGGATTATCAAATTATTC
The DNA here is from genome assembly GCA_001824275.1 of Candidatus Zambryskibacteria bacterium RIFOXYC1_FULL_39_10. Lineage (GTDB taxonomy): Bacteria > Patescibacteriota > Minisyncoccia > Phycocordibacterales > WO2-35-19 > WO2-35-19. The sequence continues at coordinate 4,461 of MHWW01000001.1, read as the reverse complement.
ATCAGACTGGCCCGACCAACATAAGTGTAATCAAAGAATCAGGCGCGGCAATTCTTTTAGAAAACCCTAACAAAGACAAGTACAAACCTTTTGGTTATCTAAACAGTCTAGAAATGAGGATGGCCGCCGGGGCCGCCTCTTTGGTCATAAGTCGAGCCGGTTCAACCATATTCGAAATCGCTTCCTGGGCCAAGCCAGCTATCATCATTCCTATCACCAATTCCAACGGTAATCACCAAATCAAGAACGCTTTTGCTTATGCCAAAGCCGGAGCTTGCTCAGTCATTCAAGAAGAAAATCTTAAGCCCAATATTTTGCTCACCGAAATAAAAAGAATCATAGAAAACAAAGAAATAAATGAAAAGATGACGCTAGGCGCTCAAAATTTCTTCAAACCCGGCGCCAGCGGCACCATCGCCCGCGAACTCCTTTCTATAGTTCTTTCGCATGAGAAATTGGAATAACTCACCCAATTCTTTTAAAAAATAACCTCCCTAACCCTCCTTACATTAAGGAGGGAACCGCGCAACATAAATATATTGCGTAGTAATAAATAGCAGTCACCCTCTCCTTAAGGTAAGGAGAGGGAGGGGTGAGGTTAGAAATGGGAGTTTGGGATGAGTTATTTTCTTGCTATAATTGGAGTATGCAAGACACAAAAGTAGTCACCAGGTTTGCCCCGTCTCCGACGGGTTTTGTCCATACAGGTAATATTCATACCGGTTTATTCGCTTGGTTATGGGCGAGGAAAAATGGAGGTAAATTTATTTTACGTGTTGAAGATACAGACAAAAAGAGAGAGGTTGCTGGTGCTGTAGATTATTTAAGAGATGCTTTGCATTGGCTAGAAATTGATTGGGATGAGGGTATTGATGTTGGCGGACCAAAAGCGCCTTATACTCAATCTTTAAGAATTAGCGAATTAGATATATATACAAAATATGCAAATATTTTAATAGAAAATGGTTATGCTTATGCAGATACAACAACTGAAGAAGAACTAGATTTATTAAGGAAGAAAGCTGAAGAACAAAAAAAACCATTCCTTTATCGAGAAAATAGACCATCAAACCCACCAAAATGGAAACCTGGTATTCCTTTGCGTTTTAAAATTAAAGAATTAAAAAGAACTGTATGGATCGATGCTGTTCGTGGCGAACTTTCTGCTGGACCAGAGGCCCTTGATGATTTTATTTTAATCAAAAGCGACGGCTATCCAACTTACAACTTTGCTCATATCGTAGATGATATTGAAATGGGTATTACGCATGTAACTCGTGGTCAAGAATTTATATCTTCTACTCCAAATTATATCGCTGTTTATGAGGCTCTCGGAGCAGCCCAACCAATTTATGTAACTGTTCCACATGTCATGGGAGAAGGTGGAAGAAAAAAACTTGGAAAACGAGATGGCGCTAAAGATGTTTTACAATACATGAAAGAGGGTTATTTACCTGACGCTATGATAAATTTTTTGGCTTTGATGGGTTGGAATCCTGGCACCGAACAGGAAATATTTAGCCGAGAGGAACTTATTGAGATTTTTGACATATCGAAAATCCAGAAATCTGGAGCTCAATTTAATGAGGAAAAACTAGACTGGCTAAACAAAGAGCACATGAAAAAAATACCGGAAGAGGAAAGAAACGCAAAAATAAAGTCAAAAATATTAGGCAATCCGGAAATATCAAAATTTGAAACGGCAAATAATCAAAATTTGTTAGAAAAAATTTGTCCTACAATTTTTGACCGAATTTCCAAATGGTCTGACATTGACACTTTAATATCAGATGGGGAACTGACATACTACTTCACAGCACCTTCATTAGATCCAGAAAAGATAATGTGGAAAAAGCAAAGTAAGGATGAGGCTAGGGAAAATCTAAAAAAAGTTTTAGAGATTTTTGAATCAGGAAATGCTGATTACCAATCAAGTCTTATGGAGCTAGCCGAAAAAGAGGGGAAAGGGGAGGTGCTTTGGCCAACTCGTTATGCCCTATCAGGCAAAGAAAAGTCGCCTGATCCATTTACCTTGCTCAATATTTTAGGAATAAACGAGAGTAAGACGAGAATAAAAAAAGCAATAGAATCACTCTAATTAATGCTACAAAAAAAACTACACACATTAATAATAATCGCGTTTTTTTTATTCAGTATAACTGGTGTATCTTCTGCGCAATCGGTAGACCAAATCAAACAAAATATTGAGGGGCACAATGACAAAATAAAACAACTTGATGCCGAAATAAAAGTCTATGAAAAACAGATCGAGGTAGTCGGTGGTGAAGCCAAAACCTTGCAAAATGCCATAAAAGTTTTAGATATAAATCAACAAAAAATCGGAACCGAAATCAAGAAGACTGAAACCAATATTCAAAAAACTAGCCTGACTATCAATAATCTGAGTGGTGAGATAGGCGATATTCAAAATAAAATTGAGGCCAATGTTATGGCTATTTCAAAAATATTAAATGATATGCAACAAAGGGATGGCGAGACTCTTATTGAGAGCTTTCTGACCAACAAAAGTCTGGCTGATGTTTTAGATGAATACGAGTCAATAGATCAGTTTCAGCAAAAGGTCAGGGCCCAATCAAAAGAACTTGAAGCATACAAAGACGAACTGGCTGGTAAAAAAACTCTAACTGAAGCCGAAAAAAGCAAACTACTAAATTTTAAATCAGAACTTGGAGACCAAAATAATGTTTTAAATGTTAACAAAAAAGAAAAGAGCACCTTACTTACATCTACCAAAAACAAAGAGGCAGAGTACAAAAAAATGCTCGCAGATAGGCAGGCCGAAAAAGAAAAATTTGAAAAAGAGCTTTTCTTATATGAGTCTCAACTTAAAAAGGCAATTGACCCCAATAGTTTTCCTTCTACTGATAAAGGCTTACTTTCTTGGCCACTTGGAATCATCAGAATCACCCAGCAGTTTGGCCACACCGTTGATGCCAAAAGATTATATTCATCTGGCACTCACAATGGCGTAGATTTCGGTGTCAGTATCGGTACTCCTGTTTTAGCGTCACTTGATGGGGTAGTGACCGGTAGTGGCAATACCGACGAACAGAAAAGCTGTTATTCATATGGTAAATGGATACTCATTAAGCACCCCAACGGATTATCGACCCTCTATGCCCATTTGAGTGTGATTAAAGTATCTGCCGGACAAGAGGTTCGCACAGGTGAAATTATTG
>MHWW01000001.1:451-1231 GCA_001824275.1 Candidatus Zambryskibacteria bacterium RIFOXYC1_FULL_39_10 | reverse complement strand
CGCCTCATCTCCACTTTGGCGTTTATTGGGCGCCCAGTATACAATACAAGAAGATAGCGCCGGCGGCCGGTCTGGTACCGGTCGGCGTTACTATCGACCCGATGGATTATTTGCCCAAAACAAGTGCGGTTTCGGCTAATGCAAGATGATTAGAAGAATTTTATTAATCTTAATAGTTATCGCGGTCCTGGCTGTGGCGATGGATAAACTGGGAACGGGAGGAACCATCCCGGAGGAGGTTTGGACCAATATTAAGGACATTTGGAACGGGATTAACGACTGGCTGGATTCGGTTGCCGGAATAAGTTTCCGGGAGATTATCGTAAGCATCGTAGACATTTTCGTCGCGATATTCCAGGCGTTCATAGATGTCATTAAGTGGCTGGTCGGGAAGATTTAATAGACGCTACCTTTTGTAGACGGATATTCATCTGTTACAAAAGGTATAATGTGCGTCAGTAGAGATTCTGAAAATATGGCTAAAAACACTACTTCCCTGTCTAAAAGAGCTGTTCACTTTATAGGCGTAGGCGGAATCGGTATGAGCGCTCTGGCGCGCTGGTTTCTCGCTCAAAAATGGGCTGTTTCGGGCTCTGATATAACCCCGAGCAGTTTGACACGAAAGCTTCAAAAGGAGGGCGTAAAAGTCAAAACAGGCCATAAAAAGGCCCATATTAGCTCTAAAACAGGTCTTGTAGTTTATAATCAGGCTATTCCGGTTTCAAACCCCGAGCTAAGGGCGGCAAAGCGGTTTGGGATACCCATTTTAACTTATCCGGA
>MHWW01000001.1:0-439 GCA_001824275.1 Candidatus Zambryskibacteria bacterium RIFOXYC1_FULL_39_10 | reverse complement strand
GTCGCCGGTGCCCACGGCAAGAGTACTACCACCGCTCTTCTTTCGCTGGTTTTGACGAGAGCCGGCTTTGATCCGACGGTAATTTTGGGAACGATTCTTCGTGAGTTCGGCGGAAAAAATTTTCGGGCGGGGAAGAGCAAGTATCTGGTAATCGAAGCCGACGAATGGGAAGCGTCTTTTTTAAACTACTCCCCTGCTTACGCCATCATTACGAACATCGACAAAGAGCACTTGGACTTCTATAAAAACTATTCGAACGTCAAAAAAACTTTTCTCAAATTCATTTCGAACATCCGGGAAGGCGGCGCCCTTGTGGCGAACAAAGACGACAAAAATCTTTTTGCCTTGCGGAGGCAAATTCAAAAAATCGCGAGGCGCGGAAGTTTCAAAGTGATTTGGTACGGTGGTGGTATACTTAAGTATACCACCACCGTACCAA